>NZ_OY781925.1:3325637-3673456 GCF_963677305.1 uncultured Holophaga sp.
CGGGGGAGTCCACATCCTGGCGGCGGCAGTTGGCCTCGCAGTAGCGGACGCAGACCCGGCCGCAGGCCAGGGGCAGGGGATTGGTCTCGCGGATGAGGTCCAGGGCCTCCTTGTACATCCCGGCATGGGCGAAGGCCAGGTAGCCCTGGACATCCACATGGGCAGGGCACTTGACGAAGCAGGGACCGCGGCAGTCGGCGTAATGGTTGGAGAGCAGCATCTCGAGGGCAGACTTGCGGGCCTTGAAGGCGGGTTCGCTCTCGGTCCACACATCCATGCCCTCGGCCACGGGGGTAGTGCAGGACATGAGGTTGCGGCCCATGTTCCGGACCTCCACGACACAGACCAGGCAGGAGCCATAGGGCGGGAGGCGGGGGTCGTAGCAGAGGGTGGGGATGTCCACCCCGTTGTCGCGGGCGGCCTGGAGGATGGTCCTGGAGTTGTCGGCAACGACCTCTTTGCCGTTGAGCTTGAAGGTGACACTGGCCATGGGTTCGGTCCTCACACTTTCCGGATCGCGCCGAAGTTGCATACGGTGTAACACTTGCCGCACTTGACGCATTGGGCGTCATCAATGACATGGACCTTCCTGGCCTCACCGCTGATGCACTTGGCCGGGCACTGGCGGGCGCAGAGGGTGCAGCCCACGCACTTGGCGCTGTCCACCTCAAACTTCACCAGGGCCCCACAGGAGTGAGCGGGGCAGCGGTGCTCCCGGATGTGGGCCTCGTATTCGTCCCTGAAGTAGCGCAGGGTGGTGAGCACGGGATTGGGGGCCGTCTGGCCCAGGCCACACTGGGAGGAGCCCTTGATGAAGGCGCCGAGCTCCTCGAGCTGGGCGAGGTGCTCCTCCCTGCCCCGCCCCGCCACGATCTCCTCCAGGATCTCGAGCATGCGCAGGGTGCCGATGCGGCAGGAGGTGCACTTGCCGCAGGATTCCATCTGGGTGAAGTGGAGGAAGAAGCGGGCCATCTCCACCATGCAGGTGGTCTCATCCATGACCACCATGCCGCCGGAACCCATGATGGCTCCGGTCTTGGTGATGGAGTCATAGTCGATGACGGTGTCGGCCAGGGCGGCCGGGATGCAGCCGCCGGAGGGACCGCCCATCTGGACGGCCTTGAAGGCGCGGTCCTCCTTGATGCCACCGCAGACATCGAAGACGACATCCCTGATGGTGAGCCCCATGGGGACCTCCACCAATCCCGTGCGCCGGGCCTTCCCGGCGATGGCGAAGACCTTGGTGCCCTTGCTCTTCTCCGTACCCAGGGCCGCATAGGCTGCCGAGCCCTTCAACAGGATCCAGGGGACATTGGCGAAGGTCTCGACATTGTTGATATTGGTGGGCTTACCCCAGAGCCCCTTGATGGCAGGATAGGGCGGGCGGGGACGGGGGGTGCCACGTTTGCCTTCGATGGAGGCCATGAGGGCGGTCTCCTCGCCGCATACGAAGGCACCGGCGCCCTCCTTCACCTTCACCTCGAAGTTGAAGGAGGAGCCGAAGATGTTGCGCCCCAGATAGCCCTTGGCTTTGAGCTTCTCGATGGACTCCCGCAATCGCCTCACCGCCAGGGGGTACTCGGCCCGGCAATAGATGTAGGCGTGCTCGGCCCCGATGGCATAGCCCGCGATCATCATCCCCTCGATGACGGAGTGGGGATCCCCCTCCAGCACCGAGCGGTCCATGAAGGCGCCGGGATCACCCTCGTCCGCATTGCAGATCATGTACTTGGTATCGCTGAGGGAGGCCGCGGCGAACTTCCACTTCTGCCCGGTGGAGAAACCGCCGCCGCCACGGCCGCGAAGCCCGGAGTCGATCACGGTCTGGATGACCTCAGCAGGACTCATCTCATCCAGGACCTTCCGGATGGCCGCATAGCCTTCCCGTGCCTCATAGGCCTCAATGGAGTCGGGATCCATGAAGCCGCAGTTGCGCAGCACGATCTTGACCTGGCGCTCCAGGTAGGGGCGTTCCTCCCCCTGGCCATCCCCCCGGAGAGCGACGTACTCGGGCAGTGGCTCCCCCCGGAGCACATGACTCTCAAAGACCTCACGAGCCCTCTCAGCGGTCATGTCGCCGTAGAGGGTGCGTTCGGCTCCGTCCCACAGCTCCACTAAGGGCTCCCGGTAGCACATGCCGACGCATCCAGTGGAGCCCAGCTCCACCTTTTCCGGGTGGGTTTCCACCAGCTCCCGGAGGGCAGCCATCACCTTGTTCGCTCCGGCAGACACCCCACAGGTGCCCATGCCCACCACAAGTCTCTTCCTCGCCATAACCTCAGCCCTTCTTCTTGAAATCGTTGAGGATGGATCTCACCTTCTGAGGCGTAAGGCCACCGAAGGTCTCGTCATTGATCATGATCACGGGCGCCAGAGAGCAGCACCCCAGGCAGGCCACCGGACTGATGGTGAAAAGCCCGTCGGCCGTGGTATCCCCCGTCTCGATCTGGAGGGCGTCATAGAGGACATCCAGCAGCGTGTTGGCACCATTCACATGACAGGCGGTGCCATCGCAGACCTTGATGAGATACCGGCCTGGGGGCTGGAGCCGGAACTGTTTGTAGAAGGTGATGACACTGAAGATGTCACTTTCCGCCGCCCCCGTGATGGCGCATATCTCATGGATGGCATCCTCGGGCACATAGCCCCGTTTCTCCTGCACCACCTGGAGGAGGGGGATCACCTGACTGCCATCGCCCGCGCAGGCTGCCAGCTGCTCGGGATCGAAATAGGAGAGAGACGGTGTCTCCATGATGGGGCCTCCGTGGTCATACCAAAAGTCGAATACAACAAATTCCTGGTGGAATATCGCTATTCCACACCTTCTGCCTGCCTGGGAGGGCTCCAGATTAGAGCAGGTGGGGGGAAGATCAAAAAAGATTTTTATCCTGAATACACATATTGATCTGATAATTAGATCAACAATTTGCTACATCTTTAAAATCAATATTTACTCCTTAAATCATACCATCCGATGAGCGAACACCTCCATAATCAGATGGCCCCGGGCAACCCCGGGGCCTCGCAGACACTCCTGCCGACTCCCTCTCAGAGCACGCGTTTAAAGAGAATCTCGTTCTCGATGTAGATGTGCTTGAGGAGTACATCGGCCAGCGACTCGAAGGTCCGGTAGAGGCGCCGCTGGAGCTCCTGGGCACTCGGGGGGGGATTGAAGCCCTCCGTCAGCTTGTGAATCCGAACCAGAAGCCCGGCCGCTGCATTGTGTTCATCCTCAAAGAGATCCAGGGGCTCGATGATCTCCTTGTCGACCTGGACCTCCCGGCCCTGTTCCCTGGCCAGGATGGCCGGAAAGAGCGTGGTCTCCTCCATCCTCAGGTGAGTGCGCATCTCCGTGCAGAAGAGCTCCACCTCATCGCGGATGGCCACAAGGTTGCTGAAGTTGTGCCCCTCGAAGAGGGCGGCCTCCTCCACCAGGTTCTCCAGCTCAGCCATGCCGCGCCGCGTCTCCCAGTGATAGTGGGCGATGATGTGACGCATGAGGTCCACCACCGGAGCCTCCATCCAGGCATCCATCTCCGCCCTCTCCCCTGCTTTCTGTTCACTGTCCATGGACATGGATGCTCCCGCGTACTTCAGCCGTTTCAAGCCAGTTTCCCCAAGTTTATCCGAAACGGCGCACACCCCGGAGGGGGGGTGTCATTCCTCGGCGAAGGCACGGGCCCGATCGGCCGCCCCAGGGGAGAGGTGGGCAAAGCGCATGAGCCTGTCGTTGAACTCCGCGTGCAGCTCCCGATCCTCATCCAACACAAGCTCGATGCGCTCACGGTGCACGGTCCCGTCGGAGAGATGCCGCCAATAGAGGCAGTCCGCCAAAGAGCCCAGCCCCCTCTCCCGGGCCTCCCAGTAGACCTTCAGAAGGGCACGCCAGCCCACCATGCGGAGGGTGCCCTCGGACTGGATCGCGTCCTGGATCAGGGGACCCACCCAGAGTTGGACCATCTCCACCGCCCGCTCCTCGCTGGAGGAAGCCAGGCTGAGGGTCAACTCCGCCAGGTCGAAGATCACCGTCTTGAGACCGAAGCCCATGCCCTCCTCCTCGGCCAGGCGGCCATAGGCGATCATGTGGTCCATGGCCTGGTGGAAGAACTCCGGCAGCACGGCAATGGCTTCGATGAGGAGCCGGTAGTGATAGGAGAGATTCTGGAAGCGCCGCAGGTCCCGGGCCTCAATGGACTCCCGGAGCAGGGCATTGAAGACCATGAGGTGGAGTTCCACCACCCGACCCCGCCCCAGCACCGCAGCCAGCTCTGCTGTCTGGACCAGCTGGTCCGCCAGCTCGGCCAGGAGCTCGTGCTGCCGCTTGCTGGCGGCCTCCATGGTCCGCAGGATCTGGGCGAGGAGGTAGGCCTCGGGCCAGAGTCCTTCCTGGGCGATGAAGAGCTGCCCCTCCCTGGCCAGGCCCGGAACATAGTGGGGACGCACCCCCTTCCACAGCGGCGGAATCCGGGCCCCGGCCCCCACGAGCTCCATGAGGATGGTGTGGAGGGACTGGAGAGAGAGGAGCACCAACTGCCGATCGCCGCGGGTCATCCCCGTCAGGGCGATATTGGCCACCACATCTGTGATCTCGAAGAGATCGCCCGCGCTGGCCTGCACCCTTCTGCACTCCATCACCCCCTGGAGACTGTGCACAGCCTTCCGGGTGAGCATGGGCATGAAGAAGGTGGGCCGGAGGAATTGACTGACTCCGAACAGGAAGGGCAGCAGCCCGGCCATGACCACCAGCACGAAGGCAAAGGCAAGGCTGAGGAGGGGACGGCTGGCCCTGGAGGTCGGAGGGATGATGCCCAGCGTCACGAAGAGCAGGTGCGTGACCAGGAGCACGATGAGACTGACCACGATGATGGGATGAGTTACATAGAGCCGCACCAGCCTGGGGGAATACAGGTTCGAGCTCAACGGAATGATGAGGGCGATGCTCGTCACCACCACGGTGGTGAACTGGTTCAGCATGCGGCTGGCCAGGGAGAGGCCGTTGGTCTGGAGTTCCCGGGTGGAACCCACCACCGGCAGCACGCCCCCGAGGAGGAGGACCACGACCACGCATCCTCCCAGGAGGATCAGGAAGCGGGTCTGCGTCCAGGCTGAGCCGATCCGGTGAGTGGCCATGCCCCTCTTTCGGCGGGCCGGGCCATGCGCTGAAGTCCCGGCCCGGGGGAAGGACTCAGCTCAGCAAGCCTTGGAGGGCCAGATGGAAGTCGAGGAGGGTGAAGGGATGAGCCAGGAAGGCAGAGCGTTCCCCAGGCTGACGCCAAGCCTCCCAGGCGGTTACCCCCCCACCGTGGAAGAGGATCGGGAGGGTGCCCGCCAGCACCCTGCAGCGATCAAAGGCAGGGTCGGCCGCCGACTCGAGATCCACCACCATGAGATCAGGCTGGAAGCCTGGAAGGATCAGCATGGCCTCGTCCAGTGTCTCCACTTCCCTGACCTCCATGCCATGGAGCTGGAAGAAGCGGCGGAACATCCGGCAGACATCCGGTCCGTCGACAAGCAGGGCTTTCCTGGGAAGAGTTCGTGTCATGGGGCTGGGGCATACCAAAGGAGGACAAAGACCTGCGCACCCATCAAAGGTACGAGCCGGGGCCCCTGCGGGCACCCGGCCCGGCAGGGACTGGCAGATCAGCAGCAGTGAGCAGCAGAACCTAGAGACCGAGGCGCTCCTGGAGCTCCTGGCTGCCTTTGCGGCTGGCCACGTATTCCTTGCCATCGGCCAGCAGGACCATGCGGCGGCCGAAGGGCAGCACCCGAAGCCCCCGCACCGACTCGGGCCTGACCAGGGTGGTCCGGTTGAGTCTCACGAGCGTGTGGCCCGGCAGGGCGCCTTCCGCCTGGGCAAGGGAGCGCCAGCGGGTGGGCAGCTTCTCTTGGGCGGTGCAGGCCCAGACGCGGGTGCCGACGATCTCGAAGTGACTGATCTTGCTCAACTCCAGCAGGACCGTCCCTTTCCCCGCCAGGACCGCCACCTTGCTGGGCACCGCCGGAGCCACCGCCACCCGGGTGAGGGTCGAGCGCCCCACCCTGGCCAGGGTCTTGGCCAGGCGGGCTTCGTCCACGGGCTTCAACAGGAAGTCCGTGGCGGCGAACTCGAAGGCCGATACGGCGAACTCCGAGTTGCTGGTGACCATCACGATGGGGACCTTCTCCTCGAACTCGGCCAGGATGTCGAGCCCCGTGGCCCCCGGCATCCGGACATCAAGGAAGAGACAATCCGGCATGGGGTGGACCCGGAGCCAGTCCACCATGGCCATTCCGTCCTGGAAGCGGGCCTGCACCTCGCATCCCGCACGCTCCAGGAGTCTGGTGAGGCGCGCCAGGGCCAGGGGTTCATCGTCAGCTATGGCGACCCGCATCCTGGCACCCATCCGTCCACCCGTCCGATTCTCCCCCACAGGATACCCAGAGTTGGAGGACACCCCCAGGTTGACGGTATGATCAGTCCCGCCCCACCAACAGGCCACGGAGCGACATGGAACCCACGCTGTTGACGTTTTGCGCCCCCCATCATCCGATGGAGCAGGTCGGAGAGCATGTGGTGACGGAGGGACTGCCCGCGAAGCTCCAGGAGTGGCAGCGCCGATCCGGAGCCCGGGAACTGGTCTATCTCTCCACTTGCCAACGGGTGCTCTGGATGATGTGGGAGGGTGCCCCCAATGGCCTCGGCCTGGGCCCGGATGTCCTCCGGCTCCAGGGGG
Organism: uncultured Holophaga sp.; assembly: GCF_963677305.1. GTDB lineage: Bacteria > Acidobacteriota > Holophagae > Holophagales > Holophagaceae > Holophaga. The sequence continues at coordinate 3,332,351 of NZ_OY781925.1, forward strand.
ACGAGGCCTGGCGCCACCTCCTGTCGCTGGCCACGGGCCTTGAGAGCGCCAGTGTCGGCGACCGGGAGATCACTGGCCAGATCCAAGCCGCCCTGGACGCAGCTTTGGAGGCCGGCACCGCTGGGGAGGAGGCCCTCTCCGCCCTGGAGGACATCCTTCGGGAAGCCCTCCGCCTCCGCTCCCGGATCGGGCTCGACCACGGCCAGGCCAGCGTGGCCACGGTGGCCCTGCGCCATGTGGAGCGGTTCCTGGAACCCTCCGGCAGCGTGATCCTGGTGGGCGTGGGCCCCATGACCCAGTATCTGGCGGCCCGCCTCCCCGAGCGGGGCTACCGGGTCACGGTGACCAACCGGAGCCTGGACCGGGCCCATGAGATGGCCGATCCCCTGGGGCTTCCGGTCATCCCCCTGGCGGGGGTCCAGCGGGATCCCGGCGCCTTCGACTGCATGGTTTCCGCCACCGCCAGCCCGAACCCCCTCTTCACCCTCGCAGACTGGCAGCACTGCTCCCGGACCCAGCGCCTCCTGATCCTCGATCTCGCCCTCCCCCCCGATACCGAACCCGCCCTGGAGCAGCTGCCCTGGGTGCAGCGCCTCAACCTCGGCAACTGCCTGGAGGAGACGGAGCAGGCCCGCATGCACCGCAAGGAAGCCGCCCGCCAGGCCGACCCCTTCCTGGCCGACGGCGTGGACCGCCTGCGGGGCAAGGCGAAGAAGCGGGCCGCCAAGCGCCGCCGCGCCCTGGCCCACGAGCGGCTCAGCATCGCCTGGGAGGCCCTGAGCTCCGAATCCCTGGAGGGTCCCCTCGCCAACCTCGATGAGGAGCAGACCGCAGCCCTCCAGGCCATCCTGCGCCGGGGCCGGACCCTGGCCTTCCGGGCCCTCGCCCAGAGCGAACCCCAGCCCGTGGACGAACCAGTCTGCGAGGATGGCCGGTGACCCGGATCGTCGTCGGCACCCGGAACAGCCTCCTGGCCGTGGGTCAGGCCCGCCCCATGGTGGCCTGGCTCCAGAGCCGTGGACACGAGGTCGTCTGGCGCGAATTCACCACCCTCGGGGACCGCTGGCAGGCTGGCCCCCTGGAGAAGGCGGGGGCCACCGGCCTCTTCACCAAAGAGCTGGAAGACGCTATGGCCCGGGGGGAGGTGGACCTCCTCATCCACAGCCTCAAGGATGTCTCCATGGAGCGCCCCGCAGGCACCCTGCGCGCCTGCATCCCGGAGCGCGAAGACCCCTCCGATCTCCTCATCCTCCGCCCGGACCGCCCGGCCAAGCCCACGCTGGGCACCAGTGCCGTCCGGAGGGAGCGCATGCTGCGCCTCGCCATGCCCGAGGCCCACTTCACCTGGATCCGGGGCAATGTGCCCACCCGGCTCCAGAAGGTCCGGGACGGAGAACTCCGGGGGGAGCCCCTGCATGGGACCCTCCTGGCCGCAGCAGGCGTGAGGCGCCTGGGCCTGGATCTCTCCGGTCTCGAGGTGCGGCCCCTGGCGCCCGGGGAACTCCTCCCCGCCCCCGGGCAGGGCGCCCTCCTGGCCGAGACCCGGGAGGACCGGCCGGACATCGTGGAGGCCCTCCGGGACTGCCACCACGCCCCGACCGCCACCTGCGTAGACCTGGAGCGCCGGGTGCTCCAGGGACTGGGTGGCGGCTGTCAGCAGCCCCTGGGCGCCCTGGCGCGCCCGCTGGGCTCCGGCCGGGTCCAGCTCATGGCCGCCTTCGCCCTGGAGGACCGCGTGGTCCGGGCTGAGGCCGAGGCTGAACCAGGGGTGGCCCTCCGGCAGGTGCTGGCCAGCTTCCGCGCTGAGGGCCTCTCGTGGGCGGAGTGAGGTCCGGGCCCCGCCTGGCCCTGGCCCGATCCGAGGGGCACCCCCTCTGGAAGCAGGTCGTGCAAGCGGGCTGGACCCCGGTCACCTACCTCTGCGCTACCCTGACCCCCTCAGCGGAGCCCCCCCTGGAAGGCCCCTGGGACGCCGCCCTGGTACTGAGTCCCGCCGGAGCCCGTGCCCTGCGCCCTCACCTGCCTCCGGGGCTCCCCTGCCTGGTCACGGGCCCAGGCACTGCCCGGGCATTGGATGGAGTCCCCGGCCAGATCATTCTCCCTGGAGAGGCCCGGGCCGAGGGCCTCTGGGCCGCCCTGCAGGCGCGCTTCCCCTCAGGAGGCCGCTTCCTCCTGGTGCGGGGCGAGCGCAGCCGGGGCTTCCTGGATGCACAGGCCCGGGACACCCCCTGGAAGCTGAGTCCCTGGACCAGCCATCGCGAGGTGCCCCTCAGGCCCCAGCCGCCCCTGCCCAAGGTGGAAGCGGTCCTGGCCCTGAGCCCTCTCCAGGCGGAGCTGCTGGCCCCACTCAGTGGGGACCTGCTCCGCTTCGCCTGGGGCGAGCGCAGCGCCGCGGCTTTCGCCCGGGCGGGATGCCCCGCCACGGCCCACTGCCTCCCGGAACCCGGTGCCCTGGAGCGCCTGCTCCGAGCTTATCTCACCATTGATTAAATTCATCCCCGGCCATCCCGGGCCACATCTTGGTAACATCCCCAGCGTCCAGGAGTGCCCATGTTCATCCGTCCCCGCCGCCTCCGCCGCACCAAGGCCATCCGCGATCTCGTCGCCGAGACTGACCTCAGGGCCCGGCACCTCATCCAGCCCTACTTCATCCATGAAGGCGAGGGCTCCAGCCCCATCCCCAGCCTCCCCGGCATCGCCCGCACCAGCGTGGAGGACACCGTCCGGCAGGTCGGGTCGGACCTGGAGAAGGGCCTGCGCTCCGTGGTGCTCTTCGGCGTGCCCGATGCCAAGAGCCCGCTGGCGGAGCACAGCCACGACCCCAAAGGCATCGTCCCCAAGGCGGTCACGGCCCTCAAGCAGGCCTTCGGCGATGACCTCATCGTCATGACCGATGTCTGCCTCTGCGCCTACACGGACCACGGACACTGCGGCGTGGTCGAGCACGGGGAGATCGTCAACGACGCCAGCGTGGCCATCCTCGCGGAGATGGCCCTGGCCCACGCCAGGGCCGGAGCCGATGTGGTGAGCCCTTCCGACATGATGGACGGCCGCGTGGGCGCCATCCGGGCCCGACTGGACGAGGAGGGCTTCCAGAACACCGCCATCCTCGCCTACTCCATCAAGCACAACGGCGCCTACTACGGCCCCTTCCGGGACGCCGCCGACTCCAGCCCCAAGTTCGGAGACCGCCGCACCTACCAGATGGACCCCCGCAACGCCCGCGAGGGCATCAAGGACGCCCTGCTGGACATCGAGGAGGGAGCCGACATCCTCATGGTCAAGCCGGGCATCCACAACCTGGACCTCATCTGGCGCCTGAAGGAGGCCTGCCTCCTGCCCATCTGCTCCTACCATGTCTCCAGTGAGTTCAGCAGTGTCAAGGCCGCCGAGCAGCTGGGCTGGGTCAATGGCGACCAGCTCATGTACGAACAGTTGATCAGCCTGCGCCGGGCCGGCAGCGACATGATCATTACCTACGCCGCCCGGGAGGCCGTCAGCAAGGGCTGGGTCCAGTAGCTCCCCCGGGGCCGCTACACTGGACAGCCCCCCAAACCCAAGCAGGAGGACGCTCATGCAGGAGCAGATCAGCCAAGTCGCGGCCCGGGTCCGGGAGCTCAGAGAGCTCTCGGGGATCTCCGTGGAGTCCATGGCCGCCGGGCTCGGCCTCCCCAAGGCGGAGTATCTGGCCCTGGAGTCCGGCCATGAGGACATCTCTGTCGGTCTGCTCGCCCGCATCGCCCAACGCTGCAAGGTCCAGCTGGCCACCCTCATCACCGGGGAGGAGCCCCGGCTCCACACCTACACCCTCACCCGGAAGGGCCGGGGTGCCACCGTGGCGCGGAAGGCCGAGTACCAGTATCTGGCCCTGGCCCCCAACTTCGTACACAAGAAGGCCGAGCCCTTCCTGGTGACCGCCAGCCCCGACTCCCCAGGCCGGATGGACAGCCATCCCGGGCAGGAGTTCATCCACCTCCTGGAAGGTCGTCTGCGGGTCAGCATCGGCGGCCACGAGGTGGTCCTGGAGGAAGGGGACTCCCTCTACTTCGACTCCAGCACCCCTCACGCGGTCTCGGCCCTGGAGGACCGCCCCGCCCGCTTCCTCGCCGTCATCGTCTGAACCCCGCTCTGGATAGAACCATGCTGCTCGACCGCTACACCTCAGGCACCTACACCTCCTTCGAGGATTTCCAGGAACGCTTCCGGGTCCAGGTGCCCGAAGACTTCAACTTCGCCTACGACGTGGTGGACATCCTCGCCACGGAGAAACCCGACGCCCCCGCCCTGGTCTGGTGCGATGACAAAGGGAACGAGGCCACCTTCACCTTCAGCGACCTCAAACGCTGGAGCGACAAGGCCGCCAACGCCTTCCAGGCCGCGGGGATCCGCAAGGGCGATCCCGTCATGCTCATCCTCAAGCGCCGGTACGAGTACTGGTTCTGCATCCTGGCCCTGCACAAACTGGGGGCTGTGGGTATCCCCGCCACCCACCTGCTGACCAGGAAGGACATTGTCTACCGCAACAATGCCGCCAGCGTGAAGATGATCCTAGCCGTGAATGAGCCCCAGGTGGTTCAGGCCATTGCCGAAGCACGCCCGGACTCCCCCACCCTGGAAACCGTGGCCCTGGTGGGCGGCGCCGAGGAGGACTTCCTGGACTTCAGCGCAGCCTTGGAGCATGCCCCGGAGGCCTTCACGCCCCCTGCGGAGGGCACAGTCAATGACGACACCATGCTCCTCTACTTCACCTCGGGGACTACGGGCTACCCAAAAATGGTCCGCCACGACTTCACCTACCCCCTGGGGCACATCCTCACGGCCAAATACTGGCAGCAGGTGCAGCCCGGCGGGCTCCACCTCACGGTGGCCGACACCGGCTGGGCCAAGTCCGCCTGGGGCAAGCTCTACGGCCAGTGGCTCTGCGAGTGCGCCGTCTTCGTCTACGACTTCGAGAAGTTCGTGCCCCGGGATCTGCTCCAGGTGCTGGCGGACCACGGCGTCACCAGCTTCTGCGCCCCGCCCACCTTTTACAGATATTTCATCAAGGAAGACCTACGAAGCTTCGACCTCTCCCGCCTGAAGGCCGCGGCCGTGGCCGGAGAGCCCCTGAACCCCGAGATCTACCACCAGTTCCTGGAGATGACCGGGCTCAAGCTCATGGAGGGCTACGGGCAGACCGAGCTGACCCTCACCCTGGGCACCTACCCGGGCCTGGAGCCCCGCCCCGGCTCCATGGGTAAGCCTTCCCCCGGCTACGACATCGACATCATCGATGAGGAGGGCCGCAGCTGCGAAGTCGGCGAGGTGGGCGAACTCATCGTCCGCACAGACCGCCGCCGGCCCGTGGGCATGTTCGGCGGCTACCACCGCGACCCAGAGCGCACCGCCAGCGTCTGGTGCGATGGCATCTACCACACCGGCGACACGGCCTGGCGCGACGAGGATGGCTACTACTGGTTCGTGGGCCGCACCGACGACATCATCAAGAGCTCCGGCTACCGCATCGGGCCCTTCGAAGTGGAGAGCGCCCTCCTGGAGCATCCCGCGGTGCTTGAGTGCGCCATCACCGGCGTGCCCGACGAGATGCGCGGGGCCGTGGTGAAGGCCACCCTCGTGCTCGCCCGGGGCTACGAGCCCAGCGACGCCCTCAAGGTCGAGCTCCAGGAGCATGTCAAGAGCGTGACGGCCCCCTACAAATACCCCCGCATCATCGAGTTCGTCGAGGTCCTCCCCAAGACCATAAGCGGCAAGATCCGCCGCGTGGAAATCCGGGAGCACGATGCCTGAGAGCCATAGGATCCGCCTGAGGCCCCCATGCCCGTACTCGCATTGATGGTTGTTGGCCTCTGCTTGGCCCCCCCCACCTCGAGCTGCTTGGCGGGCGGGGGGTTTTCCCTCCTGCCTCCCAAAGGGTTCGGCCCTGGGAGCGTCTGCTCTCGCCCCCGCCTCACCCAAGCCGAGGTGGGGACGGACATCCCTTATGATGTAGCCCCACCCAGAACTCAATTCACTTTCACACCAGGTAGGATGCTGGAAGTGATCCCCCTCCAGGATTCTGCGGTCCCTGACTTCGCCAAGGCCTACCCGGATCTGGACCGCTGCGCTCGAGCTCTGAGGCAACGCTTGCGCGCCGGTGCCCTGCCGGACGCCACCCTCCCCGTCTACAACTGCCTCGACGCGGAACCGACCATCTTCGCCAAACCGCGACGTGTCGAGACGCCTTGGTGCCTGGGGCTCTGGTTCATTACCCGGTACACCCAGGAATCGGGGGCCCCGGTGGACAACCGCAACCTGTCCCTCACCTTCCAGGGTCTGAGCCGGGATGACCGCCACTTCGTTTGGGCCGAGATCCCTCTGACCCAGACAGGATTGCCCGAATCAGGAGAGGGCCGGGAGAACCTAAGTGTCGACGAAGTGAATGCCTACTACCGAAGGGTGGAGCACCAGCTGACCCAGGCCCCGGATGCGAGTTTCACCCCCTCCCTGGAAGTAGTAGACTCCCTCCTGCAATCCCTCCAGCCTGTGGAGCTCCCGAGCCAGCCATGACCAACGAGTCTCTTTTTGCCGAAGCCCTGACCCACTTCCCCGGCGGGGTCTCCTCCCCGGTGCGGGCCTTCAAGTCCGTGGGCGGCACCCCCAAGTTCTTCAAAAAGGCCGCCGGAGCCTGGTTCGAGGATGAGGACGAGGTCCGTTACCTGGACCTCTGCATGTCCTGGGGTCCCCTCATCCTGGGCCACGCCCACAAGGACATCCTGGCCGCCGTGACCGAGGCTATCCGGGAGGGCCTCACCTTCGGCGCCCCCTCCCGCCGGGAGCTGACCCTGGCCCGGCGCATCAAGGAGATGGTGCCCTACATCGAGAAGATGCGCTTCGTCTCCAGTGGCACCGAGGCCGTGATGTCCGCCCTGCGGGTGGCCCGGGGCTTCACCAAGCGGGACCGCATCCTCAAGTTCGAGGGCTGCTACCACGGCCACAGCGACGCCCTCCTGGTGAAGGCCGGTTCCGGCCTGGCCACCTTCGGCGAGCCCACCAGCGCCGGGGTCCCCAGGGCCTTCGCCGACCTCACCGTGGTGGTGAGCCTCGATGACCCCGAGGGACTCGAAGCCGCCTTCACCCAGTACGGCACGGAGCTGGCTGCCGCCATCATCGAGCCTGTACCGGCCAATAACGGACTCCTGCTCCAGGATCTGAGCTTCCTGAAGCGCCTGCGGGAGCTCTGCACCAAGCACGGCACGGTGCTCATCTTCGACGAGGTCATCAGCGGCTTCCGGGTGGCCCCGGGCGGCGCCGCCGAGCGCTTCGGCATCATCCCTGACCTGGTGACCTTCGGCAAGATCATCGGCGGGGGCATGCCCGTGGGGCTCTACGGCGGACGCAAGGACATCATGGGCATGGTCAGCCCCGATGGCCCCGTCTATCAGGCGGGCACCCTCTCGGGCAATCCCGTGGCCATGGCGGCGGGTCTCGCCACCCTCCAGCGCCTGACACCGGCGGTCTACCGCGACCTGGATGCCCAGGGCGAGCAGTGGGCCCAGGCCTTCGAGCGCATCCCCGGCCTCCACGCCCCCCGCATCGGCAGCCTCATCTGGCCCCTCTTCCAGCCCGAGGTCAAGCGGGCTGACCGGGTGGAGTCCGGCGCCATCGCCCAGTTCAACCGCATGCACAAGCTGATGCTGGAGGAAGAGGTCTACCTCCCCCCCAGCGGCTACGAAGTGGCCTTCCTCTCCGCCGCCCATGGCCAGGCGGAACTCACCCACTTTGAACGGGCGGTGGAGCGGGTGGCGGCGGAACTCTGAGCCTCAGCCCTTGCGGTAGACCGGCGTACCGGAGCAGAGGGTGCCGCTGAACTGGGAGGTATCGCGGACCCCCTGGGGAACCTCGCCCAGGGTGGCCGGAAGGTAGCCCAGGGCCTGGACCCAGTCGCCGATGGTCTGGGTGCGGAGCACCACGGGCAGCCCCTGGGCCCCGCCTTCCGCCACGGAGACCAGCACCTCACCCAGACCACGCCCCCGCAGCGTGGGCGCCACCACCAGGGAGCGGAGCACCTGGGCGTCGACGGCGGGCTCCAGGGCCACATGCCCCACCACCGCCATTCGATCCAGGAGCACCCATCCCCGGGTGACCTCCAGGCCCTCCACCGGCAGGTCAGCCTGTTCCAGAAGGGCCCGCACCGCCGGCAGGTCCTGCTCCCACCGGGGGCGCACCCCCGATGGCGTCCAGCCCCGCTCCCGGGCCAGGTCCAGGAGGTGCCGCCGGATCAGCGTCCGGGCACTCCGCAGACCCGCTCGCAGTTCCTCTTCCGTGGCCCCGGGCCCGCCTGGGTCCGGGATGGGCCAGTGAAGGCGCTCCACCCGCCCCGGGAAGAGCGGGCACACTTCCTCGGCGCAGAGGGTGATCACCAGGTCCACGCTGGCGGGATCGATACCCGACACGGGCTTGGCGGTGTGGTCCGAGAGATCGATGCCCACCTCGGCCATGACCTTGATGGCCAGAGGGTGGACCCGCCCGGGGCGGCTCCCGGCGCTCTCGACGGGGTTCTGGGGAAGAGGCGCCGGGAGAGCCCCTCGGCCATCTGGGAGCGGGCGCTGTTGGAGACGCAGAGGAAGAGGAGACGGGTGGGGGTCATGGGAGCTCCGTGAGGACTACTTGCAGCAGCCGGCCTGCCGGATGGACTCAGGGGACTCCGGGTACCAGCGCTTCCGGAGCCAGAGGGCCACATGCACCAGGCCGATGAGCACCGGGACCTCCACCAGGGGACCGATCACGGCGGCAAAGGCGGCGCCATGGGCGATGCCGAAGGTGGCCACCGCCACAGCGATGGCCAGCTCAAAGTTGTTGCTGGCGGCGGTGAAGCTGAGGGTGGCGCTCTCGGGGTAGCGCGCCCCCGCCTTGCGGGAGAGCCAGAAGCTCCCCAGGAACATGATCACGAAGTAGATGAGCAGGGGGATGGCGATGCGGATCACATCCAGGGGCAGCTTCACGATGGCCTCCCCCTTCAGGCTGAACATGACGATGATGGTGAAGAGCAGCGCCACCAGCGTGACGGGGCTGATGCGCGGCACGAAGACCCGCTGGTACCAGGCCAGCCCCTTCAGGCGCCCCAGGAGGGTCCGGGTCAGGAAGCCGGCGATGAAGGGGATCCCCAGGTAGATGAAGACACTCCTGGCGATCTGCCCGAGGGTGATGGCCACGACGGCCCCGTGGAGCCCCAGCCGTTCAGGCAGCCAAGTGGCGAAGAACCACGCATAGACGCTGAAGAAGAGCACCTGGAAGATGGAGTTGAAGGCCACGAGCCCGGCGCAGTATTCCGTATCCCCCTGGGCCAGGTCATTCCAGACGATGACCATGGCGATGCAGCGGGCAAGGCCGATGAGGATGAGCCCCAGCATGTACTCCGGATGGTGCCGGAGGAAGATCACCGCCAGGGCGAACATGAGCAGGGGCCCGATCACCCAGTTCTGGATCAGGGAGAGGAGCAGGACCTTGCGGTTGCGGAAGACCAGGTGCAGTTCCTCGTACTTCACCTTGGCCAGGGGCGGATACATCATGAGAATCAGCCCGATGGCCAGTGGGATGGAGGTGGTCCCCACACTCCAGGCGCTGAGGTGGGCATTGAAGGCGGGAACGGCGAAGCCCAGGAGCACCCCCAGGGCCATGGCCAGGAAGATCCAGAGGGTCAGGTAGCGATCCAGGAAGGCAAGGCGGCGGGGCGGGTGCATGACTTCCTCAGGCTTGGTCACAGGATGGGCGATTCGGGACCCCGCAGGCCTCAGCTTGGCTGCGGGGAAGGGACAGGATGGCCTCAGGGAGGCCCCGGGTCTCCTCCAGGAGGGCGGCGAGGAGAGGCCCCCCTTCGGACTCTGGCGCCAGGGAAACATAAACCCAGCGCCCCTCCCGGCGCTCCCGGATGAGCCCGCTGCGCCGGAGCTCCCGGAGGGCCCCGGAGACGGAGGACTGGGGCACCCCCAGGGCCTCCACCAGCTGGCAGACGCAGAGTTCGCCTCCCTGCAGGAGGACCAGGGTCCTGAGCCGCAGGGGATGGGCCACGGCCTTCAGCCGTTCGACCAGGGTCTGGAATGGGGTAGCCAAGCGGACACCTCCTGCATTACATCAATATATTTGGTTTTCCCGATTTATCAATGCGCATTCTTCGGCCCGACCCTGCTTACAATGGATATCCACACTCAAGGAGTCTCCATGACGCGCATTTACACCTTCGGCCTGGAAAGCGGCACTGCCAGCGAGGGGTCCTACCTCGTCATCCAGGTCGCCCACCGCGACAGCAAGCGGGCGGCCCGGGCGGCCGTGGCCGAGGCCGGCAAGCGCGGCGGCGCCTGGCGCGTGGTCCACAAGGCCGAGCGCCGCACCGGCGTGGCCGTCCCCCAGGGGGAGATCCTGGGCGCCACCGGCCCCATCACCTTCACCATCGAGGACTAGCGCTTCCGGAGAGCCCATGGCCAAGCCCCTCCTGCAGGTCCTCCAGGGCGAGGTCCTGGCTCCGCCCCCGGTCTGGTTCATGCGCCAGGCCGGACGCTTTCTGCCGGAATACCGGGCCATCCGGGCCCACGCCAGCTTCGAGGAACTGCTGAACGACAGTGACCTGGCGGCTGAGGTGACCCTGCAACCCATCCGCCGCTTCCCGGGACTGGATGGTGCCATCGTGTTCAGCGACATCCTGGTGATTCTGGATGCCCTGGGCTGCGGGGTCACCATCCCGGAGGGCGGACCGCGCCTGGCGCGGACCCTGGACCAGATCGACCTGGAACGCCCGCTGGACGAAGGGATCTTCGAGCCGGTCCAGGCGGCTATCCGCAAGGTGAAGGCTCAGCTCCCCCCCCACGTGACCATGCTGGGCTTCGCCGGGGCTCCCTGGACCCTCCTGGCCTATGGCCTCGAGGGCAAGGGCTCCAGGACATGGTCCCGGGCCAAGGCTTTCCTGCACCAGGAGCCGGTGAAGGCCCAGGCCTGGCTGGATCGCCTGGCAGACGCCGCCGCCCGACTCCTCAACCTTCACATCGAGGCTGGAGCTGAAGGCGTGCAGCTCTTCGACACCTGGGCGGGGGAGCTGGACCCCGAGGACTATGCCCGCTTCAGCCTGCCCGCGGTCCACCGGACCCTGTCCCAGGTGACAGGCGCCCCACGCCTCTTCTTCGCCCGCTCAGGCCACCTGCCCCAGGCACTCGAGGCCCTGCCCTGCGAAGGCCTGGCGGTGCCCTGGCAGGTGCCCATGGCCGAAGCCCGCCTGCGCTTCCCCCGCATGATCCTCCAGGGCAACCTCGACCCCACCGCCCTCCTGGCGGGTCCTGAGGTGGCCTGTGCCAAGGCCCGGCGCATCGTGGAGACCATGCAGGGCCATCCCCACATCTTCAACCTGGGTCACGGTCTCACCCCCGAGACGGATCCCGCGGTGGTGGCCGCCCTCATCGAGGCGGTGAAAGGCCTCAGACCCTGAGCCCCCCCAGACCGGCTCCGGGCTCACCCGGTCCGGCCTGGGACGCTTTGCACTTGACAGTTGAGAATGAGTCTCAATATTATAAATCCATCCACCCGATCCCCTGCCCCGGCAGTCAGATCGGGCAAGAAGGGAACCACGATCCCCATCCGCCTGCCGCTCGCCAGGACCCGTCCCCTGTTCACCCCCAACACCACCGGGCGACCCGCCCGGCAAGGAGAACGCATGTCCGACAACCTCATCCTCTTCGGCTCCACCCTCGGGGACACCGAGCGCATCGCCGCCCGCCTCGCGGAGCTCCTGCCCGGCACCACCCGGGTCGCCCCGATCCGGGGATTCCCCCTGGCCACCCTCCCCGACTACGACCTGTTGCTGCTCGGCACCAGCACCTGGGGGGCGGGGGATATCCAGGACGACTGGGAGGGGGCCCTGGCAGGACTCCGCAAGCTGGACCTGGACGGTCGGAGCGTGGCCCTCTTCGGCCTGGGGGACGCCTACGGCTACGCCGACACCTTCGTGGATGGCATGGGCATTCTCCACGAGACCCTGACCGGAACCAGAGCCACCCGCAAGGGATTCTGGCCCACGGAGGGCTACCCCTTCAGCCACTCCAGGGCAGTGGTGGACGGTCACTTTGTGGGGCTGCCCCTGGATGAGAACAACCAGAGCCACCTGACGGAGGATCGCCTGCTCTCCTGGGTCAGCTCCCTCTGAACCCACCCTTGGCCGACCCGGGTTCTGTGCCATCCTGGGGGGGTGTCCACCCCCATGAGCCTCCCTGACCTCGTGAAGCACTACGACCGCCCGGGTCCGCGGTACACGGGCTACCCCATGCCGCCGGCGTGGAAGGAGGGCTTCCCCGAGGAAGAGCTCCATGAGGCCCTGAGCCGGGCCAATGAGATCCCCGACCCGCTCTCCATCTATGTCCACCTGCCCTTCTGCCACCGCCGTTGCGCCTACTGCGGCTGCAATGCGGTGCCAAGCAGGCGTTACACCCCAGTTGAACCCTACCTGGAGGCCCTCGAGCGCGAGACCACCCTCTGGGCGTCCCGCCTGCCGGACCGTCGCGACGCCATCCAGCTCCACTGGGGCGGCGGCACCCCAACCTTCCTGAAGAGCCCGGACCTGCGCCGGGCCTTCGGGGCCATCACCCATCATTTCCAGCTCCTGCCCGAGGCCGAAGTGGCCGTGGAGGTGGACCCCACCTTCCTGGAGCCGGACCAGCTGCCCACCCTGCGAGAGCTGGGCTTCAACCGTGTCTCCTTCGGGGTGCAGGACCTGGACGAACGGGTCCAGGCTCTCATCACCCGGGGACAGACCTGGGAGCAGACCCGCTCCACAGTCCTCCAGGCCCGGGAGCTGGGCTTCCAGGGCATCAACCTGGACCTGGTCTACGGCCTGCCCGGCCAGACCCGGGAGACCTTCCGCCGGACCCTGGAGGCCACCCTGGACCTGAGCCCGGATCGCATGGCCATCTACGGCTTCGCCTACCTGCCCCAGATGCTCCCCCACCAGAAGCAGCTCGACCCAGAGAACCTGCCCCCGCCGGAGCTGCGCCTGGAGCTCCTCCTCATGGCCACGGAGATCCTGGAGACCGGAGGCTATGTGGCCATCGGCATGGACCACTTCGCCCGGCCCGGGGATCCCCTGGCCAGGGCTCTCCAGGAGGGCCGCCTCATCCGGAACTTCATGGGCTATGCGGTACAGGCGGGCACCGACAGCCTCGGTTTCGGCCCCAGCGCCATCTCCCAGGTGGGGGGGGTCTATGCCCAGAACGAAAAGCTCCTGGGCAAGTGGGAGGCAGCCATCGCTGAGGGCCGCTTCGCCCTCCAGAAGGGACACCGCCTCTCCCAGGACGACCTGCTGCGGCGCTGGGTCATCCACCGCGTCATGGGGACCTTTGCGCTGCGCTGGGATGAGCTGGAGGCCACCTGGGGTGTGGACGGCCAGACCCTCTTCGCCTCGGCCCTGGAGGAACTCCGGGCCGAGGAGCCCTTCGGCACCGTGAGGATCACCCCAGAGGGGGTCTTCGTCACCGACCTGGGCAAGCGCTTTGTCCGGAACATGGCCATGCCCTTCGACGCCTATCTCCGCCGGATGGCCCCGGACACCGTCTTCTCGAGGACCGTTTAGGCTTCACTTTCCCCCATGGAGGTCCCTATGGCACGCGTGGCGGTCCTGGATGACAACCAGAGCGCCCGGGTCTTTGCCTCCGCCTGCCTGCGGCAGGCCGGCTACGAAGTGCTGGAACTGGAGCCCAAGTGCCTCTATGAAGTCCTGAAGGCCCTCCATGAGACCCCGGTGGATCTCATGGTGACGGACCTGATCATGCCGGACTGCCCTGGCCTGACCCTCATGCAGGTCTGCCGCGAGGACTCCCACCTCAAGCACCTGAAGATCCTCCTCCTCACGGCCTTCGGCGATGAGGCGCTGGGCCGATTCATCCGAACCCACGCCGATATCCACTACCTGGGCAAGCCGGTGACGCCCCAGGAGCTGACAGACGCCGCCCGCCTCTTCCTCGAGGGTGAGCTGGAGGTCGATCCCGGGTGGGCTCTGGGCTGCCAGGGCACCGTGGCCATCATTGATGACAGCCAGATGGCGCGCCTCCTGCACAAGAACATCGTCACCAAGCAGGGCTTCAGGCCGGTCATCATCCCGCCGGACAACCTGACCAACGCTGTGGCCGCCCTGCAGCAGGCCAAGCCGGACGCCGTCATCCTGGACTTCCTCATGCCCGGCTTCCGCGGCGACGCCCTCATCCGCGCCCTCCGCGCCTCCCAGAATCCCCAGCTCCAGGCCCTGCCCATCGTCATGGTCACCGCCCACGATCCTTCGGAGCTGCTGCTCAGGGAGGAAGGCGTGGAGGTCCTCCAGAAGCCCACCCCCGCCAAGCTCCTGGTCAGCACCCTCCAGCGGGTGATCACCCGGAAAGGCTGATCAGTAATCGAAGCTGCTCCCTCCGATGAACTCCCTCAGGATCGAGATATGGGGGACCTCGTCAGAGAAGACCGGAACAAACATCCTAAGGAACTGGAGGAGACGGTAAGCCTCACCGAAGGCCGGGTCATCGTCGGGGACCTCGAGGAGAAAGCGCTCGGCGTACATCCGGAGCACGGCGGGCTCATAGATCAGGGTGGAGTTGAAGAGCACATCCGCCTCCTCCTGGAAGGGGTAGATGTTGCGCTGCTCCCCCCTCAGCACGGAGGCCCACATCCCGATGGTCCGCAGGGCGTTGTGTCCCCTGTATTTGCGGTCGCGGACAATGCGGCGGACCAGACGGACATCGGTGGTCATGATCCGGTTGTGGTCATCCAGGCCAAGCTGGGTGAGGGCACTGATGTAGATCCGGAGCTTGCTCTCAGCCTCCACCGAGCTGGTGAGCCTGGGATTGAGGCCGTGGATGCCCTCCACGATCAGGATGTCATTGGCCCCCAGCTTCAGGGTTTCGGTCTTTGCCGCCCGGCTGCCCGTCAGGAAGTCATAGGTCGGCACCTCGACACTGTCCCCAGCCAGGAGCCGCTCCATGTGCTCATTGAAGAGGCGGACATCCACGGCCTCCAGACACTCGAAGTCGGGCTTCCCCTGCTCGTCCAGCGGTGTCTCCTCCCGACCCACGAAGTAGTTGTCGGTGGAGAGGGTGATGGGGTGCAGCCCGTTGACCCGCATCTGGACCATGAGGCGCTTGCTGAAGGTCGTCTTGCCCGAGGAGGAGGGACCGGCGATGAGCACCAGCCGGACCTTGTCCCGCCGGGAGGCGACGATGTCGGCGATCTCAGCGATCTTCTTCTCGTGGAAGCCCTCGGCGATCTTGATGAGCTCCCCGATCTCCCCCGAGAGGCAGGCGCTGTTCAGCTGGCCGACATTGGTCACGCCGAGAATCCTGTTCCAGTCCTTGGTCTCCCGGTAGATCTGAAAGAGACGGGGCTCAGGGGCGAAGGGGGGAAGGCACTCGGGATCCTGAGTACTGGGGAAGCGCAGGACAAAACCCGAGGCGTAGGGCAGCAGCTCGAAGCGGTCGATGAGCCCGGTGGAGGGCACCACCGGACCCTGCTGGATGTCCTTGAAGACTCCGCAACCCACCAGACGCACCTCGATCCAGCGGGTGGTATTGAGAAGGGCCACCTTGTCCTCGAAACCCTCGCTCTCGAAGTAAGCCTTGGCCTCGGCCACGGTCAGGGTGCTGCGCTGGAAAGGGCGGTTCTCGGCCACGATCTGCCGCATCCGCGCCTCCAGCTCCCTCAGACAGTCCTCGGTCTGCGGGGTCTCGCACAGCAGCTCGAAGTGGTACCCCCCCGCCAGGGACTGCCCCACGACCACCCGGGCCTGGGGGTGCAGCTCCTTGATGGCCTCATAGAGGATCAGACAGGCGGAGCGACGGTAGACTGCCGTCCCCTCCCGCTGACCGTAGGCCACCGGCACCACCTGACAGGTGTGCTGGAGGGGCGTATCCAGACTGACCACATGCTGGTTGACCTTGGCCGCCAGGGGTCTCCCGCCTTTCGGGGGGTAGCGCTTGAATAGCTCGCTGATCCGCTCGCCAGCTCTGACAGGCAGGCGCTGGCCATCCATGGTGATCTCGATCTGGGTCATGAACCGTCCTCGTCGGGGGAGAGACCCCAGTGTGCCCGGGCCCCGACCCGGGCTTCAATCCTTGGACGCCCGCCGGAACCGGTGGTGACAGGATATGCAGAGCCGCCGGCCCGCCCCATGGGGCGGAACCGGCGGCAGGTTCAGGGCAGATCAGAGGGCGATGTAGCCCACGTCCACCGACTTCTCCAGCTGGACCTTGCGGACCTCACGGCCATCCACTTCAAGGGAGTATTCCCCGGGGACCAGGGCATCGAACTTGAAGTCACCGAAGGCATCGGTGGTGTGCTTCAGGTCGATCCCCTTGCCCTTAAGGCTGACCACCACGCCCTCGGCGCACTCGTCGTCCTTCAGGACACCGCCGGCCACGAAGGCCTTGGTGAAGCGGTAGAGGTTCTTGTAGAAGACGTTGGGGCGGGTACCCAGATCGGAACGGTAGGTTTCCAAGCCTTCCTCCTTGATCTTCTGCTCCATTTCCCGGGGCTCCAGGGTGTGGAAGCTGAGGGCGCCGGTGGGGCAACTGTGGGCACAACGGGGGGTTTTGACCTCCTCGTCGCCGTCCAGCAGGTGAGCGCACAGGGTGCACTTCTGGGCACTCTGGACCTCGTCGTTCCAGTAGATGGCGCCGTAGGGGCAGCTCTTGGCCAGGTCCTTCTTGCCCTTGGCCTTGGCGGGATCGATCAGCACCACCCCGTCCTCACGGCGGGAGATGCAGTCGGGATGGGCCTTGACACAGGGAGCATCCTGGCAGTGCTGGCAGGGCATCGGCAGGAAGCACACATCGATGCGGGGATACTGGCCGCGCTCGGTGCGAAGGACATTCATCCAGCGGTGCCCATGCCGGGGCTGGGCCTCGGTATAGGGGAGCCAGGCGTTGTCGACGTGCTCGTCCTTGCAGGCCACGAAGCAATTGTTGCAGTCGTGGCAACGGGTGACATCAATGATCAGGTAGCGCTGTTTCATGGTTACTTGGCTCCTTCCCACTTCTCCACCTCGACCAGGCAGTGCTCGGTGGCCATGCCGCTGGCGTACTTGGAGAGGAAACGGGACGGTGTGAGGATGTTGATGCAGCCGCCGCGGTCGGTGGACTTGCCGGGCTCGCCGATGGGGTTGTACTCCGCGGAGGACTCGTAGCAGTGGCAGGTTCCGGGGGGGACACGCTCAGTGAGCTGGGCCGCGAAGAGCACGGAGCCGCGCTCGTTGTAGGCCTTGATGATGTCGTTCTCCCGGATGCCGCGGGTCTCGGCGTCCTGGGGGTTCATGCGGAAGATCCAGTAGTAGTGGCCGTCGATCAGAACGCGGTGGTTCTTGATGTCGTTCATGAACGAGTCTTTGCCATCACCCATGGTGTGGAAGCTGTAGCGGGGGTGCGGCGACAGCACAGCCAGGGGGTACTGCTTGAAGCGCTCGGTGTGGTGGCCTTCCCAGGAGGGGATGTACATCGGCATCAGGGGGCGCTCGGTGTCGTCCTTGTCATAGCGGCCGAAGCGCTTGAGGCTGTTGGACACGAACTCGACCTTGCCGGACTGGGTCTGGAGGCCCTTCTGGTCCACCAGGTCGCCAGGGCGGAAACGGGCGATCCAGCCGCGGGTGTCCTGCTCCCGGTCCTCAGCGAACCAGCGGAAGGCGGGTGCCGAGGGAGCCTTGTTGGTGTTGGGCACGATGAAGTAGCCCTTCTCGCAGAACTTCTCCCAGCTCACGACCTTGGGCAGGTCGGAGGCGTTGAACATCTGCTTGGCCCAGTCGAGGTCGGTCTTGCCCTCGGAGAAGACCTCGCCCACCTTCAGGCGCTCGCAGATGAGCCGGAAGATCTCGTAATCGGCCTTGGACTCGCCCAGGGGCTCGATGCACTTCTTCTGGAGGGTGATGACCCGGTGGTTGGCCTGGTTGTGGGAATCGGGGTTGTAGCCCGAGTTGGAGGCCCACTCCCCGATGTCCCAGCGCTCGAAGTTAGTGCAGGCAGGCAGGATGATGTCCGCGAAGGGCACCTCGCCCTCCATCCAGATGGACTGGCTCACCACGAAGGGCAGACGCTTGGTGCGATACATGCGGGCGTAGCGGTCGCCCTGACCCATGGTGCCGATGTGGGAGCCGCCGTACTTGTAGAGCAACTGGATGCGGGAGAAGCCCGCAGCCGGGTATTCGAACTTGTGGAACTGCTGCTCCTGGGAGGCGCCCACGAAGCCGCGACCGTACCACTCGACCTTGTCCTCCAGGATGCACTCGGGCAGGCGCATGCGGTTGAGGTGCACACCCGCAGCGGTGCTGAGGTTGGAGGTCATGGGCTTGCTGGTGACACCGTCGAACATGCGGTAGACGAAGCCCGCGCCGGCGGCGGAGTTCTCACAGTCGCCGCCGATGCCGCCATCGGCGTAACCGGGGAAGAAGAAGTCGGAGTCGACGGGCACACCCTGGGTGGTGCTGTAGATGTTGATGCCCGGCTTGCCCAGGCCCTGCATGGTGATGAGCGCGACCATCATGCGGGCCCAGTCCATGCCGATGGGGCTGCGGCAGGCGCCACCCCAGCCACCCAGGCCACCAGCGGCCAGCATGGTCTTGTGCTTGGCCCACTCCCGGGCCAGGGCGCGGATCTCGTGGGCGGGGATGCCGCACTCCTCGGCGGCCCACTTGCTGTCCTTGGGCTGACCGTCGTGCTTGCCCAGCACGTAATCGGTCCATTCCTCGAAGCCCTGGGCGTGGGTGGCGACATACGCCTTGTCGTAGGTCCCCTCCACCAGCCAGGTGTGGGCGATGCCCAGAGCCAGGGCGGCGTCGGTGCCGAGGCGGGGGCTGAACCACTTGCCTCCGAAGAGGCCGTTGGTGTGGTTGTAGTAGGGATCGATGAAGACCATCTTGATCCCCAGCTCCTTGAGCCAGAAGCGGCGGATGGTGCTCTCGAAGGCGCCGTAGATGCCGTTGTTGGTCTCGGGATCCGAGGACCAGAAGACCAGCATCTCGCAGTTCTGGATGCAATCCTCGAAGAGGTCCGTCTGCTCGGGGTTGCCCAGGCGGGCGGTGAAGCCCCACATGTGGGTGGCGCCCCAGTGCCAGCCTTCCCAGCTGTCGGGGTTGTGATCGCCATAGGTCATGCCCACGGCGTTCATGAACCGGAAGAGGGCGCTGTGGCGGTAGCCCACGGAGCCCCAGAGGTGGTGGGAGCTGGGCTCGATGACCATGGCGCCGGGGCCGAACTCGCGCTTGATGCGGCGGATCTCGCCACAGACGATGTCCAGGGCCTCGTCCCAGCTGATGGGCACATAGCCGGACTCGCCGCGCTTCTCCTCGTTGCGCTCGCCGTTGGGGTCGAAGTCCACGCGCTTCAAGGGCGTCATGATGCGCTTGCTGGAGTAGATCATCGACTTGAAGCCGGCAGTCACGGGGGTGTAGGTGGTCTTGCGGGGGGGCTGGAAGGTCCTGCCCCGGGCCTCGACCTGCCAGGAGGCGGCGTCCTGGTCATCAAGGTCCATGGGGGTGATACGGACGATCTTGTCCTGCGCTTCGTCTACGTAGACAAAGACGGGACCCCCGGTAGTCATCTGGGTCTTCCTTGTCAGTCTGGCCATGGGCTCTTTCCTTGAAAAGGGGCTGCAGAGAGACATCCCTCAAGGCGAGGGACTTTCTCAGAAAAAGACATATCAATAAGCATGAAAAGCCTACTGAAACATCATGGTATTAAAAATTTAACTAAATATTTTTAAAAATTAAAATAAAACATCTTACAGTCTGAAAACACAATATCAACCAACCAGGATCTCCACACCTCAAGCACTCGGAGTTCCCGAGGGAGCCCATCGGACCCCTGAGGGCTGAACACTGATCATCAATACTTCCGGCCTCTCCTTACGATCTTGAACTGCTTGGCGGTACATCTGAATTGCTTGGTGGGACACTCCAAATATCTCCCCTGCCCCCTGTGATGTCAACTCGAAAAATGGACTTTTTTCACAGGCTTTCACGGAGGGCGCTTTTTAACAAAGATCCCCGCCCGACCGATAAGGACCTGTCCCGCACACCACCGGAGTGCCCCTCCCATGCGCCATCCCCGACTCGCACCCCAGGACTACCGGCAATTGGTCGAGCAGGCTCCCATCCTCATCTGGCGCGCCGGTACGGACGGCCTGTGCGACTACTTCAATGCGCGTTGGCTGGCCTTCACGGGGCGGCCCCTGGAAAGGGAGCTGGGAAACGGCTGGGCCGAAGGGGTCCATCCGGAGGACCTCCCCCGCTGCCTCGAGACCTACGCGACCCATTTCGCAGCCCGGCAGATCTTTGAGATGGAATACCGGCTCCGGCGTCACGACGGCGTCTGGCGCTGGATCTTCGACCGGGGCGTCCCTGTTTATGGCGTCAGAGGGGCCTTCGAGGGCTATGTCGGCAGCTGCATTGATGTGAGCGAAAGGGTCGAGGCCCAGGCGGCCCTGGCCAGGGCACAGGAGATGCAGATCCGCGCCCTCCATGGGCTCCTGCCCATCTGCATCGTCTGCAAGAAGATCCGCGATGACCAAGGCTACTGGCAGTGCCTTGAGCAGTACATCAGGGAGCACTCCGATGCCGACTTCAGCCATGGCATCTGCCCCGAATGCCTTCCGGCCTACCGGCGGGACTTCATCAGCCGGTGACAGGAGCCTGTCCAAGTCATGAGTAGGGCCCCCATCGATTACTTGGACAGGCTCCCATTACTAGAGCCCAAGCTCGCTGGAAAGCCTCTGCCGCTCCATCTTGAAGCCCTGCTCGGCCTGGGCCGCCTTGAGAAGGGCCCTGGCCTCATCCTTTCGGCCCAGCCTGGCCAGACAAGTGGCCCGCATCAGGCTCACCCACCCCCGGTTCTGGGGTTGGGGATTGGAAGGGTAGCGGGTCAGGGCACCCCGCCAGTCCCCTGCCTGGACCCCCAGGTCGGCCACCAGGAGCACCAGGGGTTCGCGATCCGCACCCCGCTCCCGGCTCCGGGCGAGCCAGCTCTCAGCCTCGCGCCGTCGGGCTGCCACCGGCGCCCCCTTCTGGGGACGCCGGAGATAGGCCATCAGCGCTGCCATGCGGTCCGCCCCTGGGGTGGCCCGGGCAAGGGCGGGGGGAAGCTCCTTCCACTGCTCGGACGCTGCCAGGGCCCGGGCCCGCCGCAGGGCGTCCGCCGGGCTCTCCCGGCGCCCCTTGAGAAGGCCCAGGACCTCGTGGGGATGGGCTTCAGGAAGCGTAGAGGCCAGAATGAGCCGATGGAGGCCTTCCCGCTCTGCGGTGGGAGCCAGCCCGGACACCGTCCGGGCGGCCCCGGGAAGGCCCTGGCGGGCCAGTTCCACCACCAGGGCCTTCCGCTGATCTGCAGAGAGGCACTGAACCCCTTCCGGATCGAGACGCCCGAGCAGATCATCCAGCCTGTGCCCGTCCAGGGCCGTCTGGGCCAGGGCCCGGAAGGCCTGGGCCCGGAGTTCGGTGGTGGCCATGGCATCTCCGGCGTCCGGGTGCTCCTGCCGGATCTTCCCGGCAAGATCGAGGGCCTCGACCCACTTGCTGTTGCTGATGGCCAGGCGGAGCCGGACCAGCTGGGACTTGGCCGCCCCCAAGGGCTTGCCCTTCATCTCCGCCAGCAGGGCCCCAGCGTCGGGGAAGGCCTTGGCCTCCCTCGCATTGAGCTTGCCTTCGCTTAGGATGGTCGCCAGGGCCAGCCTCGCCTCGTCCGCCTCGGGGGCCTTGGGATTGGCCTGGATCAGCTTCCGGAAGACCTCAGCGGCTGAGAGCGTGTGCCCCAGCTGGCCCAGCATCCGCCCACGGGCCAACTGCACCCTCGACAGATAGGGGCTCTTGGGGTAATGGCGCTGCAGGGACCTGAGGGTCGACTCCATCCCATCCTGCTGACCGGCAGCGGCCAGGGTCTCCGCAATGGCGGTGAGCCCCCTCTCGGAGGGCTTGTCCGTCCCGACGGGAAAGAGGCTCTCGACGATGGGGAGCCCCTCCGAGGCCCGCCCCTGCTCGGCCAGGGACCAGAGGAGAAGCTCCTGGGCCCGCCGTTTGCTCTCCACTGGAAGGTCGGATCCGAGGACCTCCCTCAGACGACGCTCGCCATCCTTGAGCTTGCCGTGGTCAATGGCATCCTCCCCCAGGGTGACCTGGGCCTCGGGCAAGTAGACGGATTGCGGCCAGGTGCGCTCCAGCTTCCGGAACTGGACCACAGCCTTGGCAACATCTCCCTCACGGGCAAAGAGGGTTCCCATGGCGAAGAGGACGAACTCCCGCTGGGAGGAATGGAGTCGCTGGAAAAAGTAGTGCTCCAGCCGCTCCAGGGCCTGCCGCTGTACGGCCTTGTCATGGCTGGCGAGAGCCTGGCGGGCCAGAGCCTCTGCATCGGCATCGCTCATCTTGTGAGTGGCGGCGCCCAAGGGCATGGCCACCAGCCCAATGAGCACCGGAATCGGAAGCACCCCTCTCATTTCCGCCACTTCGCAAGATGTCCACGCTTGGCGGTCTCATACTCCGCCTCCGAGAGGAGGCCGCGGGTCCGCAGGACCGCCAGCCGCTCAAGACTTTCCAGGTCCTCATCCCGTCGCTCGGTGGGAGGATTGAACTGCTCTGCGAGCATCTCCATCCGCCCTTTGGTCGCCTCCAACAAGTCCACCCGGGCATGAAGCGTCGCAAGCTCCGCCCGCAGATGGTCCCGCTCCTCCAGGAGGGCTATGCGCTCCATCAGACGCCGCAGGATGTTGCGGAGCTGATCCAGGTGGAAGGGCTTGTTGACCAGACCGTAGGCGCCCAGGTCCATGGCATCGTTGGCCTCCCGCACACTCCCGTACCCCGAGAGCACCAGTACGGTGCAGCTGGCGTTGATCCGCAGGGCAGTGCGCAGCACATCCATGCCACTGCGCCCCGGCATCACCAGATCCGTGAGGACCAGGTCGAAGGGCGGCACGGCCTCCTGCAGGAGCCGCTCGGCAGTCTCCGCGTCCCCGGCCTCGCTGACCTGGAAGCCTTCGGCCGTGAGAAACTCCACCAGGGCCTCACGGATGAGCACATCATCATCAACCAGCAACAGCGGGTGGAGCCTGGGGCAGATGGGTGTGCTGGATCGAGTCAAGAAAACTCCTGGCTGATCTTCCTTTCGGTCACTGGGGAGGCTTTCCAAAGGGAGAATGTTCCGGAGGGAGAGGTTCTCAGGCACCCGCCGCCTGGTCGAGGGCTGCCTGACGGCGCTGCGCCCTCTGGGTGCTCCAGAAGCCCCATAGGGCCCCGGTGGCTCCGGTGAGCGTCCCGACCACCGCCAGGATGCAGAGACTGCGCCCCGAGAAGAAGCCCAGGCGGGCCAGTTCCACGAAAAAGGGAGGGGTTCCCCAGAGCCCCTGCCGGAGCGGAACCCAGAGGCAGAGGAGCAGGATGACCGCAATCAGACTGCCCCCCAAACCGAGGATCGCCCCCTCCACCAGGAGGGGTGTGCGGATGAAGCCCTCCGAAGCGCCCACCAGCCGCATGATGCCGATCTCCTCCTCCCGGGAGAGGATGCTGAGACGGATCACGTTCCCAGTGGAGAAGCCTGAGGCCACCAGGAGGAGCAGACCCATGAGGCTGAGGGCAGAACGGAGGAGGCGGGCGGAGTGCTGCAGGCCAGCCAAGCGTTCATGGTCCACCACCACATCCCCCACCCCGGGCAGGTTTCTGAGGCTTTCACCGACCTCCACGGCCTTGTGTCCCGTCACCAGATCCGGTCGCAGATCCAGCTCCAGGCTCTCGGGGAGCGTCTCCCCCCCGAGACTCTCCAGGAGGAGCCCCGCCTCGCGGGAGCTGGCCTGGAAGCGCCGGGTCGCCTCCTGGGAGGAGACCCGCTTCACCGAACGGAAGCGGGGATCCCGCCGGAGGGAGGCCTCGACCTCATCCAGATGCCCCCCCTCGGTGGCGAAGACCGTCACCTTGGCCATGCCCTCCATGCGGACGACCCACTTGTCCAGGGATTCCACCGCCAGCAGCCCGCCCCCGGCCAGAAGCAGCCCGGAAGCCAGCGTCAGGAGCACGATGAGATGCTGTCCCCGGTAGCGCACCAGATCCCGGGCCACATCCCGAAGCAGGACACCGAGGAGACGGAGAAGGATCATCGGCTGAAGAGGGCCTTGAGTTGGGCGTTCAGGGTCTTCACCGTCTCGGGCTCACACCCGGCCTCCACCACCCCCCGGGAGATGGCGAGAGCCAGCCCCTTGACGGCTTCAGGCCCCTCGCCCTGGACCAGTTGCTGGGTGGCCCGGGTATGGAGCCGGGCCACCAGGTCATGGTGCTCGGCGGGAAGGACCGAATGGGCAACCTGCGCAATGCGCTGGGCGAAGGCGGTGAGCCGGGCGGTCCTGGCGGGATCCACAGCGGCCGGGCGAGCCCCGGGAGGGGGCGCCGGGAGCTCGGGAACCGTCGGGGGAAGGGGCTCCTCCATCGGGGAGGCCGGGGCGGGGGCACGACTGGGCAGCGCCGGTTCCCGGTTGGAGCGGACCCCCTTGAGGATCGCGTGCCCGGCCATGACGAGGCCATACAGGTCCTTGGCCACGGCCAGGACGGGACGCTCCAGGGCCTCGGCCAGCTCGGCCACACTGTAGTAGCCCGTCAGATAGCTGAGCAGCTGAGCCTCCCGGGGGGTCACGCCGTGGGGCATCTCACCGGGCAGCAGGATGGAGTTCGGGTAGAGATCCAGGCTCGAGACCTTCTGACTCACCACCCGCCACTCGTCCATGCGCCGGTGCAACTCCATGAGGATGGCCGGATTGGGCTTGGTGATGGTCGTGGGCACCTCGACGGGCCCCTCCTCGAAGTGGTACCGCCCATCGAGCCAGAGCGCCACGGCATAGACCGCCTCGAGCCCTTCGGCCCCGTGGCTGACCGCATGCACGATCCGCCCTTCCCGCAGGAAGATCTGCGCCCGCTTGGGGTCCTCCGAGACATGGAAGACCCCGCTCTTGGCGCCTTGGCACACCAGCTGGATGATGTCCGGCAGGGGTGCTCCACGCATGGAACCTTGGATGAGACCTTGGGACATGAAAATCCCTCTCCGATGAGCAATTTTGCTAAGGGGAAATCCTAGCATGAGCCAACGGGGTTGTGCGGACATCTGCTTCGGTCTCTGTCATCCGGCCTCCGTCGGGGCGAGCCCCTTCCCTGGGACGATCCGATGGAGGATCCTGGAAGCCCCCCCCGGGGCAACTGCAGCCGAGGCACCCATGAGCTCACCTTTCGCAAGCATCGAAGAGGCCATCGAGGCTATCCGTCTGGGACGGATAGTGGTGGTGGTGGATGACGAGGACCGGGAGAACGAGGGGGACCTGACCCTGGCGGCCCAGCACATCTCCCCGGAAGCCATCGCCTTCATGGCAACCCACGGCCGGGGGCTCATCTGCGTCGCCCTGGAGGGGGAGCGCCTGGACCACTTGAATATCCCGCTCATGGTCCAGGACAACTCAAGCCCTTTCGAGACCGCCTTCTGCGTGTCCGTGGAGGCCCGGGAGGGCACCAGCACGGGTATCAGCGCCGGAGACCGGGCCCAGACCATCCGCAAGCTCATCGACCCCGAAGCCGGACCCGCCGACTTCGTGAAGCCCGGCCACATGTTCCCCCTGCGGGCCCGCACCGGAGGGGTGCTCACCCGCACCGGGCAGACCGAGGCCTCCGTGGACCTGGCCCGCCTGGCTGGACTGGATCCCTCGGGGGTCATCTGCGAGATCATGAAGGATGATGGGACCATGGCCCGGGTCCCCGATCTGGTCCCCTTCTGCCAGCAGCATGGCCTCCTCCTGGTCACCGTGGCCGACCTGGTGGCCTACCGTCTGCGGAAGGACCCCATCGTCCAACTGCTGGAGAGTACCCCCGCCGAGAGCCTCTGGGGACAGGCCACCGTCCATCGATACCGGAGCCTCCTGGATGGGATTGAGCACCTCGCCTTCACCTTCCCTGACCCGGGCACCGGGCGCGCGCCCCTCGTCCGGGTCCATGTCGAGTCCCTCCCGGAGGACCTGGCCGGGCTGGGCGGCGCCTCCCGCTCCCCCTTCCATGTGGCCATGGCCACCATCGCCCGAGAGGGCGGAACCCTGGTCTACCTCCGGAGGAACAGCGAGGCCGTGGCGGAATCCTACCTCAGTGACCGGGAGGTCGGAACAGGGTCCCAGATCCTCCGCCACCTGGGCATCCAGCGGATGCGCCTCCTGAGCCGTCACAGCAAAAAGTACATTGGACTGAAGGGCTTTGACCTGGATATCGTGGAACAGGTCCTCATGGATATACCTTGATAAATACGTCATTCCTAACCGAATCCGTACTCTTCCGGAACCTTGACGAGACCGAGCGCGCCCAGGTGCTGGTCATTGGCCAGGTTCTCAGCTGCGTGCCCGACCAGGTCATCTTCAAGGAAGGGGATGCGGGCGACGGTCTGTTCATTGTCATCAGTGGCACGATCCGCATCTCCAAGCACACGCCCACCGGCGAGGAGGCCTTGGCGATCCTGGAACCCAATGCCTTCTTCGGTGAAATGGCCCTCATCGACTACATGCCCAGGGCTGCCAGTGCCATCGCGAACGAGACCTGCGAACTCTTCTTCATCCCCCTCAAGGACCTCCGGGGCCTCATCGAGACCCATCACCGGATCGCCCTGAAGTTCCTCTTCGCACTCTGCGAGGTGCTCACCCAGCGCCTGAGGGAAACCAACGAACGCTACATGAACATCTTCACCATCGCCCAGTGGGGGGGCAGTGGTGTCGCCAATCAGCTCATCCCCCTGCCCTAGTTCAGAGGTTCACATGTCCGATCTCGTCAAGCACATCTCCGACGCCGAGTTCCCCGCCGCCATCGCCCAGGGTGTGACCCTGGTCGATTTCTGGGCCCCCTGGTGCGGCCCTTGCCGCCAGATCGCCCCTGCGCTCGACGAGCTCGCCGGTGAGCTCCAGGGCAAGGCGCAGATCGTCAAGATCAACGTGGACGACAACCCCGGCGTGGCTGGCCAGTTCGGTATCCAGTCCATCCCCACCCTGCTCCTCTTCAAGGACGGCACCAAGGTGGGCCAGAAGGTGGGCGGCCAGCCCAAGGCCAACCTCAAGGCCTTCATCGAGTCTGCGCTCTGATTCACAGTCAGTAGGGAGAAAGGCCCCGGCTCCGGCCGGGGCCTTTCTCCCTACTGGAGCATCAACTGCGGCTTGAAGGCCGTTCCGGCCCCGATCAGGTGATCCGGATCTCCCGGGCTTGCCTGGGTACCACCCTCACGCCGAAGCTGGTGATCTCAGCCAGGGTCGCGTTGTGGTGGGCGATGATCTGCCAGGGCTCCAGCACCCCATTGGCAAGGGTGGTGTGCCCGTCGGCCACCAACTGGACCGGGTAACCCAGGGCAAGGGCGCACCGGGTGGTGGTATCCACACAGAACTCGCTCTGGAGCCCGCAGATGATGAGTTCGGTGACGCAGGAAGCCCCCAGGAGTGCTTGGAGTTCAGTGCCATGGAAGGCATCGGGGGTCCGCTTTGTGCAGATCCGATCCCCGGGAAGGATCTCCAGGCCCTCCGCCCACTGCCAACCGGGAGAGCCCGGGTGGAGGCTCCCCCCCTCACAGGTGTGCTGGACGTAAATCACGGGACGACCCGCGGCACGGACCCTGGCGGCCAGGGCCCGGATCCGTGCAATCACCTCTCCCACCTCATAGGCCGGGCGCTCTCCGTAGGCGATGGCCTGCTGCACATCAATGATAAGGAGTGCGGTCCCCATGACCTATTCAGCGGCAGAGGGCTCGGCCTTCACCGGCCGCATGGCGGGGAAGAGGATGACGTCGCGGATGCTCTGGTTGTTGGTCATGAGCATGACGGTGCGGTCGATGCCGATGCCCAGGCCGCCGGTGGGGGGGAAGCCGTGCTCCAGGGCGTCGATGAAGTCCTGGTCCAGCATCATGGCCTCGTCATTGCCCGCGTCCCGCTCAGCGATCTGGGCCATGAAGCGCTCCAGCTGCACGATGGGGTCGTTCAGCTCGGAGTAGGCGTTGGACAGCTCCATACCCGCGATGAAGAGTTCGAAGCGGTCCACGAAGCCCTCCTGATCCGGCAGCTCCTTGGTGAGGGGGCTCATCTCCACGGGGTAGTCCGTGATGAAGGTGGGCTGGATCAGCTGCTTCTCGGCATGGTGCTCGAAGAGATCACCCAGAAGGTGACCGGGGGTCTTGCGTGCCATGTCCTCGACATGGACCTCCTTGGCGAGCTTGATGATCTCGGCGGGATCCTCCAGGCGGGCCCGGTCGATGTGGCCGTACTCGGCGATGGCATCCTTGAGGCTCAGGCGCCGGAAGGGCACGGCGTAGCTGATCATGCGGGGGCTGCCATCGGTGTTCTCCCCGTAGGGCAGTTCCTCGGCCCCCACGACCTCCCTGGCCACGGTGTTGAAGAGATTCTCCGTGAGGCGCATCACATCCCGCAGGTCATCGCCCACGGCGTAGCTCTCCATCATGGTGAACTCGGGGTTGTGCCGCTGGCTGATGCCCTCGTTGCGGAAGCTGCGGTTGATCTCGAAGACCCGCTCGAAGCCGCCCACGATGAGCCGCTTCAGGTAGAGCTCGGGGGCGATGCGGAGGTAGAGATCGATGTCGAGCGCGTTGTGGTGGGTCACGAAGGGCCGGGCCGTGGCACCGCCGGGGATGGGCTGCATCATGGGGGTCTCAACCTCCAGGAAGCCCTGGCCCACCATGTAGCTGCGCACCGCCGCCAGGATGCGGCTACGCTTCTGGAAGGTGTCCATGACCTCGGCATTGGTGGCGAGGTCCAGGTAGCGCTGGCGGATGCGCTGCTCCCTGTCCTGGAGCCCGTGCCACTTCTCGGGCAGGGGCAGCAGGGCCTTGGTGAGGAACTGGATGTCCTGGGCCCGTACGCTCAATTCACCCGTCTTGGTACGCATGAGAGGCCCGGTGACGCTGATGAAGTCCCCCATATCCAGGAGTTTCACCAGCTCCCAGAAGCGGGCATCGACCTCATCCAGATCATTCTTGCGGAAGTAGACCTGGAGCCGCTTCCCCCCCTCGGCGATGTGGGCGAAGACACTCTTGCCCATCTCCCGGATGGCCAGGATGCGCCCCATGACGCTCAGCACCCGGGGCTCGGCCTCCAGCTGCTCATTGCTGAGTTCACTGAATTCCGCGAGAACCTGAGGCAACCCATGGGTCCGCTTCGCTTTGGCCGGGTAGGGATCGAAGCCCAAGGCCTTGAGCTTCTCCAGCTTCTCGATGCGGACTTGGCGGTACTGGTTGGACTCCATGGCAGCTCCGGTGCGGTTTCGGCCGCGAACCTACCAGTCTACCAAGCACGGCCCCCCACCGCTCGCTTCATGCGCAGGGGCCCCGAAGGGCCCCTGCGACAAGGATGCGCACCCTTCACTCGCCGTAGGTCCGCACCAGCAGCCCCGAGCGGAGCTTGGGCTCGAACCAGGTGGACTTGGGGGGCATGATCTTCCCGGCGTCGGCCACAGCCATGAGCTGCTCGATGGAGGTGGGGAAGAGGGAGAAGGCCACAGCGGCCCCTTCGGTCACGCGCTTCTCGAGCTCGCCCATGCCGCGGATGCCGCCCACGAAGTCGATGCGGACATCGGTGCGGGGATCCTGGATGCCCAGGATGGGGCCAAGGAGCTTGTCCTGGAGGATGCTCACATCCAGGCCCTTGATGGGATCGTCGGCGGGGAAGCTGCCCGGCTTGGCACTCAGGCGGTACCACTTGCCCCCCAGGAACATCCCGAAGGTGCGGGGTGCCTCGGGGCGGGAGCGACGGCTCTCGGAGATCTCGAAAGACTCGGCGACCTGATGCAGGAAGTCCTCCTGGCTCAAACCATTGAGATCCTTCACCACCCGGTTGTAGTCCATGATGCGGAGCTGGTCGTGGGGGAAGATCACCGCCATGAAGCTCTCGAAGGGCTCAGTGCCGTTGGCGCCAGGGGTGGCCTTCCGGCGGGCCTGCCCGTAGCGGATGGCGGCGGCCGTGCGATGGTGACCATCGGCGATGTACAGGGCTTCCACCCCGTCGAAGAGGTGGGCCAGCACATAGATCACCCGCTCGTCGGAGATGCGCCAGATGGTGTGGCCGATGCCATCGGGGGTGACGATGTCGTAGAGGGGCTCGGTACCCCGCACCTTGTCGACGATCCCGTCGATGTAGGGCACGGCCCGGTAGGTGAGGAAGACGGGCTCGGCGTTGGCCTCCTGCTCCGTGACATGGCGGGTGCGATCGTCCTCTTTGTCCTGACGGGTCAGCTCGTGCTTCTTGATGAGCTCCTCCTCGTATTCCCTCACCGAACAGAGCGCCACCAGGCCGGTCTGGATGTGATCATCGGCCTTCTGCTGGTAGACGTAGAGGGATTCGCTGTCCTCGTGCACCAGGATTCCGTCGGCGATGAAGCTGCGGAGGTTCTCAGCGCCCTTGGCATAGACCGGATCGCTGTGCTCGTCCACCCCCTCAGGCAGGTCCACCTCGGGACGGCCCACCCGCAGGAAGGAGACGGGATTGCCGGCGGAGAGCTCGCGGGCCTCACGGGTGTTGATGACGTCATAGGGCACCGAAGCGACCTTGGCGGCGAGCTCCGGCTTGGGGCGGTAGGCCCTGAAAGGCTTGATCTGCGACATAAGTCCCTTCCATCAGAGAACGTGGAGAGCGAGCCCGACCGGGCATACAGGGGAATCTCCGGGCATTGTCCACCCAAGCCCCCGGCTTGGGAAGGGACCTTTCACTCCGCCCCCCAGGGATCCTCGCCGGCCAGTCTGGCCCGGTCCTGGAGCAGGGCGGCGTTCATCAGAACCTCCGCCACGGGCAGTTCGATGCTGGGCTGGACCCGACAGGCCTCCACAAAGGCGACCTCCGGCTGCGACCAGCCCAGGATGCGGTAGGCGGCTTCCAGTCCCTCGCAGTCAGCGCAGACAGCATGGATCAGCTGCCCTTGCCTCACATAGAGCACACCGAGCTGTGAACCGGACTGGACGGTGAGGGTGCAGGACTTGAGCTCCCAGCTCATGAGCTGGAGCAGGCTGCCCACCGTCAGCCCCCGGACCCGCCCCTCGGACTCCAGTTCCCCCAGACTGCGGAGCTCCTCCATGAGGAGGGAAAGCCGGACCGGTTTGGCGAGCACCTTCAGGGCCCCAAGACTCCGGGCCCGCTCACAGGCCACCCCCTCCGGGAGAGAGGTCAGGACCACGATGGGGATCGAGGGGTAGAGGTCATGCACGGAGGCGATGAGCCCGTAGCCGTCCAGGACCGGCATCTGGAGGTCCGTCACCAGCACATCCACCGGTTCCACCCTCAGGATGTCCAGGGCCTCCCGGCCATTGGCCGCGCCCAGGAGGCGCCAGCCCTGGAGTCCCCGGAGTCCCGCCCGGTAGAAGTGGAGTGTGGCGGGCTCATCCTCCACAAGGAGGGCAGTCTTCATGGGTGGGGCCCCTCGCTCCCCTTGGGGATCTTGTGAGCTGGACGGGGCTCCTTGGCGAGCATCGCCTCCGCCTCCCGCTCATCCTCGGGGTGGGCCTTCCCCCAGGCCAGGGCCCAGGCGGGCATCTCCGCATCCTCATAGTCCCGAAGCTTGCGGAGCTGGCTCAAGAGGGTCTGGATCACGGCCTGATGGTAGAGCTCCGGGTCCCTGGTCCCCTGCCCCTCGAAGATGGGCAGGGCGTAGTAGGCCCGCAGGGTCTGCTCCACGGGCTTGCCCCAGGGCGCATAGGTGCGGTCGTCCATGCCCCCGATGGGGCGCTTGTTGAGGTTCTCCCCATAGAGGTAGTAGAAAACCGCAGCTCCATCGCTCCAGTTGCGCAGGACATCCAGGGCGCCCTTCATGAGGTGGTCCTGGAGCAGGGGATCGGCAGGCTTGTCCGTGCGGAAGTCCCAGGGTCCGGCATGGGCCATGGCCACGCTGGGGTAGCCGATCTCGGTGATCATCACCGGCTTGGGCCCATGGGCATCGGCGAAGCGGGCTGACAGGGTGCGTGCCTTGTAGACGATCCACCACCAGCCGTTGCGGATCTCCTCATCGCTCGGCCAGGGACTCTTCTTGGCGATGGGGTCGTAGGTGTTCATGCCGATCACATCCAGGCAGTCGCCGAAGGTGAAGGTGTCGTGGCTGTCGAAGTTGACACTGTACGTGATCTTCCCGTGAAAGACCTGCCGCACCGCAGCCACGAGGTGGCGCCACTGATCCGGGAATCGGTGGGTGCTCCCCATCTCGGTCCCCACGCTGTACCACTCCACCCCGCCCTCCTGGGCCAACCGGGCGAGGTGGACATTGAAGGCCTCGTAGTTCCGCCACCAGGCATCCCAGTCCCGGGGCTCGATGTTCCCGCGCCACCACTTGGCGCTCTTCGCCTCGTCCCGGATGTTGATGGTCGGGAAGAACATCATGCGCAGCCCCTGGACCCGGGCCTCCCGGAAGGTCCGCCGCAGGCTCTCCTCGGTGGGACTGCTGGTGGGGTGGCGGACGATCTCCACGCTGTCATGGCTCTCCATGCGATAGATGGCCTGGAGGGTGACACAGGTGGCCCCGGTGGCGGCGATGCGGGAGAGTTCTTCGTGATAGTCGTAGTCCGGCAGCCCGGCATAGAGCCCCAGGACCATGCCCCGCGGCTGGGGGACCAGCCGCCGCGCCTCACGACGGTGGGCCGTCCAGAGAAAGACGGGAAGTCCCAGAAGGGCCAACAGGATCACGATTCTTCGGAGCATGGACCTTCCAGGAAGCCTCAGACAGCGCGCACCGGCGCCGTCCGGGACACTCCTCCAGTGTAGAGCCACCCGGCTTCCGGTTCATCCCCGAGCCCACATGCACATGGCAAGATGGCACCATCTCATCACCCGCCCGAAGCAGCCGATAGGTCCCTCTGAGGCCCTCATGCACCTGTCCCTGTCCTACAGCCCATCCTGGAAACCCTAGGCCATGGCCGGGACCCGCTCCATCAACCGGAGACTGACCCTGCTGATGCTCTTCGTCACCGGTCTGGCCATCCTGGGCAGCCAGGGGACCTTCCTGATCTATGAGCACCAGTCCCTGCGGCGCAGCCTCGCCCGTGACCTCGACATCCAGGCCAGAGTGGTGGCCAGCCAGCTCGATGAAGAGTTCCAGACCTGGAACGGAGGCCCGGCCTCCCGTGCCCTGGCGGCCCTGGCCCGGAATCCCCGCATCCGGATGGCCGTGGTCTATGACCGGAAGGGTGAGCCTTGCTCGATCTATCCCCCCGGACTGCCCCGGACCGCCCTTCCGGCCCTGCCCAGAGGCGGGCAGACCCTGTTCGGACCGGACTCCCTCCGGGTTATCCGGCCCATCGAGCACAAGGGGCAGCACCTGGGTACCCTGCTCCTGGAGAGCGACCTCCGGGAGATCCAGGCGCGCTTCCTGTGGGCCCTGATCCCGGTCTCCCTCTCGGCCGTGGTGGTCTTCATCCTGGTGCTCCTGGTCTCCCTGTGGGTGAAGCGACGCATCTTCAGCCCCATCCGGAGTCTGGCCGAGACCAGCCGCAGGATCACTGAGGCGCGGGACTACGGCCTGCGACTGGAGGAGGGGGAGGCTGACGAACTGGGCGCCGTGAGGAGCGCCTTCAACGCCATGCTCGCCCAGATCGAGAGCCGGGATGCCCAGCTCCATGACTACCAGGAGGGGCTGGAGGCCCAGGTCGCCCAGCGCTCGGACCAGCTCCTCAAGGTCAATACGCAACTCCTCCAGGCCAAGGAGAAGGCCGAGGAGGCCAGCCGGGCCAAGAGCGCCTTCCTGGCCAACATGAGCCACGAGCTCCGGACACCCCTGAACGCCATCCTCCTCTACAGCGAACTGGTCACCGACGAGATGGGGGAGCGGGGCATGCAGGATGTCGTGCCGGACCTCGACAACATCCGCCGCGCCGGCAGGCACCTCCTCAGCCTCATCGATGAGATCCTGGATCTCTCCAAGATCGAGGCGGGACGGATGACGGTCTACCTGGAGGACTGCCATCTGGGCAGCCTCATGGATGAGGTGACCGCCACGGCCGAACCCCTGATGGCGGCCAACCGGAACCGCTTCACCCTCAAGCTGGACCCGGCGGTGCCAAGCATCCGCTCGGATATGAAGATGCTGCGCCAGATCATCTTCAACCTCCTGAGCAATGCTGCCAAGTTCACCCGGGATGGGGAGATCACCCTGAGTATCGAGAGGGACATCCAGGCCGGACTCGTGCGGATCTCCGTCGCCGACACCGGCATCGGGATGTCCACCGAGCAGATGGCCCGGATCTTCCAGGAGTTCACCCAGGCCGATGACTCCACCACCCGGCGCTTCGGGGGCACCGGCCTGGGGCTGACCCTCTGCCGGAAGTTCGCCGAGCTTCTCGGAGGCACCACCACCGTCACCAGCAACCCCGGCGCGGGCTCCACCTTCACCGTCTCCCTGCCCGGGAACACCCTCCTCACGCCCCCCCCCCAGGAGCCGACCCAGGCCCAGAGCAGGACCGTCACCCGGGGCAAGATCCTCATCATTGATGACGACCCCGCCCTGCGGGAGGCTGTCTCCAGAATGCTCACCAAGGAGGGCTTCTGGGTGGCCATGGCCTCCCAGGGCGAGGAGGGCCTCCAGATGGCCAGGGCCCTGCTGCCCGACATCATCACCCTGGATGTGGCCATGCCTGGCCTGGACGGCTGGCAGGTGCTGGGGCGCCTCAAGGCCGAACCCCAGCTCAAGGAGATCCCCGTCATCCTCCTCACCATGCTGGAGGGCAGGCAGAAGGGCTTCGCCCTGGGGGCCTCGGCCGTGGCCCAGAAGCCCATCTCCCGGACCGACCTCCTGGCCCTCATCCAGGACCTGGATCCCACCGGAGGCGAGGACCCCATCCTGGTGGTGGAGGACGATCCGCCCACCCAGGAGGCCCTGCTCCGGATCCTGGCGGACCAGGGCTGGAGCACCCGCAAGGCCACCGACGGCCACCAGGCCCTGGAAGCCCTCCAGGGCACCCTGCCCAGGCTCATCCTCCTGGACCTCATGCTGCCGGGCATGGACGGGTTCCAGTTCCTGGCCGAGCTCCAAAACGACAGCGGCTGGCGGGAGATCCCCGTGGTGGTGCTGACAGCCAGGGAGCTGAGCGAGGAGGACCGGAAACGCCTCCAGTTGGATCAGGTCCGGCACGTATTCCGGAAGGGGGCCTGCTCCAAAGATGACCTGCTGGAGGTCATCCGCTCCCTGATTCTCCGCTGGACCCGCAAACCCAGGAAGCTGCGAGGTGGGACATGAGCAGGATCCTCTTGGTGGAGGACAACGAGATGAACCGCGATGTCCTCTCCCGCCTCCTCAAGCGCCGGGGTTACGAGATGTGCTTCGCAGAGGACGGGGAGGTGGCCCTGCGCGTGGCCAGCGAGCAGCACCCTGACCTCATCCTCATGGACATCAGCCTGCCGGTGATGGACGGCAACGAGGCCACCCGGCGCCTGCGGGCCGATCCTTGCTTCGCCACCCTGCCCATCATCGCCCTCACGGCCCATGCCCTCGCCAGCGACCGCGAAATCGCCATGGCCGCGGGCTGCACCGACTACGAGACCAAGCCCATCGACTTTCCCCACCTGCTGGAGAAGATCGCCAGACACCTGGACCATCCCATCGAGTGAACCAGGCTCAGTCCCCGTCCAGCTTCCGCACCTGCACCTGCAGGACCTGGGGTCCCTCCATCTTCAGGACGGTCAGGATGGCCCGTTCCACCTCCACCTGCTCCCCTTCCCGGGGGATGTGGCCGAGGGTGGCCATGAGGAGCCCGGCGACCGTGTCATAGTCCCCATGCGGCAGCTCAAGGTCCAACCCGGCCTCCAAGTCCTCCACATGGAGCTGGCCGGAGACGAGGCAGGCCCCATCCGGAAGCCGCTGGAGCTCTGTGGGCGCTTCGTGTTCCTCCCCGATCTCACCCACCACCTCCTCCAGGAGGTCCTCCACGGTGACCAGTCCAGAGATGCTCCCGAATTCGTCCACGGCAAGGGCCAGCTGGCTGCGGACCTTCTGGAGCTCCCGGAGCAGCTCCAGGGTCGGCTTGCTCTCGGGCACGAAGATGGGGGGCTTGGCCAAGTGGACAAGGTCCACCGGCTCCCCCGGGTCCTGCTGCATGAGATCCTTGAGCAGAAGGACCCCCACCATCTGGTCGATGGTGCCCCGGTAGACGGGCAGCCGGGAATGGCGTCCGGTCCGGAAGGCCGCCCAGACCTCCGCTGCCGTGGCCTCCTCTGAGATGGCCTGGATCCGGGTGCGGGGTGTCATGACCTCCCGAACCACCGTATCCCCGAAGCCCACGACGTTGCGGATGAGCTCCCGGTCCTCCTCCTCGAGGATGCCCTCGGCCTCGCCCTCCTCCAGAAGAGCCTCCACCCCATCATCCGAATCCCCCTCGTCCTCCTCCTCCCGAGCCCGATCCCAGGCCTCCCGGAGCCGCTCCACCCGACGGGCCAGAGGCGCCACCAGGGGTACCAGGAAGGGATGGAGCGGAGCATAGAAGGGGAAGATCCGGATCAACCAGGCGGAGGGCTCCCGGCTCACCAGCAGGGCAGGCACTACCAAATCCATGAACCACAAATAAACAAGAACCAGGAGCCCCACCCCCCAGATCCCCCCGGGGAAGTGGAACTCATAGGTCCCCAGGACCACCTTCAGGGTCACCAGGATGGCCACCAGGAGGGCCTGATTCAAGAAGGTGAGCCCCAAGCCCAGGGGATGGGGATGCTCCAGGAAACGTTCGAGGCGGAGATCCAGCCCTTCCTCCTCCTCCAGCATCCGCCGCCGCTGGATCGAGGGGAGGCTGTGGAAGGCCTCCCGCAGGACCGCCATGAGGGCGCGGTAGACCAGGAGCACGACCAGCAGGATCGTCAGGAGGGTGGTCAGGGGACTACTCGCAGGGTCGCTCACGGATGCAATCCTACCATTTCCCGCTCTTCCGCACTCAGGGCAATGCGGCGGCGCTGCTTCTCCCGCGCCACTTCCCGGGGATCCCGGCTCAGCCCATCAGGCGTGGGGGGCAACCCCTTGCGGGCCCGGGCCCGGTTCAGGAATGGATAGGGATATTCCGCCAGCTCAGGGCTCCGCCAGAAGTGACGGAAGGTCATCCAGCCCCCGCCCAGGAAGTAGCAGCCGAGCAGACAGAGGCAGACCCGCTGGACACGCCAAGTGAGGCCCCGTCGCCGGACGGCCTGCCAACCCAGACCAAGGCCCAGGCTCAAGAGGATCACCAGGGCCGTGATGCCCAACGTGGCCGCCCAGCCGTGCCCATGGGGCTCCCAGCCGGTGAGGCGCACCACGGGCTTGGCGATCAGGAGGCCGAAGAGGAGGAAGAGGTGGAACATGTAGAGGAGCAGGGACTCCGCCCCGGCTGCCAGCACCGGGTTCCGACCGGGGAGGCGGGGCCGGACCCGCTCAATCCACCCCAGGAGGGCCCCAGCCATGCACACGATGCCAAAGCGCTGCAACACACTGGGCAGGGTGGTGTTGTGGAGCCTCCAGGCCTCCTCCCGGGGCCAACTCCCGCTCCAGAGCCAAGTGGGGGCATAGCGGGTCCCCCAGACCGCAAGAAGCAACCCGCCCAGTCCCAGGATCAGCAGCCAGCGCCCCTCGCTCCAGCGGGCCCGCCCCTCCCCCGCAGGCATCACCCGAAAGTGCCGGTAGAGGACCCCCAGCACCGAACCAAAAGCCGCGAAGGCCAGCCAGGGGAAGAGGGGGAAGAGGGCCGTGACCCCCCGGTCTGGGTTGCCGTTGAGAAGCCCCCGCACCGGCAGCCAGAGGCCATCCCCCACCCCCCTCGCCCAGAGGTGGGGGGCCACAAGGGCACAGGCCAGGGCCAGCATCAGGGCAGCCCAGCCGAAGCGCCCGGGGCGGCGGCAGAGCCGGGCGACCCCCTGGAGGAACAGGAGGGAGAAGACGATGCACTGCAACACATCGACCTTGAAGAGCTCCCGGGCCCGGGCAGGGTAGAGCAGCACCGTCCACTCCGCCAGGGTCAGGCCCGGGGCATGCAGGGCATAGGCGCAGATCAGGATGAAGCCGAGGCGCCGGGCGGTGGGCCCGAAGGGGCGGAGGGTCCCATCAGGCCGGAAGGTGGAGAGCACCAGGCTGAAGCCGGCGCAGAGGATGAAGCTGGGAGCCACCAGACCATTCAGGAAGTTGAGCCAGGTCGGCACCCAACCCGGATGGACATAGAGGTTGACGACATGGACCTCGATCATGACGATGACGGCCCAGCCCCGGAGGAGGTCGATCCACTCGCAGCGCCGCGAGGGACTCAGATCAGAGAGTGACAAGGTCAGGCCACCTCAACAGGAGGGATCGGGGTCAAGCAGGCCGGCCTCCCGGCAGCGCTCGCGGTGGAGCACGCTGTGGCGACGCCCATAGAGGAAGTAGATGAGCAGGCCCAGGAGCAGCCAGGCCCCCAATCGGTACCAGTTGGCCGCGGGCAGCGAGAACATGAGCAGCCCGCAGGTGAGGATGCCGAGGATGGGCACCACCGGCACCCAGGGGCAACGGAAGGGGCGCTCGGCCTCTGGGTGCTTGCGGCGCATGATGAGCACCGCCGCGCATACGATGACAAAGGCCAGCAGGGTGCCGATGTTGGTGAGGTGCAGCAGGTACTCCAGGGGCAGGAAGCCTCCCAGCAGGGCCACTGCCGACCCGATCAGGAGGGTGGACTTCCAGGGGGTCCGGAGCCGGGGGTGGACCTCTCCGAAGGTCTTCTTCGGAAGCAGGCCGTCCCGCGCCATGGCCAGGAAGACCCGGGGGCCGCTGAGCATCATGACCAGAAGCACCGAGGTGATCCCCGCCACCCCCGCCAGGGCGATGAGCCCCTCAGCCCAGGGCAGGCCGTTCACCCGGAAGGCGGCCGAGACGGGAGCCCCGATATCCAGGTGGTCGAAGCGCACCATGCCCGTCAGGACCGCCACCACGGCGATGTAGAGCACCGTGCAGAGGATCAGCGAAGCGATGATGCCGATGGGCACATCCCGCTGGGGGTTCCGGGCCTCCTCGGTGTGGGTGGAGACGCTGTCGAAGCCGATGTAGGCGAAGAAGATGATGGCCGAGCCCGCCAGCATCCCCACCGGATGCCCCCCGGCATCGGCATGCCCCGCCAGGTGGTGGCCGAAGACCGAGAGCCCGGTCCAGCCGTAGGGGGCGAAGGGGTGCCAGTTGGCCTTCTGGACGAAGAAGGCCCCCACGCAGATCACGAAGACCACCGCCGTCACCTTGATAGCGACGATGAGGGCGTTGAAGCTTGCGCTCTCATGGATGCCCTTGACCAGGATGGCGGTCATGAGCACCGTGATCAGCACGGCCGGAAGGTTGATCAGGGCCCCTGTCGAGACCAGGTGTCCCAGCCCCGGATCGTAGCGCCAGGGCGACATGGTGAGGATCGCCGGGAAGTGGAGCCCCACCTTGTCCAGGACGCTCTGGAAGTAGCTGGACCAGCCCACCGCCACGGTGGCGCTGGAGACGCAGTACTCCAGGATGAGATCCCAGCCCATGATCC
The DNA here is from genome assembly GCF_963677305.1 of uncultured Holophaga sp. GTDB lineage: Bacteria > Acidobacteriota > Holophagae > Holophagales > Holophagaceae > Holophaga. Next base: position 3,371,836 of record NZ_OY781925.1, read on the forward strand.
AGGCGAAGAGCTCCCCCAGGGTGGCGTAGGCATAGGTGTAGGCCGAGCCCGCCACCGGCACCATGGAGGCGAACTCCGCGTAGCAGAGGGCGGCGAAGATGCAGGTGATCCCGGCGATCACATAGGAGAGCATGAGGGCCGGACCGGCAATATCGTGGGCCGCGGCGCCGGTGGTCACGAAGATCCCGGCACCGATGATGGCCCCCACGCCCAGAGCCGTCAGCTGGACTGGGCCCAGGATGCGGCGGAGCCGGTTCTCGCCCCGCGCCTCCTCCAGGAGCATGCCGAGGGGTTTGCGGGCGAAGAGCTGTGAGGGGAGCTTGGGGTCGGCCATCCGGGGGACTCCGTGGGGGGGGATCGGGAAGCCCCCGCACCACGGCGGGAACCTTCACCTGATGGTACCATTCCCCATCCCCCGGACACGCCATGCACATCCTGCCCGCCCTGCGAAAACTGGCACACGCGCTCCAGTCCGACCTGCGGTGCCGGGGCTGCCTGGGCCCCCTGGAGGGCGCCATGGAAGCCGGACTCTGCGGCCACTGTTGGGAGGGCCTCCTGCCCCTGCCGGCGCTGCGCTGTCCCACCTGTGCCCTGGAGCACCCGCCAGGCCCCTGTCCAGAGCCCGTGGACTGGCTCCGGGGGGATGCCCTCTGGGACTACCGGGGGGGGCGTCCGCCCTTGGGCGCCCTACTGGTCCCTGGCATCAAGCGAGGGGAGTGGGGCTGGAGGAAAACCCTCCTGGAGCGCCTCAGCCGTGCGCCCCTCCCCGAGTTCTGCCTGGACTGCGAGCTCGTGACCAGCGCCCCGCCCACCCCCTTCCACCGTCTCCGCCGGGGCTTCGACCTCGCAGAGGAGGCCGCCCGGACCTTGGCGGACAGGCTGGGCGTCCCCTACCGCCCCCTGCTGGGCAAGGGCTGGAGGACGGGACGCCAGGGGGGACGCTCCGAGAGCCAACGGCGCCGTCTGCCCCGGAAGGCCATCCACTTCAGAGGCGGCCCCTTGAGCGGCCACCCCGGCATCCTCCTGGTGGACGATGTGTGGACCACCGGCACCACCCTGCTCCGCTGCAGCCAGGCCCTGCGTGAGGCGGGAGCCGGTGAGATCCGGGTCCTGGCCCTCTTCCGGGCCCTCTGAGGGACCCGGGGATGCCGTAGAATCATCCATTCAGGCAGGGGACGATGGAGCAGCACGAGATCAGGGCATGGCTTGGGGAGACCGATGGGGCCCGGTTGGCGGAGCTCTGGGCGGACGCCGACGCCACACGGCTGCGGGAGGTGGGCGAAGCGGTCCACCTGCGGGGTCTCATCGAGGTCTCCAACCACTGTGTGCGTTCCTGCACCTACTGCGGCATCAGTGCCTGTGCCCCCCGGGTGGAGCGCTACCGCATGCAGGCAGATGAGATCCTGGACTGCGCTCGGCAGGCCACCGCCCACGGCTTCGGCACCGTGGTCATGCAGGCGGGGGAGGACCCGGGTATCACGGGTGCCTGGATGGCAGAGGTGATCCGCGCCATCAAGCGGGAGACCGGGCTCGCCATCACGCTCAGTCTGGGGGAGCGCAGCGAAGTCGACCTCCAGGCATGGAAGGCTGCCGGGGCCGACCGCTATCTCCTGCGCTTCGAGACCTCGGACCCCGCCCTCTACCAGGCCATCCACCCCAGCCTACCCGGCAGCCCCTCGGATCGCCTGGCCCAGCTGGAGCACATGCGTCAATTGGGCTTTGAGATCGGTACCGGGGTCATGGTGGGGGTCCCAGGGCAGACCTGGGAAACCCTGGCCCGTGACATCTGGACCTTCCGGGACTATGACATGGACATGATCGGGATAGGCCCCTACCTCGAGAGCCCCGGCACCCCCCTGGCAGGGGAACTGGGGGGACATCTCCGGACCCAGGCAGGGCCGGACCAGGTCCCCAGCGATCCCCTGACCACCCTCAAGGTCCTGGCCCTCACCCGTCTGGTCTGTCCCCGCACCAACATCCCCAGCACCACCGCCCTGGCCACCCTGGCGCCCGATTCAGGACGGGCGGACGGCCTCCTGCGGGGCGCCAACGTCATCATGCCCAACCTGACCCCGGCCCGGTACCGGGAGCTCTACCAGATCTACCCCGGCAAGGCCGGACTCCACGAGACCGCCGACATCACCGTGGCGCGGATCCATGCGCAGATCCGCGCCCTGGGCCGTGTGCCCGGGCAGGGGCCCGGCACCAGCCCCCGGATGGGAGAGCGCCCATGAGCAACGACCGCAAGGCCCAACGGACCCGCATCCGGCTGGCCCTCTTCTCCATCTTCGCCGGGCTCATCATCCTGGTTCTCAAATACATCGCCTACAGCATCTCAGGCTCCACCGCCCTCCTCTCGGATGCCATCGAGAGCGTGGTGAACGTGGTGGCGGCGGTCTTCGCGCTGGGGGCTGTGCTCTTCGCCGACCACCCGGCAGACCGGGAGCACCCCTACGGCCACGGCAAGATCGAGCACTTCTCGGCAGCCTTCGAGGGGGGGCTCATCTCTCTGGCGGCGGTCATCATCGCCTGGGAGGCCATCCAGGGCTTCCTCAGGGGGGGCCAGGTCCAGAACCTCAGCCAGGGACTCGCCCTCAACGTCTTCGCGGGCTTCCTGAACGGCGTCGTAGGGCTCATCCTGATCCGCATGGGGCGCAGGCAGAACTCGAGAGCCCTGGAGGCCGACGGGCACCACATCCTCTCGGACTTCTGGACCACCCTGGGCCTGGCCGTGGGCCTGCTCCTGGTGAAGTTCACGGGCTACCACTGGCTGGACCCCCTCCTCGCCCTGGGGGTCTCCGCCCTGCTGGCCTTCACGGGCTACCGCTTGGTGAGCAGCTCCAGCCAGGCCCTCCTGGATGCCGAGGACCCGGAGCTGCTGGACAGGCTTCTGGGCATCCTCAACCACGATCGCCCCGTGGACCTCATCGCCATCCACGACCTGAAGACCCTGCGCAGCGGACGGCAGGTGCATGTCGACCTGCACCTGGTGGTGCCCGAGTTCTACACCGTGGAGGTCGGTCACGACCTGGTGGTGAAGGTCCAGGACCGCCTCCTCCAGGAGGCCGCCCTGGATGGCGAGATCAACACCCACCTGGACCCCTGCCAGCGGCAGTGGTGCAGCATGTGCGCTGTCGAGCCGTGCCCCATCCGGGTGGCGCCCCACAGCACCCAGAACCCCCTCACCGTGGACGAGGCCGTGGCGGCAGGGAATATCTGATCTGGCATTGACCGACCCGGCCTGCGATGTGGTCTGGATCCTGGATCTGGCTAAGGGCCAGTTACGCCATACCCTATCCCTGTTCAACCTCACGCCAGACGACCGGAAAATCCTGGACCCCCAGAGGGCTCCGCAGCGTCGGACTGAAACCCCGACAGAGGACCTGCGGAACCCCCGGGGGGCCCGGGAGCGCGGAGCGGCTACAGCTCCGAGTAGGCCTTTCCGTAGTATGAGTCCATGAGGATCTGCCTGAGTTCGGCGATCAGGGGATAGCGCGGGTTGCTGCCCGTGCACTGGTCGTCGAAGGCCTGCTCGGCGATGTGGTCCACCTTGGCCAGGAAGTCGGCTTCGGGGACGCCCGCCTCGCGGATGCTGGCCGGGATGCCCAGCTCGGCCTTGAGGCCGTCCACCCAGGCGATGAGGGCCTGGACCTTGGCGCCGGTGCGCTCGCCACCCAGCCCAAGGTGATCGGCGACCTCGGCGTAGCGCCGCCGGGCCTGGGGCCGGTCGTACTGGCTGAAGGCCGTCTGCTTGGTGGGGTTGTTGTTGGCGTTATAGCGGATGACGTTGGAGATCAGCAGGGCGTTGGCCAGGCCGTGGGGGAGGTGGAACTCGGCCCCCAGCTTGTGCGCCATGGAGTGGCAGACACCCAGGAAGGCATTGGCGAAGGCGATCCCGGCGATGGTGGCGGCACTGTGCACCTCCTCCCGGGCCTTGGGATCCTTGGCTCCGTTGGCGTAGGCTGAAGGCAGGTAGTTCTTGAGGAGCTTCAGGGCCTGCAGGGCCTGGGGATCGCTGAACTCGTTGGCCATCACGGAGACGTAGGCCTCCAGGGCGTGGGTCACGGCGTCGATGCCCCCGAAGGCCGTCAGGCTCTTGGGCATGTTCATCACCAGGTTGGCATCGATGATGGCCATGTCGGGGGTCAGTTCGTAGTCGGCGATGGGGTACTTGGTGCCGGTCTTTTCGTCGGTCACCACCGCGAAGGGGGTCACCTCCGAGCCGGTCCCCGAGGTGGTGGGAATGGCCACCAGGGTCGCCTTCACCCCCAGCTTGGGGAACTTGTAGATGCGCTTGCGGATGTCCATGAAGCGCATGGCCAGTTCCTCGAAGTGGACCTCGGGGTGCTCGTACATCACCCACATGATCTTGGCCGCATCCATGGGAGAGCCGCCGCCCAGAGCCACGATGGCGTCGGGTCTGAAGCTCTCCAGCATGGCGGCCCCCTTGCGGACCACCGCCAGGGTGGGGTCGGCCTCCACCTCGTAGAAGACCTCCACCTCCATGCCCAGGTCCTTCAGGTTGCGCACCAGCAGATCGGCGTAGCCGTTGTTGAAGAGGTACCGGTCCGTCACCACCGCCGCCCGCTTGCGCCCCGCCAGCTCCTCCAGGGCGAAGGGGAGGCTGCCACGGCGGAAGTAGAGGTTCTTGGGGAGCTTGTGCCACAGCATGTTCTCGGCCCTCTTGGCGACGGTCTTGCGGTTGATGAGGTGCTTGGGTCCCACGTTGTCCGAGATGGAGTTGCCGCCCCAGGAGCCGCAGCCCAGGGTGAGGGAGGGGGCCAGGTTGAAGTTGTAGAGGTCCCCGATGCCGCCGTGGGCCGCAGGGGAGTTGAACAGGATCCGGGCAGTCTTCATACGGTCGCCGAAGGCCCGCACCCGGTCTCTGCGCAGATCCTGGTCCGTGTAGAGCACCGAGGTGTGCCCGATGCCGCCCAGGGCCACCAAGGCCTCGGCCTTGTCCACGGCCTCCGCGAAATCCTTGGCCCGGTAGAGGGCCAGGGTGGGGCTGAGCTTCTCGTGGGCGAAGGGCTCCTCCTCCCCCACCGAGTCCACGGCTCCGATGAGGACCTTGGTGTCCTTGCTGGTCTCGACCCCGGCCATGGCAGCGATCTTCCGGGCCGACTGGCCCACGATGTCGGCGTTGAGAGCGCCCTCGATGAGGATCACCTTGCGGACCGCCTCGCACTCCTCGGGCTTCAGAACGTAGCCTCCCAGGGTGCCGAAGCGCTCCCGCACCGCATCGTAGACCTCGTCCACCACGATGACGGACTGCTCAGAGGCGCAGATCATCCCGTTATCGAAGGTCTTGGACATCATGATGGAGGCCACCGCCCGCTTGATGTCGGCGGTCTCATCAATAACCACGGGGGTGTTGCCCGCCCCCACGCCGATGGCGGGCTTGCCGGAGCTGTAGGCGGCCTTCACCATCCCGGGCCCGCCGGTGGCCAGGATCAGGTTGATGTCCTTGTGTCGCATGAGCTGGCTGGAGCGCTCCAGGGTGGGCTCGCTGATCCAGCCGATGATGCCCTCGGGTGCGCCCGCCGCCACAGCGGCCTCCAGAACGATTCGCGCCGCCTCGCAGGTGGAGCGCCGAGCCCGGGGGTGGGGGCTGAAGATGATGCCGTTGCGGGTCTTGAGACTGATGAGGGCCTTGAAGATGGCCGTAGAGGTGGGATTGGTGGTGGGCACGATGCCGCAGATCAGGCCCACGGGCTCGGCCAGGGTGGCCGTGCCCAGGGCATCCTCAATAGAGAGCACACCGCAGGTCTTCTCATCCTTGTACTTGTTGTAGATGTACTCGGAGGCGAAGTGGTTCTTCATCACCTTGTCCTCGAGCACCCCCATGCCCGTCTCCTCGACGGCCAGGCGGGCCAGGGGGATGCGGGCATCGGCGGCGGCCAGGGCCGCGGCGCGGAAGATGATATCCACCTGCTCCTGGGTGTAGGTGGCATAGAGGCGCTGGGCCATCAGCACCCGGGACACCAGGTGGTCCACGGAGTGCTCCTGGGGTTCCGGAAGGGGCTGGGCGGCTTCGGCCGGGGTCATGATGTCTCTCCTGAGCAACAGGGCGCTTGTGCGCCGGGATGGACGGATCCCCACCCGGGCCACTGAGCCTGGGGAGGCGGGTATTGATACCATGGTATCGATACCTCTTTAACGATTAGGTGCCCACAGGCCCCCTTCTGTCAAACCCCCCTGCGGGTTTTGTTGACGGGTGTCACAGGACCCGCAAAGAGCCGGGACCAGACCTGCTGGCCCCTTCCCTGCAAACAATAGGTGCAGCAGCCTGTGGCGCCAGCCCTCAGGGCTCCCCCGCCACCCCTTCCTCTTCCCCCTGCACCGAGAGCTTGGCGGAGAGCACGGCCAGGCCGATGGCGATGTCCTGGTCCTGGACGATGACCCCGGCGGGCACGGTGAGAACCTGCCCGGTGAAGTTCCAGATGCCCTGAACCCCAGCCTTCACCAGCTGGTCGGCCACCTCCTGGGCCGCCTGGGGCGAGACCGTCAGGATGCCCATGCGGGCACCGGTCTCCTCCACCACCCGGTCCAGGTCCTCCAGGGACCGGACCACCATGCCCTTCACCGTCCGGCCCAGCAGCCCAGGGTCCCGATCGAAGGCGGCGCAGATGTTCAGCCCGTGGGCGTGGAAGCCCTCGTAACCCAGCAGGGCGGAACCCAGATGTCCCGCCCCCACCAGGACGGCCTCCGTGATGCGGTTCCAGTTGAGGCAGTGCTCGATGCCCCGCACCAGCTCCTCCACCTGGAAGCCTGTCTTGGGCATGCCGACCATGCCGATGAAGCCGAAGTCCTTGCGGACCTGGATGGCCTCCAGCTGAAGCAGCTCCGCCAGGCGGTTGCTGGAGACCACATCCCGCCCGGCGCGCTGCATGAGCCTCAACACCCGCAGATAGCTCGGCAGGCGCTGGACCGTGGTGATGGGGATGCTTCCGATGCGGTAACCGTAGGCCAAGGGGGGTCTCCGGACGGCGGGATGCCGCCTTCCATCATGCCTCAGGAGGGATGAACGATCCCCTCGGCCACCCGTCGGGTGAGGGCATGGTAGCGCGGTGAGGCCTCCGTGAAGACCTCCTGGGCCAGCTCCTTCCCTGCGGGGGTGCGAACCAGGGCCTGGTAGAGGGGACGGACATATTTCATGCGCCCCACCGTGGCGAGCACCTCCCGGATCCGGGGGAAGACCTGTTGATAGCCGCTGGCGGCGGCAATGCAGAGCCACTCCACCAGGACCTCGAAGTTGCCACGACCCGTGAGCTTGAAGAGCCTGTCGAGCCATGCGCAGTCCTCCAGCCCCAGAGGCCGGGGCAGATGCTGGAGGAAGATCAGGAGCTCGGTGGGATCCCACGCCGCGGGATCCTGGGGACGCTCACCGCTCGTCCAGCCCTCGGCCATGCTGATGAGCTCCTCCAGCCGAGTCGAGCGGAAGACCGGGGCGTCAGCGGGCATGCCCGGCTGATGGAGCCACTCATCCGCATGTACCTGGGCCAGGAGTCCCGGGTGCAGCTCCTCCGCAAAGGCGCAGAAGTCCTCCGTGGTGATGGACTGGAAGCGGAAGCGGGCCATGTAGGCTCTGAGGAATTCCGCAAAGACCGGCTCACCCAGGGCCCGCTCCAGGGTGGCCACGAAGCGGGCCCCCTTCTCGTAGGGGATGCTGCTGAAGGCGTCATCGGGATCCACACCCTCCAGGTGGGTCCGCAGCACCGTCAGCTCGGGGTGCTGACCGAAGCGCGCCAAGCTCTCGTCCAGGGCCCGCTGGCCGATGGCCCAGCCCAGGCTCTCGGCTTCGGGGCCGTGGAGCACCCGCAGAATGCGTCGCTCGGCCCAGACGGTGAAGCCCTCGTTGAGCCAGAAATGCTCCGCTGTGGCATTGGTCACCAGGTTGCCGGTCCAGCTGTGGGCCAGCTCATGGGCCACCACATCCACCAGGCTCCGGTCACCCGCCAGCAGGGTGGGGGTCAGGAAGGTCATGCGGGGGTTCTCCATGCCGCCGTAGGGGAAGGAGGGGGGCAGCACCAGCATGTCGTAGCGGTCCCAGTCGTAGGGACCGAAGAGGACCTCGGCCTTCGCCACAAAGGTCTCGGTCTCGGAGAACTCCCAAGCCGCCTGCCCCACGGTGGCCGGCTCGGCCCAGACCCGCACCCGCGGGGAGATGTCCCTGCCCTCCAGCTCACCCACGGCCAGGGCCAGGAGGTAGCTGGGGATGGGCTGGGGCATGCGGAAGCGGAAGCAGCGACCGCCTTCAGTCCTGTGGTCCCCCTCGGGGCCCGCACTCATGACCGCGGTGAGGCCTTCGGGCACAGTGACTTCGGCCTCATAGGAGACCCGGGCCACGGCGCAATCCTGGCAGGGCACCAGGGTCCGGGCATGGATGGCCTGACACTGGCTGAAGAGGAAGGGGTGGATGCCCCCGGCGGTCTGCCCGGGTTCCAGCCACTGGAGGCCGATGGCTTCGGGCCGGGTGGCATAGGCGATGGTGACGGAGCGAGTGCCCGGGGGAAGCTGCAGGCGCAGGCGCTGACCCAGGATGGGCTCCTCGGGACCCAGCTCGAAGGGGATCGCCACGCCGCCAGCCTCACAGGCGTGGATCACCAGGCCCTTGGTGTCCAGATCGAGGGGGCCCTCCCCCGGCTCCGCCAGATGGAGCGTCACCTCGCCGGCGATGACCCGTCGGCCGAAGTCCACCTCCCAGCGCAGCTCCCAGTGCCGGGTGCGGGGCTGGAAGGAATCGAAGTAAGAGTGGGGATCGATGCGGCTGGCCATACCCGGATTGTGCTCCCGAATCAGTGCTTCTGCACGCCCCTGGGATCGAGAATCACCTCCCCGTGATCCCTCACGATCCGGCGGTACCAGTCGTCCGGATAGGCGGGATGGGTGACCTCCCCCTTGGCATCACGGACATTGCCATCCATGTATTTCCAGAGCAGAAACTCGCCCAGGCCCTTCCATCGCTGGGTGAGCTTCTCCCCGGTGTCGCAGGAGTAGCTGGTGAGGTAGGCGCGGGCAGCCCCCTCCCCCTGGTCCCTGAGACGCCTGAGGGCCTCGGCCTCCACCTGGGGCTGTGCTGAGAAATAGCCGCCCTCCAACTCCTGCTGCACCTTCTGGAGATCCACGATCATGTCGCTCCAGCGGCTATAGGTCCAGTTGGAGACGAAGTTGAAGACCCAGTGGGCGCTGCCCCAGGAGAAGTGGTCAAAGTCTCCGCCCTGCTCCCCCCAGCTCTTCGGGGTCGCCTGGATGCCGCAGTAGACTGGGAAATAGACGGTCGTGAAGGTGTCATCCACCCCGAACCAGAGGACCCCGCCCACGGGATCCGGCAGAGCCGCCCGGGATTCGCTCACAAAGGAGAAGCCCGTCTGCTGGGTGCTGATGGCCCGCTCGTGGATGTAGGCCCTGCCATCCACCTGCCACTCCATGGGGCGCCACCGGTAGGGCAGTTTGTAGGGACCCGCCCCCACGTCCTTGCTCATGTCCAACTCGGTGCCCTCGAAGTGGTCCCGCATGAGGGCCATGACGTCCTGGACGCCCAGCTTGTGGTCGGGCTTGACGCACAGGGGCATGGGGGCGGCTTCGGTGACCCCCTTGGCGTAGTCGATGGGGAGCTTCAGGCTGGGCGCAGCCCGGTTGAAGACGCTCCAGACCCGGGCCTCGCAGAAGCGCCGTGCGCTGAAGTCGGGCTTGGCATAGGTGTCGGCGAAGCTGAAGTCCCTGTCAGCCCCGGTGAACCAGCCCCGCTCCCGGGCAAAGGAGATGACATCCTTGGCATAGAGGGCCTCCTGGGGCCGATCCAGGGGGAAGTTGCGGATCCGGCTCTGGTTGGCGTGGGCGCTGAGGGTGCCATCCGGCAGCTTCACCGCCACCCAGACCGTGCCCTTGCGTCCCTTGCCCTTGCCGATCATGTCCAGGATCCAGGCCTCGTCCTTGTCCGCGATGGAGAAGCTCTCCCCCTCGCTGACATAGCCGTATTCCTGGGCCAGGGAGGTGATGACCTGGATGGCCTCCCGGGCGGTCTTCGCCCGCTCCAACGCGATGTATATCAGGCTGCCGTAGTCCAGGGTGCCCTCATTGCCCTCGGCCAGTTCAGGGCGCCCCCCGAAGGTCGTCTCCCCGATGGCCACCTGGTGCTCGTTCATATTCCCGACCCGGGTGTAGGTCAGCGGGGCCTCGGGGATGCGCCCCAGGGGCTTGTGAGTGTCCCACTCCACGATGTCCCGGAAGGAGCCCACGGGGTGCCTTCCCCCGGCCTTGAAGTAGAGCTCCCCGTACAGCGTGTGGCTGTCGGCGGCATAGCTGATCATGGTGGCGCCGTCCTTGCTGGCGCCCTTGGTGACCAGGATGTTGGTGCAGGCCTGGAGGGCGCTGCCGCCGGCGAGGAGCAGGGTCGTCAGGGCCAGGGCGGCCCGGCGGGAGATGCGGAGCATGGAGGGACCTTTCCGGAGACAGGCCTCGCATTGCGATGCCTGTCTCCAGTCTACCCCGGGAGCCCTTCCCGGGTTTATCCCTGATCACCCCGGATCCGGCCCTGGACCCAGGGGAAGAACTCCCGGTCCTCCAGGAAGAAGTGGTCCCGGATGAACTCCACCAGGAGGAAGCCCACCAGCTGCCCCATCTGGAGCTTGCCCTCGGGCAGGGCGGTGCGGAGCTGCCCGAGCCTCCCCGTCAGCAGCCGGTGCATGCCCCGGTGGAGCTCCAGTCGGGGATAGCCTGCCCGCGCCAGGATCTCCTCCTCTTCCGCAAAGTGACGGACGGTGTACTCCTGGAGGAGCTGCAGACGGTACCCCACTTCCTGGGCCTCGGGAAAGGCGGCCACGGTGGCGAGCAGGGTGTTCACCATGGCGAAGAGTTCGTGGTGCTGCCCGTCCAGGACCGCCTCACCGCACTCCAGGCCCCGGTCCCACTTCAGCTCCACCATGGCGCTGCCCTTCCCGGGGGCGGGCTGCGGCAGGACCGCGTCCCCCACGCTGACCACCCGATTCCCACCGGACTGGACGGCCTCCCGGCTCCCTTGCTCGGCCCTTGCCGTCCACTCCGCCAGGGTCTCCCCCGGGCGGTATTCCGTGACCCCGATACTGAGGGTCTGGCCGGAGAGCGCCGCTGTCGAGATGGCGGCCCGGAGCTTCTGGGCCAGGGCCTTGGCCCCCGAGAGATAGGTTCCAGGAGCCAGGACCAGGAAGGCCTGCCCACAGCGGGTGAGGGTATCCGAAGCCCGGATCCGGCTCCGCAGCACCCCGGCGACCGCCACCAGGCCCTCTGCACCTCCAAGGCTCCCCGGAGTCCGGTCCAGCTCAAGTCTGAGCAAGGTCAGCGGGTCGCGGGTCCGCACGGCCAGGGCCATCAGGACGGCGGCCCCCTCCTCGAAGCGCTGGCAGTTCCAAACCCCGGTGAGCGGATCGGTGCCCGCCACCTCCGAGGCTCCGGGCGCGGAAGTGGAAGGGCCACAGCCCCCCCCAGCCCGCTGACAGCGCCTGCCGCTGAAGAAGCCCAGCAGCCAGGCAAGGACCACCATGACAGCTACTGCAAGCAATAGAGGATGATTGGACATGGGGCTTCCTGATGAGCCGGGGCAGGAGTGGAACGGGCAGAGCTGCTCCCAGGTTAGACTGGTCTCTCTCATCGGAGTCGTCATGTTCACACTCGAAGGAAAGATTGCACTCGTGACCGGCGCCAGCCAGGGCATCGGTGAAGTCATCGCCAAGAAGCTCGCCGCCCAGGGGGCCCATGTGGTGGTCGCCTCCCTCGCCTTCACCGAGGAGGACATGAAGCGCGTTGTGGCCGAAATCGTGGCCGCCGGGGGCAAGGCCGACTACGTCGCCATCAACATGACCGATGGCGAGAGCGTCCGCGCCGCCATCGCCACCACCCTGGAACGGCACAAGGCCCTGCACATCCTGGTGAACAACGCGGGCGTCACCAAGGACAAGCTCATGATCCAGATGAAGGAGGAGGAGTTCGACTTCGTCATGGATGTCAACCTGAAGGGTGCCTGGATCGCCACCCAGGCCGCGGCCAAGCCCATGATGAAGCAGCGCTATGGTCGCATCGTCAACATCGCCTCGGTCGTGGGACAGATGGGCAACCCCGGCCAGAGCAACTACGCCACCTCCAAGGCCGGCCTCATCGGCCTGACCAAGGTGACCGCCCGCGAGTTCGCCAGCCGCAACATCACCTGCAACGCCGTGGCCCCTGGCTACATCGCCACGCCCATGACCGACCAGCTCAGCGAGGAGGTCAAGGAGTCCTTCAACAAGCAGATCCCCCTGGGGCGCCTGGGCTCCCCCGAGGACATCGCCAACGCAGTGGTCTTCCTCTGCGCCGAAGAGTCCGGCTACATCACCGGCTCCACCATCCCCGTCAACGGCGGCATGCTGATGCCCTGAGATGCGGGGTCGTGGCTCTGCCATGACACCGCATGGGGGTGAAAGGGGGGACGCAGAGGCCGCGCAGCGACCAGGCGGTCCCCCCTTTTGCAAGGTGGATCGCGGGGTCGTGGCTCTGCCATGACACCGTATGGGGGTGAAAGGGGGGACGCAGAGGCCGCGCAGCGACCAGGCGGTCCCCCCTTTTCGGGGCCGCTTCCGGGTTAACCTGGGGGAAGGCCTCAGCACCCGAGGCATCTCCCGGGAGTCCCCATGGCCCTGCTCCGCACCCTCGCCCTCAGCGGTCTGGCCCTGAGCCTGAGTTCCCTCCGGGCGGAGGAGGGCATGTGGACCTTCGACCATCCGCCCCTCGAGGCCATGCAGACCCGCTATGGCTTCAGCCCCGACCAGGCATGGCTGGACCATGTCCGGCTCTCGGCCCTGCGCTTCCCCGGGGGCAGCGGATCCTTCATCAGCGCCGATGGTTTGGTGCTCACCAACCATCATGTCGGCCACTCATGGATCCAGAAGGTCTCCACCCCAGGGCACAACCTGATCCGGGACGGCTTCCTCGCACCCGACCGCAGCGGAGAACTCCCCGTTCCCGGCCTGGAGCTGCGCTGCCTGGTGGCCATGGAGGACCAGACCCGGGCCGTCGGCGCCCGGATCCCCCTGGGTGCCACCGAGGATGAGGCCGCCCACCTGAAGAAGGAGGCTGTGGCGGAACTGCTCCGCGAGCGCAATGGCAGGGGCGAGCTGGCCTGGGAGGCCGTGGACCTCTACCAGGGCGGCGAGACTTGGCTCTACGGTTATCGGGTCTTCAGGGATGTGCGCCTGGTCATGGCCCCGGAGTTCGGCATCGCTGCCTTTGGAGGCGACTGGGACAACTTCAGCTACCCTCGCCATGACCTGGACTTCGCCCTCTTCCGGGTCTACGAGAAAGGCCAGCCCTACCACCCCGCCGAGCACCTGGCCTGGTCCAGACAGGGGATCCGCCGCGGCGGGATGACCTTCACCATCGGGCACCCCGGACGCACCTCGCGCCTGGAGACCCTGGCCCAGATGAGCTATCTGAGGGATGTGCTCAACCCCATGCTGATCAGGGTCCTGGAGGGGAGAGAGGCCACCCTGAAGGCCTTCGCCCGCCGCGGTCCCGCCCAGGCCCTTGAGGTCTCCTCCCAGCTCCTGGGCGCCGCCAACAGCCTGAAAGTGTTCCGCGGGGAGACCGAAGGGCTGCACAACCCGACCGCCATGGCCCGAATCAGAGCCGCAGAACTGGAGCTGAGAGCTGCGGTCCATGCGGACGCTCGCCTGGCCCCCACCACGGAGCGGGCCTGGGAGACCATCCAGGCCACTCTGGAGAGCCGCAAGGAGATCCAGGCGGCGGAAGTCCTGCTCCACCACCGCTACCGGAGCCTCCTCCGGGGACCGCTGGAGAGAGCCCTCCAGCTCTGGCGCAGGGAGACGCCCCGCTCCCAACCCCTGGACATCCCCCTGGAGACGGCACTCCTGGCCCAGGGACTCTCCGATGCCCGAACCCTGCTGGGACCGACTCATCCCCTGGTCGAGGGACTCCTGGAGGGGCTGAGTCCCGAGCAGGCCGCCGGGCGCGCCATCGCGGACACCCGCCTGGGCGAAGCCGCCTATGCCCGGAGCCTGGAGACCGACGCCCGACTCCGGGAGACCTCCCGGGATCCCCTGCTCCGGATGGCCCGGCTCATCGACCCCTTCGAACGGGAGATCGCCAGCAGGAGGGACCATGCCGATGCCACCCTCGCCGCCTGGAACACCCGCATCGCCCGGGCCCGCTTCGCGGTGCGAGGCAAGGTGGACTACCCGGATGCCACCTTTACCCTGCGGCTCAGCTATGGCTCGGTCCAACCCTGCCCCCAGGCGGGCACCCTGGTGCAGCCCTTCACCACCTTTGGTGGGCTCTTTGATCGGGCTGACAGCTGGGGGCCTGAAGCCGAGGACGGCTCCTGGCACCTGCCGGAGCGCTGGCAGACGGCAAGGTCAGCCCTGAACCTCTCCACCCCGTATAACTTCATCAGCAGCAACGACATCATCGGCGGCAACAGCGGAAGTCCCGTCGTCGACCGGAACGCCGAGCTGGTGGGGCTGGCCTTCGATGGCAACATCACCAGCCTGCCGGGCCGCTACTACTACGATGGGGAGCTGAACCGCTGCGTCTCTGTGGATGCCCGGGGCATCCTGGAGGCTCTCAGCAAGGTCTACCGGGCTGATGCCCTGGTGGCCGAGATCACCGGCGGCGCCCTGCGCTGAGCACGGACGCTGCAATCGGCTCATCCCAAGGCGGGGAATCTCTGCCCAATCCGGCTTCCGGATGGGCTCTCCGTGCAGACTCCGCCGCGTATATCAAGCTGGAGACTCGGTTTGCCAGGGGGATTGGACAGACTGGAACGCTGCGACCTGTCATCAACAGACAATTAACGTCAGAGCCACACCAGGCAGCCCAGCAGGTAGAAGCCCAGTTCAAGAGGGGGCTCCCAACGGAGCCGCCCAGCGGTGAAGCGCTCGTGGAACATCCAGAGATGCCCCAGAGGGTAGGCGCAGGCCACCAGGATCAGGCCGCGGGAGAGCCAGGGGTGGGCCAGGGGCTGCCCCGAGCCCGTCCCCAGGGCCACGAACAGAGCCAGGAGCATGACCCCAGCCACCACCCAGGTGGCCCGGCGCTTGCCCAGCAGGATGGGCAGGGTCTCCCGCCCCAGGATCTGGTCGTTCTGCATATCCCTGATGTTGTGGATGATGGAGCGGGCGAAGGCCTGCCCCGCCACCAGCAGGAAGCCCGCCCAGGCAGGGCCGTTCCAGAGCAGGCCATGGTGCCAGAGTGGCAAGGCCACCGCCACGACACCCAGAGCCAGGGCCACCAGGAGATCCTTGGACCCGGGAATGGCCCGGAGGCTCAGGGTACGGGAGCCCACTTTGAAGCCCCGCTTGTAGGTGAGCCCGAAGAGGGAGGCCACCATCACCAGCAGGAGGGAGCCGGCACCCAGCCAGAGGGCGAGCCCCAGCGCCACAAGCAGGCATGTGCTGCCCGCCGCGAGGAGGAGCCCCCGATTCCGCTCCAGGAAGCGGGCCCGGGCGGGGCCCTTGGTCCCCACCCCCATGGGATCCAGATAGGGGCTCAGGAGGAACATGGCGCCGGTGTAGCACGCAGAGAGCAAGGGATAGGCCCAGCCCATGGAGGTCGAGATCCAGTGGTGGATCCCCAGGGTCATGAAGCCGGCCCCGATGGCCATCAGGGCTGGGGTGCCGAAGGCCGCCCGCAGGACCCGGGCCAGGGTCCCAGGCCCCCGGCCACAGGCCTCCAGGACCTCGACGACCTCCTCCACCAGCCAGGTGGGGGTTGAGGCCCCCGCGAGGATCCCCACGGTCTCGACCCCGTCAAAGGCCGCCAGGTCCAGATCCGGGGCTGTCTCCACGAACTGCACGGGCTTGCCGTGGCGCCGGGCCAGCTCCGCCAGATGCTTGGTGTTGGAGGAATTCTTGCCCCCCACCACCACGACGTAGTCTACGGTCTCCGCGAGCTCCTGGGCCTCGGCCTGCCGCCGGGTGGTGTCCTGGCAGATGGTGTTCTCGAAAAGCGCATCTCCCGCACGGGTCTTGAGATACTCGGTGATCTCTGCGTAATCCTTGGCCGTGAAGGTGGTCTGGGCCACCACCAGGACCTTGGCCAGCTGCCCGTCGGTGAGGGCCCGGGCTTCCTCCATGTTGGCCACGATCACGGAGCCGCAGGCGGCGAAGCTCTGGTGGGCGACACTCTCGGCATGGCCATGGGAGCCCAGGATGACCGTGAAGTAGCCCTTTGGGCTCCACTTCCGGATCCGGGCGTGGACCTTGGCCACTTCGGGGCAGGTGGCATTGACCAGCCGGAGTTCCCCCTCTTGCTGGCGTCGGCGCAGCTCCTGGAGATCCTGCACAGGCACCCCGTGGGCCCGGATCACCAGCGTGCCGTCCTGGGCATCCTGGGGCGCGGACACCACATCCACCCCCCGGCGGGACAGGAGCTCCAGGGCCTGGGGATTGTGGATGAGGGGGCCCAGGGTCCGGACCGGTCCCTCCCTCCTGGAGGAGGTCTCCAGGACCGCATCCATGGCGCGCCTAACCCCCCAGCAGAACCCGGCCGTCCTGGCCACCAGTACCTTCAAGCCCCCCTCCGATAAATCCGACCAGACAGGTCGGACAATCAGATTACCCCAAAAGCCCCACTGAAACCCCTGCCCCTCCGCCTCCTGACCCAGTAACGTAAAACCCATAGACGGATCCGGAGATGCCCTCACCCCCCCTTTCCCCAGTCACCCTCTCCTGCAACACCGACCCGAGGCTCATCGACCTCATCCAGGTGGTGGGAGCCGAACTGCTCAAACACATGAGCTTCAGTCTGGAGGATGCGGAACAGCTCTGGCTGGCCATCCAGGAGGGCATCGCCAACGCCATGCGCCATGGCAACGGTCTGGACCCGGCCAAACCCCTGACAGTCACCTTCACCCCGAGCCGGGAGAGTCTGAGCGTCCGGATCGAGGACTGCGGCAGCGGCTTTGACCCGGCACAGGTCCCCGACCCCAACCTTCCCGAGAACATCCTGAAGCCCAGTGGGCGGGGCGTCTACTTCATGCGCCAGGTCATGGATTCCGTGGTGGTGGAGACCACCCCTGCAGGCACTGCACTCACCCTGGTGAAGCACCGCACGAGCACATCTGCGGATACCGGGGACGAATAGCATTGAAAACCATGGGAATGGCGCTATTCTGAAGGTTCGGGTCCGAAGCGGACCCAGCATTGGGAGTCCCAGAAACACATGAGCAAGCGCACCCTCGGCAGTTTGGCAGACCTGGCCAGGATCATGGAGGAGGCCGCAAAGCCCGACTCCACCCTCCGGGAAGACCGCAAGGAGTCCAAGCCCAAGGCTGCCGCCGCCAAGAAGAAGGTGACGGCCACCGCCCCGAAGCTGATCGATCCCAAGCGCAAGGCCTGGTACGACAAGCGTCTCCGCGAGCAGGTCACACCCAAGGTCCAGGAGACGGCCCTTGCCGCCCCCGTGACCCTCGCGGAACCCGCCCTCGACCCCACCCGCACCAAGGCTGTCGCCACCAAGGCCACAGCCGGCCTGCTGCAGGTCCTGGCCACCGCCAACAAGCCCAAGGGCGAGAGCAAGCAGCGCGCCGAGGCTTGGCGTCGCAAGCCCGGCGACCCCGTCTTCTAGACCGGCGCAAGCCCCCTTCCCGGCGGCCCTTCTCGTGTCCAGGTGATGGACTCCGAGGGGCCGCCGCAGGCATCAGGCCTGACCCGGGTTCAGGCTAGGCCACCCACAACTTCGAGGTCCTCGAGACTGGGAATGGCGAACAGACCCCGACCCGGCCGGTTCAGCAGTCCCAATCGCTCGAGATCATTGAGCAGGGTGGAGACCGTCTGCCGGGTCGAGCCCACCAGCCTCGCGATCTGCTCGACCGAGATGTCCAGGGTGACGCACCATGCGCCCCCGGCATCCCTGACCCCGTTCCTCCGTGCTTCCCTCGAGATCAGGGCCACGAGGCGATGGTTGACGTCCTTGAAGGCCAGACCGTCAATGATCGAAAAGGAGGTCTTGAGGATATGACCCAGGACCCGGACCATGGCCTTCATGACTTCAGGATCCATGGCCATGTTCTGTCTGAATGTGGCCACATCCGTCATGATCAGCTCTGTTTTAGAAAGAGCCTGAAGGTAAGTCCCGGAGTGGGTGGAGTAGATGTCTCCCCGGGCCAGGATGCCGAGGTTGAACTCCTTGTCCTCGTACCCGAGAAAGACGCGGACCCGCCCGGACACGACGATGAAGATCGCGTTCCCGTCATCCGAGGGCCGGGCGACCAGGGCCCCCTTGGGGTAGATCCTCTTCCGCAGAGATGCCCTCAGGGCGGCGAATTCCGGCCGCTGCAGGTGATCGAGCAGATCTTCATCGAGAAATTTCATCCGGATCCCTCGTGTCTCCTTGGGCCCGAAGCCCTCCATCAGACTATCAGCCATGCGGGGGGCCATTCACTCGGCCGCCCGCACGAGCATTTGTTCCATTTTATTACGATAAAATAACCACTAAAACACATCTTCACCCAACTCCCCTCGAAAGCGTCAGCCAGCCGACAGACAGACACAGAGCCCCCTCCTTACCTTGAGGACTTGATCGCGAGCCCCCCCCACGGACCCGTGCCCGCCCAAAGCCCGCCCATCCAGCCCGGGGCAGGCCCTTCCCCAGGAGAGTGTCATGTCAGAGAAGATCACACTTGAGAGGAGCACGGTCCGGGAAACCCAGGACATGGCACCCGGCCTCGCAAGCGCCCTGGCCAAGGCCCTGAAGATCGGCGTGGTGCGCGGCGTGGTGCATGTCGCCTCCACCCAGGGGGAGGCCGGAGAGGGAAGCGCCCTGGTCCTTGTTTTCCAGGAGCTTGTGCGGCGGGACATCATGGTGCTGGTCGGCCGAGGGGGAGACCTTCAGGCCGAGGACCTGGAAGCATCGACTGGAGAAGCCTTGGCGGAGTTCTGCACCCATCTGGGCATCACCCCGGCCCTGGGCGCGGGCGGAGACTTCCACGGACTCTGCGTCCTTCTGGCCGGACAGATGGGGCTCCGGGCGACCGAAGCCCCGGTGCTGTCATGGAAGGGCCACCCAGCAGACCTCGAGTCCATGAGCCTTGTGGAGGAGTTGGACGGAGAAATCCATGCCCGCCGTCTCCGACTCGGGTGGTGCGACCGCTACCACTGCAATATCTACTCCTGACCCTCAGACATCACCCTGCCGGGTCTTCTTGCGGAGGATCATGGTGATCTGGTTGCCCTGTAAATTCAGGACCACCTCGTCCATCACCATGTGGATCATGGCGAGCCCCCGGCCGAAGCAGCGGCTGAGGTCCTCGCCCACCACTTGGCGGACCAGCCCGGTGTCGAACCCCTTGCCCCCATCCCGGATGGTGACCTCATAGCGCTCGGGGGTGGCCTCCAGGCGCACATCCACCCGGCGCGAGGCCCAGGGCTCTGAACCCAGACGCTCCTGGCTCATGGCCTCGAAGTCGTTCTTGGGGTTGAAGAGATCCCCCTTGAGGGAGGAGTCCAGCTCCAGATTCCCATGCTCAAGGGCATTCACCAGGGCTTCGTGGTAGGCCATGGCGATCACGTCGACATTGGCCGGCTGGGCGAAGCCGAAGGGCACCAAGCGATCCGTCAAATGGCGGACGGTGCTGGGAATGTTTAGTTCGTCGGAACGGAAGGAGAAGTGCCGGGTCTCCCGAACGAGCCCCTTGAGGCCAGCCTCGGCCAGGCGGAGCTCCCGGTGGAGTCCCACCAGATGGAAGACACTGTTGACCATCTCCCGGATGGTGATGGGCTTCTGGTAGAGGTTGGCCGCCCCCATGCGCATGGCGCGGATGGCGAAATCCAAGGTGGCCTCACCGGTCATCAGGACCACCGGCAGGGTGTTGTTGACGGCCTTCACCCGATGAATGACATCGAAGCCGTCCATGCCCTCCATATTGATGTCCGAGACGACCAGGTCCACCTCCGGCTGGGCGGGATCCTCCAGGAACTGGAGGGCCCGGTCGCCGTCCGCGAAGGCATGGACCGTCATCCCGTGGTGGCTGAGGGCATCGCTGACCATCCGCAGGACGGCGTGGTCGTCATCAATGAGCACCACATGGGGAGACATGTTCTGCATCTAGGGGTTCCGGGGACTGATGCGGGGTGTATCGGAAAAAGGTAACAGGTTCTTGAGAATTTCCATTGTCCGGTCCAAAGATCCCCGCAGGGATTCCGGCAGCTCCAGCGCAGCCCCACTGGGTTCACAGCCGAGGGACTCCGTGATGGCCGGGATGAGCCCCTCGGCTGTCACCACCTGCACCAGCCCCGCCTTCCGCAGAGGCACCACCAGATCCTGGAAGTTGTCGAAGCCCGGACCCACCAGGGTCGGCACCCCCCAGCGCACCGGCTCCAGGGGATTGTGCCCCCCATGCCAGGTCCACCCCCCCCCCACCAGGGCGACCCGCCCCAGGGCATAGGCAGCCGAGAGCTCCCCCAGGGTGTCCACCAGGAGCACATCGGTGGCCGACCAGTCCTCCGTGCACTCCGGCCACAGGCCCGAGGCCCTCCGAAAGGCGAGCCCCTCCTGTTCAAAGAGCGAAGCCACCTCGGCGAAGCGCCGGGGCTGCCGGGGGGCCAGCAGGAGCCTGAGCCCTGGGAAACGGCCCTTCAATGCCCTCCAGACACTCAGCAGCAGCACCTCTTCGCCCTCCACCGTGTTCCCCACGGCCAGCACCGGCTCGCCCTCCCACCCCCGGCGCAGGAGATCCCAGCCGGCGTGCAGGGGCGGGGGAAGCGGAAGATCCGCCTTCAGGTTCCCACCGAGGCGGACGTCCGGCGCCCCCAGCTGCCGGAAGGCCAGGGCCGAGTCCTCATCCCGGGCGGCGACCCGGGTGAGCCGGGAAGCGGCCCGCCGCAGCCAGGCGCCGCCCTTCTCCAGGGAGCGAACCGTCAGGCGCCCATTGACCACGCAGCAGGGGATGCCCCTCCGCTCGAGCTCCCGGAGGAGATTGGGCCAGAGCTCGGTCTCCAGCGCGATGAAGATCCCGGGGGGCACCCGGAGAAAGGGAGCCAGCCCCCTCGGATCATCCACCGGGAAGGCACCACCGCTGATCTGCCCGGAGCCTCCATCCCAGGCGGGCAAGCGCTTAGCCAGGAGCTCCATGCCTGCAGGCGTGCCGGTGGTGACATGGATACGTACGCCCCCGGCCTTCAGGCGCCCCACCACCGGATCCGCCAGGAGGAGTTCACCCACGCTCACGGCATGGACCCAGATCCAGCCGGGCTCCAGGTCCTCAGGGGGGCGGGCCTCGAGACGGAGCCGCCACCCCTCCGGAAGCCCCCGCTTCAGGGCCGAGGCCACGGCAGCGGCCAGGCTGATGGCGACCAGGTAGCTTCCGTCCAGCATATCCATCCTTCCAGGGTCCCATATCCGGCCCGGGAAGGCATCATGGAGGCATGGACCAGACCCGCCCCCTGGAGCTCCTCCTCGTCACCGGCCCCCTGGGGAGCGGCAAGACCACGCTGGTCAATCGCCTGCTCAAGTCCGGCCTGGAGGCCGGCCAGCGCATGAGCCTGCTCATCAACGAATTCGGGGAGACCAGCATCGATGGCTCCCTGGTGTTGGCAGAGCGCCCGGAGCTCGCGGGCATCGAGAGCCTGGTCAACGGCTGCGCCTGCTGCTCCCTCCGCCCCGAGGTCGTCGCCGTCCTGAGCAGCTGGTGCGGGGCCCCGGCCTCCCTCCGACCGCAGCGCATCCTCCTGGAGACCACAGGACTGGCGGACCCCACGGATCTGGTGGATCTGGACCGCGAGCCCTCGCTTCAGGGCCGGCTGGTCCTGGCGGGCTGCATCACCGTGGTCAGCTGCCTCCTGCCCCTGGAACAGCTCCGCACCCGGGAACTGCTCCGCCACCAGCTGGCCCTGGCCAGCCTGATCTGCATCAGCAAGGGGGACCTGGACCCCTCCCAGGCCATGGCCTGGGAGAGTGAGATCCGGGCTCGGCACCCGAAGAGCCCCATCATCCGGACCCGGCTGGGGGCCCTCCCCCAGGGCGGCCCAGACCCCTGGGGGGGCACCCTGCCCGAAGCTGGCCCGGGCATGACCGGGCTGACCTACGGGGAGACCCGCGCCCTGAGCCTGGACTGGGACCATCCGGTGGATCCCGAGGCCCTGGAATCCCTCTTTCTGATGCCCCCCGGTCCGGGACAGCTCCTGAGGGCCAAGGGAGTGGCCGCCTTCCAGGGCTGGGAGACGAGAGCCGATGGCAGCGACCGCTGGGCCTTCCAGGTGGCCGATGGCCGTGTGGAGATCATGCCCCTGCCCCCCCTGCCGGACGGCAGCCTCCCGGGCCGCTCCGCCGTGATCATCGGATCGGGCCTGGACTTCGGAGCGTGGAGGCAGGCCCTCCGAGGGTTGGAACGCCCCCCAGCGGGGGCCCGCCGCAGGGTTCCCCTGAAGGGGCCCAGGCATGCCTGACCCCAGACACCCCTCAGCATGGGCGGAAGTCTGCCGGATGGGTGCTCTCCTTGGGATCGCCCTGCTGACCGGACTGGGTTCCCAGTGGTTCGCGGGGCCCTCCAGGAAGGTCCCGGCCCTCCAGCCCCCGCTTCCCTCCACCGTGGCCCCCGCTGCCCACCCAGAGCCCCAGGCCCCCCCCAGGCCATCCCAACCCGCCCCGGCGCTGCCTGCCCGGCCTTCCAGGCCCACCCCCGCCTCCGCCGAAGCCCCCTTCCGCGAGGTCGACGGGGCGGAAGCCCAGGAGGACTTCCGCCTGGGCTTCCCCTTCCTGGACGCCCGCCGCAGCGGGGAATACGCCCAGGGCCACATCCAGGGAGCCCTCTCCCTTCCCGTGTGGGAGGGCGACCTGCAGGAGCGCCTGATCCGCTTCGACGCCCTGGGGCATCCCCTGGAGGACCCGGTGGTGGTCTACTGCAGCGGCGGCGACTGCCACGACTCCCAGCTCCTGGCCGACCGCCTGGCGGGCCTGGGCTACCGCCACATCCTGATCTACCGAGGGGGCTACCCGGACTGGGCTGAGCACGGCCTCCCCATCGGCAGGGGGAGCCGCCCATGATCCCCCGCCTGCCCCCTTGGCTGTCCCGGCTGACGAGACTCCTCCTTGGTGTCCTCTTCCTGCTGGCGGCCTGGCCCAAGCTCTCCGATCCCCCGGCCTTCGCCAAGGCCCTCTGGGCCTATGACCTCTTCCCCACCTGGTCCATCAGGCCCCTGGCCCTCAGCCTGCCCTGGCTGGAGGCCCTCTGCGGCGCCCTCCTCGTCCTCGGCTTCTGGAGACGGGCGGCGGCCCGATGGATCACCCTGCTGCTCCTGGGCTTCATCCTCTCCCTGAGCATCAACCTGGTCCGCCGCCACCCAGTGGACTGCGGCTGTTTCAGCCTGGGACAGGCCCCCCGGAGCGCGGCAGAACGCTTTTCGGACATGAAGGCAGACATCCTGCGGGATATTGGGATGCTGCTCCTTGCGGGCCTTTCCATTCCATCCAGAAGGCGCAACACACCATCTCTGAGATAGGTCTAGAATGGCAAAAGAAGAGAAACCACGTGTCCGATTGCGAACTCCTCAGAGACTGCCCGTTCTTCGATGACCGGATGGCAACCACGCCGGCCCTGGCGGAGGTGTACAAGGCCACCTACTGCCGCGAGGACAACAGAGCATGCGCCCGCTTCAGGGTCTACCGGCAACGGAGCCGGGCCTCGGTCCCGCCCGACCTCTATCCCCACATGCTCAGCGAGGCAGAGCTCATCTTGAGCGGCCCCGATTGCTGCAGGAGTTCCGCCGAAAGCCTCTAACGCGCCTCTGGGGTGAGGCGGATCAGGGTGGGAAAGGGGGCGTCCTTGTCCAGGACAGCTGTCCACTCCTGATACCCCGGAGCCCGGATCCTGATCTCCTGGGCGCCCTCGCCGGACACCGGCATGGAGACGAGGGGGGTGCGCCCCATGACCTTCTGGTTGAGCAGGACCGTGGCCCCGCTGGGATCCGTGTTCACTCCGATGTGATAGACCGGCCCCTGCATCCGCACTTCCACCTGGGATTCCCCGGCGCGTAGCTCCCGTTCCACCTCCAGGTAGCCCGTCTTCCGGAAGAGGAGCATCCTGCCCTCCGGGCGCTCCACCTTCAAGCGCAGCGGGGTCAACCCCACGTATCGGCCATCCAGGAGCACCTCGGCTCCTCCGGGCTGGCTGGTGAGGGCCAGCACCCCTGAACGGGACCGGAGGGTGAGCCAGCCCAGGAGCCCAGCCATGACCAGGAGGATCAGCAGCAGCCCCCCCAGCAGGGCCAGACGCCCCTTCCACCATGGCGCCACTGCGCGGCTCGCAGGAACGGGGTCCGGGAGGGGCGGCAGCTCCATGGACGAAGAGCTTCGAGCGGGCACCTCGGGCAGGGGATCCCCCGTCCGCAGGAAAGAGAGCTCCTCGGGCAGGCCGAAGGGGTCGTCCGGATCAGGCGTGAGCTCGGGGGGCAAGGTCCTGGTGGGCTCAAAACCCAGCTCCAGGGGCGCGGGCAGCAGGGAATCCCCCCCCAGCAGGGCCTGGAGCCGGATCCGGGTATCAGGACTCAGCTCCAGAGTCTCCAGAAGGGAACCCAGGAAGCCGGGCAGATCCGGATAGCGCTCATCCGGATCCTTGGCCAGGGCTTTGCGGAAGACCTCTGCGACAGCCACCGGCAGACTTGCGGGGATCTCCGGAGCCTCGTGGGTGATCCGGTAAAGGGTCGCGCCTACGCTGCTGCCCTGGAAGGGGAGGGTTCCGGTGATGACCTCGAAGACCGTCACGACAAAAGCGTAGCGGTCCGTGGCCGCGGAGGACTCGGCACCCGTGAGCAGCTCTGGGGCTGTATAGAAGGGGGTGCCGAAGATCATCCCCGCCTGGGTGAGGCGAGACTCATCCCTCCGCGCGATGCCGAAGTCCATGAGCTTGAAGCGGCCATCCCGGCTCACCAGGACGTTGTCGGGCTTGATGTCCCGGTGGACGATCCCCTCCGCCTCTGCCGCCATGAGGGCACCCATGCCCTGGAGCATGAGCTTGAGTCCAGCCTCCAGCGGGATCCCGGAACGGATGAGGGCACCCAGGTTCGAGCCCTCGACATACTCCATGGCAATGAATGGCCCAGCCTCCGGGTCCTCCCCGACATCGAAAACGGTCACGATATTGGGGTGGTTCAGCCGGGCGGAGATCTCCGCCTCACGCCGGAAGCGCTCCAGGGTGACCTCCCGGTCCTCTCCCCCCGGATGCACCACCTTGATGGCCACCAGACGCTTGAGGAGGGGGTCCTGGGCCAGGTAGACCGCACCCATGGCCCCGCGCCCGATCTGGCGCCGGACCTGATATCTGCCGATGGTGGAGGGTTGGGGCATGGACTTCCCGGAACTGAATCCATCATACCCGCCCCGGCGGGATCAGGCCCGGAGCCCCAGGACAGCGGTGGTGCGGGCCCGGACCCTGCCCAGGAGCTCCGGATCATCCACGAGGGTGTGCCCGTAAGAAGGCACCATGCGGGCGATGGTGGCCTGCCAGGCTTCGGAGCGGGCCTTCTCGGGGAAGCAGCGGATCAGCATCTCCAGCATGGTGGCCACCGCCGTAGAAGCCCCGGGGGAGGCCCCCAACAGGGCCGCAAGGCTGCCGTCCGCCGAGGCCACCACCTCGGTGCCGAACTCCAGTTTGCCCTGGCCGGTCTTGGGATCCCGCTTGATGATCTGGACCCGTTGGCCCGCAATATCGAGCTTCCAATCCTGGGCGCGGGCGGAGGGGACGAACTCCTGGAGCGCCTTCAACCGGTCGTCCATGGACTGGAAGACCTGCCCGATGAGGTAGCGGGTCAGGTCCAGGTTCTTCCACCCGGCCTGCATCATGGGCAGGAGGTTGTGCCCCCGAAGCGAAAGGGGCAGATCCAGGAAGGAGCCCCGCTTGAGGAACTTGGTGGTGAAGCCGGCGTAGGGGCCGAAGAGGAGCGCCGGGCGGCCCTCCACCATGCGGGTGTCCAGGTGGGGCACTGACATGGGCGGGGCGCCCACGGAGGCCTTGCCGTAGACCTTGGCGTCATGGCGGGCGATGACCCCGGGGTTGGTGCAGACCAGCCACTGGCCGCTGACCGGGAAGCCCCCGTAGCCCGCGGCCTCGGGGATCCCCGACTTGAGGAGCAGGGGCAGAGCACCGCCCCCGGCTCCCAGGAAGACGAAGCGGGCCCGCATCACCCTCATCTGCCCCGAGGCCAGATCCCGGACCTGGAGCGCCCAGCGGCCATCGGCCTCCTGATGCAAGCCATGGACGTGGTGGCGGGTCAGGATGCCGAAGTCGCCTCCCTGGCCGAGGCCACCGAAGAGCTGCCCTGCCAGGCGCCCGAAGTCCACATCGGTGCCCCGCCCCACCCGGGTGGCGGCGATGGGCTGGCCGGGCTCCCGCCCCTCCATCATCAGGGGGATCCACTCCCGGAGCTGGGCCACATCCTCGCTGTAGGCCATGTCCGCGAACATGGGGTGGGCCTTCAGAGCGGCATGACGGGTGCGGAGGAAGCGGACCGAATCGGCTCCGTAGACGAAGCTGAGGTGGGGCACCGGCGAAAGGAAGGCTCCCGGTTCGGGGAGGAGGCCCTTCTCCACCAGATGGGACCAGAACTGCAGGGATATCTCGAAGGATTCGTTGATCTTGAAGGCCTTGGAGGTCTCCACCGAACCGTCGGCCTGTTCGGGGGTGTAGTTGAGCTCACAGTTGGCGGCATGCCCCGTACCCGCATTGTTGGTGGCCAGGCTGCTCTCGAGAGCCACCTCCTCCAGCCGCTCGATGACCCGGATGCAGGCATCGGGCTGCAGCTCGTGCATCAGGGCCGCCAGGGTGGCACTCATGATGCCCGCCCCCACCAGAACCACATCCGCCTGATCCACCCACCGACCTTCCGACATCATTGACCCTCCAGGCTCCATTCTGGCCTCCGGACTGGAGGGGGTCCATCCCCCGGCGGGGCACCCAAAGGGGTTGCCCTCCCCAAGAGCCCAACCCTCACAAGGGTTTGCGGCCAATCGCAAGTATTAAAAATATTAACTTAACGATAAGTTTTCATCGATTACCCCCATCCAAGCCCTGGGAAAGGACTCAGGAATCTCACCTTTTCGCGGTAAAATGGAGGGTTCGGAGGTTTGGAATGCTGGCAGTTCAGAATGTGACGATGCGGTACGGATCCAAGATCCTGTTCGAGGATGTGACCACCACCTTCACGCCCGGGCGCCGCTACGGCCTCACCGGCCCCAACGGCGCCGGCAAGTCCACGTTCATGAAGATCCTCAGCGGCGAGCTGGAAGCCCACAGCGGCACCATCCAGCGCCCTCGCAAGATGGGTATCCTCCGCCAGGACCAGTTCGCCTTCGACCAGTACCGGGTCATCGACACCGTCATCATGGGCAACCAGGGCCTCTGGACCGCCCTGCAGGAGCGGGACGCCATCTACGAAAAGGCCGAGATGACCGACGAGGACGGCATGCGCCTGGGTGAGTTGGAGGGTGTCGTGGCCGATGAAGACGGCTACACCGCCGAGAGCGATGCCGCCATCCTGCTGGACGGCCTGGACATTCCCGAGGAGCTGCACGAGCGCCAGATGTCCGAGCTCCAGGGCGGCCAGAAGGTCCGGGTCCTGCTGGCCCAGGCCCTCTTCGGCAACCCCGAGGCCCTGCTGCTGGACGAGCCCACCAACCACCTCGACCTGGAGTCCATCCACTGGCTGGAGAACTTCCTCAACCGCTATGACGGCTCGGTCATCGTCATCAGCCATGACCGCCACTTCCTGAACGGCGTCTGCACCCACATCGCCGACATCGACTACCAGACCATCATCCAGTACACCGGCGGCTACGACGACATGGTGCTCCAGAAGACCCAGGTGCGCTCCCGCATCGAGTCCGAGAACGCCCAGCGCGAGAAGAAGATCGCCCAGCTCAACGAGTTCATCCAGCGCTTCGCCGCGGGCACCCGATCCAGTCAGGTGAACAGCCGCAGGAAGGAAGTGGAGCGGCTCCAGCCCGGTGACCTGGCCCGCAGCAACATCCAGCGCCCTTTCATCAAGTTCGAGCAGAAGCGCCCCAGCGGCCGCCACGCCCTGGAGTTCGAAGGCGTCGTCAAGGGCTATGAAGGTGAGGAGGGCCGCCTGGAGGTCATCCAGGGCTTCAGCGCCAACGTCGCCCGCGGCGAGAAGATCGCCATCATCGGCCGCAACGGTGCCGGCAAGTCCACCCTCCTGAAGGCCCTCCTGGCCAACGCCCCCGGGGTCACCGAGGCCGACCGTGGGATCGACGCCGGCGAGGTCAAGTGGGGCCACGAAGCCACTGTGGGCTACTTCGCCCAGGACTTCCGCGAGTCCATCGAGCCCGGCTACGCCCTCTCCGACTGGCTGCGCCAGTTCGACCCCGATGCCCTCATCGAGCAGGTGCGCGGGGTGCTCGGGCAGATGCTCTTCCGGGGCGAAGAGGGCGCCAAGAAGACCGAGGTTCTCTCCGGCGGCGAGGGCTGCCGCCTCATGTTCTCCAAGCTCATGCTCCAGAAGCCCAACATCCTGGTGCTGGACGAGCCCACCAACCACCTGGACCTGGAGGCCGTCATCGCCCTCAACACCGCCCTCCAGAACTACGACGGCACCGTCCTCCTGGTCACCCACGACGAGGACCTCATCGACGAAGTGGCCACCCGCATCTGGAACTGCACCGAGCAGGGCATCGAGGACTTCCAGGGCAGCTACGAGGAGTTCAAGACCCACCGCTCCTGATCAGGCCGGGGGCCCGGGAGAGCTCTGAGCCCCGGCCCCCGGCGTGCGGCCTCAGTCCGCCGCAACGGCGGAGCTGACCCAAGTGCTGAAGCCCCCGGGGTCGGTGTTCACGTTGTGCCCGGTGTCCCAGTCCTCGGCGGCGTCCACCTCGCCGGTGCCCAGCAGGTCCTCCAGGCTGGTGGCCAGGTTCACGATGACGATGGCCGAGGTGTCTGTGGCGGTGGTCCCGTCCCGGATGTACCAGTACTTGGCCAGGCCGCTGGTGCTGCCCCCCGCCCGTGCCAACCCGATGTAGTACATCGGGTTCATCATGTTGGCCAGGGTCTGCATGCTGCTGGAGATGGAGCCGCTGCCCACGTACTCGCTGCTGAAGTCCGTGAAGTGCCGGGCGGCGGTGGAGCTGCTGCCGAACTCCAGGACCTCCGCGGTCTGGGAGGTGTTCACGCCGGAGACAGACGAGGAGAGATCGAAGAAGGCGTCGAAGGCGGGCACGCTCTTGCTGCGGCTGCCGATGTGGCTCAGGTAGTCCGAGAAGGCGAAGGTGGCCGTCTGGGCGCTGCTGTCCCAGGTGATCCAGGTGTTGGAACTCAGGTAGCTGGTGCGACTGCTGGAGGAGAGGGCGGCCAGATAGGTGGCGGCGGAGGGCTGCAAGTACTCCACCCGGATGTAATCCAGGATGTTGTCCGCCGTCAGGGATCCGTAGCTGTCCCGGAGCCCAGTGAGCCCCAGGCCCGTCTGGTAGGTCTCGAAGGCGGTCTGCAGGCTGGCGGACACCGTGCTGTTCACACTGCTGCCGCTGACCGTGAGGCTCCCGTACTCCCACTCATAAGCCATGTCTGCGTGGTCCAGGTCGGTGATGGGAGACCAGGCCCCCACCGCGAAGATCTGGTCCTTGGCATCGGCCGCGCCGATCCCCGCGAGGTAGCTGTCATAGAGACTGCTGTTGCCCGAGGCCCCCAGCAGACTCGAGAGCGCTCCCCCGGCACTCCCCCCGGAAGAAATGATGTGGTCCGTATCCCCACTGAAGGTGCCCAGGGAGGCGTTGTAGCGCAGGAAGCGCACGGCGGCCTTCAGGTCGACCATGGCCGCCGGAGCTTTGCCGTAGTAGTTGCCCGAGCTGCCGTTGTCCCGGCCACGGCAGCCCACCTCCACCACCACGTACCCCTTGCCCAGAGCGTACTGGCCGTTGGTGCTGCTCACGGAGGTCCCACCCCAGGTGCTGCAGGACATGTAACCCCCCACCCCGATGTCGAAGAGGATGGGCATGCCGGAGACGGCGCTCCCGGCCACCGAAGTGGGGATGAAGATGTTCATGCTCTGGTAGGTCTTGTCCACGGGATCAGCGGCGTAGACCACATTCGGGTAGAGCCGGTAGGTGACGCTGCGGGTGGCGTCCGTAGTGACGCTGACCGTCGCGGTGCTGTAGCTGTAGCTGGACAGGTCCAGGGAGTAGCTGCCGGAGGCCACCGTCTGGCTGACACTGCCGGAGCTGCTGGCCACATAGGTCGTGTCTCCCCCGTAGGTGGCCGTGAGGGTATAACTCCCCGTGGCTGTGAAGTGGGTGCTGAGGGTGGCGCTGCCCCCGCTGAGGGTGGCCGAGCCAAGGACTGTGCTCCCCGAGTAGAAGGTCACCGTGCCGGTGGCCGTGCTCGGACTCACGGTGGCGCTGAGGGCCACCAGGGAACCCGGATAGGCGGTGCTGGAGGCCGTGGCCAGGCTGGTGGTGGTGGAAGTGCCGGTGGTGGTGCCTGTAACCGTTTCGCCGAGTGCGTCAGAGGTACTGGAGGCATAAGTGCCATCGCCCCCGTAGACTGCCGTGAGACTGTAGGTCCCTGAGCTGCTGAAGGTGGTGGTCAGGCTGGCGGAACCCCCACTGAGGGTGGCCGTGCCCAGGACCGTGCTGCCCGCGTAGAAAGTCACGGTGCCGCTTGCGGATTCCGGACTGACCGTGGCGGTGAGGGTGAGGGTGTCCCCCGCCGTAAGGCTCGTGCTGGATACCCCCAGGGTGGTAGTGCTCGCTGTGAGGCTGGAGGACACGCTCACCGTCACGGCACTGGCCGTACTGGAGGCATAGTTGCTGGAACCACCGTAGGTGGCCGTGAGACTGTGGCTGCCGGTGGAACTGAGGGTGGCCGAGAGGGTAGCCACGCCGCTGCTGAGGGAGGCGGTCCCCAGGCTGGCGCTGCCGTCATAGAAGGTCACAGTGCCAGTGGCGGCGCTAGGCGATACTGTCGCAGTGAGGATCAGCGTGCTTCCGGAGCTCACGGAGGTGGCGGAACTGGCAAGGCTCGTACTGGTGGCTGTGAGCGTGGCACTGCTCACCGTCACGGAGGTGCTTGCCGTGCTGGATCCGGCACTGTTGGTGGCGGTGAGGGTGTAGGTGATGGAGCCAGTCGCCGAAGGGGTCACGCTCACCGAACTGCCGGTGACGGTGCCCACCCCCTGATCGATGCTCAGGCTCGTGGCCCCGCTCACAGACCAGGAGAGGGTGAGGCTCCCCCCCAGCGTGAGGCTGGAAGTGGAGGCGGCAAAGGAGCTGATGACCGGTACGCTGCTGCTTGAAGTGGTCGAAGCGGAACTGCCCGCCCCCCCGCCACAGCCAATCAACACAACCATGCAGAGCGCAAAGAATCCCAGGAACAGCCTGCGGACCTCGATCATGTCACCCTCCGGCAATAGGAGCTTGAGAGACACTATTGATCACGGCCAACAGCCCTGTTCCTGAACACCGTGGAACGGTTGTCAGCCCTTGCCCGGCAGCCAACCACAGACGCCCAATGATCCGGTGGATGGTCCACCAGTACTGGGTGCCGATACCCATACCCCTGCCCTTCATCCCCTGTGCAGGAGCTGAGCCTCCGAGGGCGGTCAGAGGCTCGCCACCTAGCCAAACCCAGCCTTCACTGGCAGAATAGCCCCTCGGGGTCCCGTAGCTCAGGGGATAGAGCAACCGCCTCCTAAGCGGTAGGTCGGCAGTTCGATTCTGCCCGGGACCACCAGGAGCCAGAAGCCCGGAACCGCATGGTGACGGGCTTCTCTTCTATCCAGGCGCCCGGAAGGTGAATCAGGCTGACAAGGATCCCAGACACGGTCTGAGGCCCTGAGGTCACGCCAGCAACCGGGCACCCTCTGGTTCAGCGTGGGTGCGGGGCAACCCGATCCTATCCTGGTGCTTCTGAATCCATGCATCAAAGGATGCCTGCGCGGCGGAGCACCGCCGTATCCCCGTCATGAGCGTGAAGCACTCCCAAACCATATCCACCCAGGTGAGATAGCGGATGAGGCGGGTGCTTGGGTAGCGCACCGTGTCATACGCCAGCTGATCTTCCGGTGTGCGCCCATGCGCCCTGCTGTATGCCACAAAGAGTGGATCAAGCGCGAGAACATTCATGGACTTCACGGAACACCTCCGACCTCGGACTGGGCAACAATTCCCCGCCAAGGCGAAGCAAGCACCATTCACGCCAAGCAGGCGGTTGTCTTATGCCTTCCATCCCCATGGGGCGCCCGACCTCACGCGGAAAGTGCGATGGGTGCTCCGTGCATGGCGAGGCGCACCCCCCAGGACCTGCCTGCCGTGCCCCTACACCACTCGAATAGGCCAGTGGCTGACGAAACCTGAGCTTTGTCGACAACCAGGCGACAAGTAAGGACAGACCAGAGACCCCGGAAACCTCGAAGCTGGGCAGAGCAGGAGACAAATAGCTGTTGCAGATTCGTCTGAATCCGGATCCCATGCCCTCGGGAGCCAGACCATGCCCAACGCCTCCGATCCCAACCGCCCCCCCGCCCGCAAGCTCCAGGCCCTTGCGGTGGGGACTGTCCTCGTCATCCTCCTGGTTTCAGCCATCCTCTTCATCGTGGCCCGGCTCCGCTTCCTGTTCTCCTGAGTGGCCCGCCGGGTTTTCCGCTCTGCGGGAGGCCCCCATGCCCGTGCCCCGACTGCTCCTCTCCTCTGCCGGAATGCTGCTCACAGCTTGCGCCCTGTGCGCCCAGGAGCGGTCCATGGTCCTGGTGGCCGATGCGGAGAAGCGGAACGGCTTCCTGGAGGAGACCGCCCGTGCGGCCTTCGCCAGGGTCGGGTACCGGGTCAGGGTCGAGTACCTCCCCTGGCCGCGGGCTCTCAGCCAAGTCATGAATGGGGGCCCTGGTGCCCTCCTGGGGGTCTACTACACCCCCGAGAGGGCCAAGCACATGCTCTACTCCGAACCCATCGGCACCAGCGAGCTCATCTTCTTCAGGCGCCGGGGCACCCCCTTCGTCTTCCGGAGGCTGGCTGATCTGGATGGCCGCTCAGTGGGCACCATCACCGGCGCGGCCTACACAACCGACTTCGATCACGCAGTGTCCTTCCGCCGGGAACCGGTGGCGGATGTGGCGACGAACATCCGCAAACTGCTGGCCGGACGGATCGACCTGGTCATCGAGAAGCGGGAAGTGTTCCTCGACACGCTGAGGACGCGCTTCCCCAGGCAGGCCTCCACCATCGAGGCCCTGCCGGTCCCCTTGACCGGCATCCGTTTCCACCTGGCGATTTCCCGGAGCAGCCCCGGTGCCGAGGCCTGCATCGCCGATTTCAACCGGGGCCTGGGCCTCCTCAAGGCCGAAGGAACGGCCAGAAGGATACGGGAACGCTCCCCCCACGAGTGAGACGGCCTCAACTCCGGTCCAGGATCTGCCGGATGCGGGATAGCAGCTCCCCGGGCTGGAAGGGCTTCATGATCAGATCGGCCCCGGGATCCAGTTCGCCGAGGCTCTGGATGACCTCCGGAGGGTAGCCGCTCATGAAGAGGAAGGGCAGCCCAGGCACCCTGGTATGGAGCGCCTCGAAGAGCTCCCGGCCATTGACCTTGGGCATCCGGAGATCGGACAGGATGAGCCGGATCCCCGGGGCGTGCTCCTCATAGACGGCCTGGGCCTCAAGTCCGTCCCGGGCCTCGAGGACTGCATACCCGTGGGCAGCAAGTACCGAGGCCACGACCCGGCGCACCGCATCCTCGTCCTCCACCAGCAGGATGGTCTCCTTCCCCCGGAGTTCACCGGGATCCAGCCTCGCGGGGAGCGTCTGAGCACTCTCCGCCTCCGGGGCCAGGGGGAGGTATACGCGGAAGGTGGTCCCCCTGCCCGGTTCACTGTAGACCGTGATATGGCCACGGTGCTGCTGGACGATGCCGTAAACGATGGCCAGACCAAGACCTGTCCCCTTGCCCACGGCCTTGGTCGAGAAGAAGGGATCAAAGATCCTGGCCCGGGTGGCCTCATCCATGCCACTCCCGGTATCCGAGACCACGACGCTGGCCCAGGGTCCAGGGGTCCCGAAGCCGTGGAGGCGCACGAAGTCCTCGTCCATCTCCAGACCCTCGGTGATGATGCAGAGCAGCCCCCCCGCACCCATGGCGTCCCTGGCATTGGTGGCCAGGTTCATCAAGACCTGCTCGATCTGGCCCTCATCGACTCTGACCGGCAGCCCCTCCGCACAGATCCGGGCCACGAGGGTGATGTCCTCCCCGATCACCCGCCGGAGGAAGGTCTCGACCCGCTGCACCAGGCCGTTCAGCTCCACCAGCTCGGTGCGGATGGCCTGTCGCCGGCTGAAGGCCAGGAGGCCCCGGGTCAGCTGGGTGGCCCGCGACACGGCATTGCGGATCTGCTCCAGCTTCTCCAGCCCTGGAGAGCCCAAGGACACGTCCTCCTCCAGGAGTTCGGCATAGGAGCCCATGACCTGGAGCAGGTTGTTGAAGTCATGGGCGATGCCCCCGGCCAGGAGCCCCAGGGACTCCATCTTCTGGCTGTGGCGGAGCTGCTCCTCCAGCCGATGGCGTTCGGAGACATCCCGGACCGCGGACATCACGAAGAGACGGCCCTCGACCGCGTAGGAGTTGGCGCTCACTTCCACCGGGATCCGGCGCCCATCGCGGGCCAGGTACGTCGTACCGAGGAGCACCGGCTCCCCACGCTCCAGACGCCCCTTCATGGCATCGATCTCCGGCCAGTCTTCCTCGGTGATCAGATCATAGGGGCTCTTGGCCAGCAGCTCCTCCCGGCTATAGCCCAGCATCCGGCAAGCCGTCTCGTTCACCTCCAGGAGGGGGGTCTGCATGGTGTGGGGGGACAGCTCCCGCATGAAGACCGCCTCACTGGAGCCATCGAAGAGCGCCCTGAAGCGCTGCTCCGATTCCATGGTGCGACGGTAACGCTGATCCAGGAGGCCCACCATCTCCCGGATCGCCTGGTGCAGGCTGTGCATCTCCCTGCAGGGGGGCTCCCGCCAGGGCTCGTCCCAAGCGGCATCTCCCCTGGCCACCCGGCCGGCAAAACGCTCGAGGTTCCGGATGGGCCTCACGACCAGCACCCAGATGAGGGCGTACAGACCGACCACCAGGAGGCCATCGAAGGCCAGGAGCCCCAGGAAGAGGGTCCTGCGAATCAGGGACAGCTCCTCTTCCATGGGCCTGGGGCTCCAGAAGACCTCCAGGGTGCCCAAGGTCTGCCCCTCCATGAGAATGGGCAGGGCCTCGATCCT
The DNA here is from genome assembly GCF_963677305.1 of uncultured Holophaga sp. Lineage (GTDB taxonomy): Bacteria > Acidobacteriota > Holophagae > Holophagales > Holophagaceae > Holophaga. The sequence goes on from NZ_OY781925.1 coordinate 3,407,059, forward strand.
GACCCCCGTCCCTTCCACCCTCCCACTGACCAGGCTCCGCCCCCCTCCTTCCACCCGGACCCGGGCCCCCACCACGGCCCGATCCTTCACCAAGGTATCCAGCAGTCTCCGGATCTGCAGGTCATCCAGGTTCCACAGGGGAAGCGACAGGGCCTCAACCGCTGTCCGGATCTTGGTATCCAGGGAGGCGCTGACCCGGCGGACCTCGCGCTGCCTCAGGACCTGGAAGGTCACAGCCCCGGACACCCCCAAGACCACCGAGGAGGTGACCAGGAGGATGATGCCGAGGAAGAAGGCCAGGGAGCGTCGGGCGAGAAAGGACAAGGGGGAACCGGAGAGGTGGCGTCTCTGGTTGTTTCGGCAGGACAACAGCAAACCTGAGTCATAGGGCCTCCCGGAGCGCTCTCTGGGCTCTGCGGCACCGGGAACGGGAAGCCGAACGCCAAGGGCCCCCGCGCCCGAAGGCGGAGGGGCCTCTCAGGAGGCGGGGAGCCAGACTGGCTCAGCCCCTCACCTCCCGATTCACAGGAACCGGGGTCCTCAGAGCGGATTGGCGGCGAGCTGCTCAGCGAACCAGGCGAAGGCCTCGCTGGCGTCGTAGTCGCCGCTATGCGGGGTCAGGTAGGGGAACTTGAAGTCGAGACCCTTGACATTGGCATTGTTCTCGATGGCGTATTTGAGCACCATCTGAATCGCGAAAGAGGTATCCCGGTCGATCATGCCGTGACGAACGTACCAGTAGGGCGCAGGACTGGCGTTCGAGCTGATCAGATAAGGAATGGGGCTGCTCATCTTGAGCTGCTTGGCCAGGGACAGGCCGACGCTGGTGGCCAGATACTGGTTCCAGGTCAGCCCGGTATCGAAGAGGCCCGAGCCATCACCCACAAGGGTGTTGTTGTTCCACGACCACTCAGAGAAATTGGAGTAGACCGTGCTGGCGCTGGTAGAGCCATAGAGGTTGGACTCTCCGGAATTGGTGCTCGTGACGCCATTGGCCCCCACCGCGTCAAAGGCAACCACGGTTTTGAGCTGGGTGAGGCTGGTGACGAACTTCAGGTAATTCGTGTAGTCGATGGTCGCAACTCGCGCACTGGTTCCGGTACCTGTCAGGGTCAGCCAATCGTTAGACAGGACCTTGGTGGTCGTCGCGTAGGGGGGGCGGAAATCGACGGAGACATTGGTGAAGGTGTCACCGTAGGCAGGAACCGTAGCCTTGCTGGTGCTGGTGCCGCTGCTGACGGTCAGGGTCCCCTCAGCCAGCCGATCATTGATATCCGACTCCACTTGGGCCATGACGAGACTGGGGATCTTTTCGGCGGTGAATGCAGATCCATCCTCCAGCTTCAGGCCCAGGCTTGCCACGTAGGCTGGGAAGTTGCTCGCAATTGCGACCGATGCCGCTTGGGAGTTGGAGTCGTTGGCATAGTCCACGGAATTCAGTGCCGGTGTAAGAGGCAAGGTGGTCGCCACGCCGTTGAGTGTAATGTCATTCGTCAATCCACGGATTGCATTGAACTGATACTCATAGCCCTCGTCAGCATGTGCCAGATTGTTGATTGGGCAATAAGCCTGAACAACAAAAGGCTTGTCGCTGAGTGTACTGATGAAGGTAGATCCGGAAGCCTTGATGCCGGCTGCACCGATCGACGCCAGATCAGCGTTGTAGTCAGAGCTATCAGCGCTCGCCCCGACCGTGGTCACCAGACCACCGCCCCCACTGGTCCCATCGATAATGATGCGCTCGGCGGAACCGGACATGAGGGTATCATTGAGCCTCATGTACCGGATGGCCGCCTTGGCGTCCACGATGCAGGCAGGGGCCTTGCCGGCATAGGTGCCGTCCGCGGCCACGGCCATCCGGCCCCGGGTGCCGACGCTGGCGATGATGTACCCGGCCTTCAGGGCATAGGCAATCGGTGTCGTGTCGTTGCTGGTGAAGCTGGCCCCGTCGGTGATGGGGTCCTTGACCACGCTGAAGAACCAGCCGCCGTTGTTGAACTGCATCCAGATGGCAGTCTTCTGATCGCTGGCCGAAGTCTCGGGAACGTAGACGTACATCTCCTCCATCTCGTACCCGTCGGTCAGCGTTGTGGAGCCCATCATGGATGATTGGGTGAGCGCCATCTGTACGGGGTTCGCGACATATTTGATGGGGCCATACTTGCGGACTGCCATGTCGGTGCCGTCAACGCTGACCGTGATGGAGGTATAGGCCGTGGCGTCGAACTTGAGCGACGTGTCGTAGTCTCCGGTGGGCGTGCTGGCCTGGGTGGGCGTGCTGCTGCTTCCGCCGCATCCGATGCCCAGCAGGGTGGTACCCAGGAGCAGGCCCAGGGGGACCAGGGTCTTGAGGTTCGCTTTGCGCATGGTGTTGCACCTCCATGGAGAGTGGTTGGGATGGCGATCGAGGAGACCGGGTCCCACCCCCGCCGAGGAGAGGGGATGGACCAGGACACCAGGCAAAGCTCCTCCGTGCCTCAGTCAGAGGCATGGGCGGGCTCACGGGGACTGCGGGGAATGGCTTGGCATCAGGTTGCTGCCCTGGGACCAGGAGCGTCAATCCGGGAGCCCGGGGCCACCCTGGAGACCACCCCAACCCACCCGATCCACCCCCGAACTGCGGAATCAGACAGTCCAACCGTCATGCAATGCCGCCCACCGCCAGAGAAACCTCCTCGACAGGCTCCCACTTGGCTATTTTTGATAGGATCCCCTGCCCGGGAGCCTGTCCATTCCCCGTCGGAAGTCCCCCCTCCATGCGCTCCCGCGATCTGCCGGCCCTGATCATCCGAAACCTCCAGACGCCCTCGACCTGGTGGGAAATGGGCATCTTTGGCAGCACGCTGGCCCTCGGCCGCCTGCTCCTGGGCCTCCACTCCGCCCCGCACGGCCTCGCTGCCGACCTGCTCATGCCTTACCTGATCGCCTTGGGCCTGGCCACCCTCAGCCCCCTGCCCTGGCTCTGGACAGGGAACGATCGACCCCGGGCCTCCGCCCCGCGGGGGATCCTCCAGGCCATCCCCTGGAACATCCTCTGGCTCCTGGTCCTGTCCAACCTGCTCAACCACCTTCTGCCCGCGGGACGCCCCTCCAGGCTCCCTCCACAGATGCTCTTCGGCAGCCCGCTCGGACTTCGGATCGAGCTGGGCTTCCTGGTCTTCAACGGCCCCATCTGCCTCTTCCTGGGATGGTTCCAGGCAGAGCGGACCTGCAACCGCGCCCGTGAGCAGGAAACCCGGCTCCTGATGGACCAGGCCAGGGCCCAGGCCCTCCAGGCCCAGCTCAATCCACATACCCTCTTCAACGTACTGGGGGGGATCCTGGAGCTGGTGCACGAGGACCCGGACGCCACCGAGGAGGGCCTGATCGACATGGTGGAGCTCTATCGGGCCCTCTCCGCCCATGGGGCCGCGCTGAAGACCCCCCTCGCCCGCGAGCGGGAGATCGTCGAACGCTACCTCCACCTGGAGGCCATCCGCCTGGAGGAGCGGCTCGAGGTGGAGTGGCTCTGGCCTCCCTGGGCCGACGCGCAGGAACTCCCACCCCTGCTGCTCCTCCCCCTGGTCGAGAACGCCGTCAAGCACGGCATCTCCGCGGCCCCGGAAGGGGGGCACCTGTCCATTGAAGTCCAGCGCACCTCCGGCAGCCTCAGCCTCCAGGTCACCAACAGTGGCCAACCCCTGGTCCCCGGAGCTCCAGAGGGGACAGGCCTGGGGAACCTCCGGCGGCGGCTTGAGCTCATGCACGGCTCCTGTCCCCCCAGGCTCACCCTGACCCAGGTGGGAGACGAGGTCGTGGCCAGGCTGACCCTGGCCTGGAGGTGGACCCCATGACCCAGACTCTCCGCGTCGCCGTGGCCGAGGACGAGCCCAAGAACCAACGCCGCCTGGTGCGCCTTATCCAGGACTGCGGCTGTGAGGTGGTGGCCACCTTCCGCAACGGGCTGGAGGTGGAGGAGTGGCTCCTGGCGGGCCCCCGCATCGACGCCCTCTTCCTGGACATCCAGATGCCAGGGCTGGACGGCATGAGCCTCCGGGCCTCCATCAGCCCTGAAATGCCCGTGGTCTTCGTGACCGCCTTCGCCGACCGGGCCGTGGACGCATTCAACCACGGCGCCGTGGACTTCCTGCTCAAGCCCGTCACCACCGAGCGCCTGGCCAAGGCCATCGGACGCATCCGCCAGCAGGTGGGGCGCAGTCCCAGCGGGGAGCCTTCCCATACAGGGGGCGGCGGCACGCGCTACCCCATCATCGCGGGCAAGGGGCTCGTCCTGATGGACCTTGCCCGGACGGCCTTCTTCGAGGTGAAGGATGGCGTGGTCTGGGCCTTTGCCGGGGAACGCCTGCGGACCAAGTGGAGTTCCCTGGCCGAGGTGGAGGCCCACTTCCCCGAGGCCGGGCTCCTGCGCATCCACCGCCACCTCCTGATCCGCCCCCAGGCCGTGATCGGCATCCGCTCCTCCGCCAAGGGCTGCCGGGCCCTGCTGCGCATGGCAGGCGGCGAAGAACTGGAGGCCAGCCGGGGGGCCACCCCGAAGCTGAAGACCATCCTGAGGCTCAGGTGAACCCAGAGCGATGGCGGGACTTCCCCCCGGGTTCCTGCATCCTATGCTGGGGGGACCTCTCCCCATCCCAACGGATCCAAGCTGCCGGCCATGGACCGGAGCGCCTTGCGATCCCCCAGCCCGGAGGCCCCCATGAACGTCGAAGAGTGGACCGCCCATATCGATGGCACCCTGCACACCATGATCCTGGCCACCAGCTCGCTCCTGGCGACCCATCCGGAGCGGGAGAAGCTGGCTATCGTCCTCCAGGCCCTCGCCGAGGGCGCCGAGGACCATCCGGACGACTCCGGCCAGAGCCGGGCCTTCAAGGCGGCCGTGCGAAAGGCCGTGGCCACCATGCTCCAGGGCATTGCCACCAGCCAGCAGGCCGAACTCCGGCGGAACACCGTGAAGCCGAGCCGGGACAACTGAAGCGCCTCCTCCGGGCCCCCCTTCCCCCCGGAGGATTCCTCCGCTTAACGTTAACCAGCTAACATCGCACGAACGAAAACCGCGGTCTGCCCTTTCCGCCCCCAACCCACTCAACCATAGCGCCCCCTGACGTATCCATAGGCGAGGGAAGGCCAAACCCCGATCAGGCTGCCTCCCGGAACTCCGCCCGATTCAGGAGCCCTGCTGACCCGTCCCGGCTCCGCACCAAGGAAGACCCATGACTCCAGAGAACACCCCCCAGCAGACCCCCGAGGGCAAGCCGCGCCCTGCCCGCAGGAGGAAAGCCCTCGCCTGGGGCGTGGTCATCGTGGTCCTCGCGCTGCTGAGCCTGCCCCTCCTCCACCGCCAGAAGCGCCCTGCCGAGGGGCCAGAGCGGCCCGGTGGCGGAAGCGGGGTCACGGTCAACGTGGCCACCGTGAGCAAGGGCTCTCTGCCCATGGAGGTGGACGCCCTGGGCACCGTGACCGCCGAGCACACCGTGAACGTCTACAGCCAGGTGAGCGGCCGCATCACGGCGGTCCACTACCAGGAGGGCCAGTTGGTGCGGAAGGGGCAGCCCCTCGTGGACATCGACCCCAGGCAGGTCCAGGCCCAGCTCCAGCAGGCCACGGGCACCCTGATGCGCGACAGGGCGATCCTGGATCAGGCCAAGGCCAACCTGCAGCGCTACCAGACGGCTCTCCAGCGCAATGCCATCGCCCAGCAGACCGCCTCTGACCAGGAGGCCACGGTCCGGCAGTACGAGGGCACGGTGATGAATGACCAGGCTACGGTGGACTATTACAAGGTCCAATTGGAGTACTGCCACATCACTGCCCCCATCTCGGGCCGCATCGGCCTGCGCCTGGTGGATCCCGGGAATACCGTTTTCACCGGCTCCTCCAGCACCATTGCGGTCATCACCCAGGTGGACCCCATCACGGTGGTTTTCGCCCTCCCCGAGGATCGCATCCAGGCCGTCCAGAACCGCCTGCGGGCCAAGGGACAGACCCTCCAGGTGGAGCTCTTCGACCGCAGTGGCAGCAACCGCCTGGCCGCCGGCAGGCTCCTGGGCCTCGACAGCGCCGTGGACACCACCACCGGCACGCTCAAGATGCGGGCCACCTTCGACAACCGTGACGGGAAGCTCTTCCCCAACCAGTTCGTCAACACCCGCATGGAACTGAGCCGCCTGGAAGGCGCTCTCCTGGTACCCACCGTCGCGGTGCAATACAACGGCCAGCAGGCCTTCATCTACCGGATGAAGGCGGACCACACCGCCGAGCTCGTGAAGGTCAATGTCATCCACACGGCCCAGGGGCACACGGCTCTGGAAGGACTCAACGAGGGCGACCAGGTGGTCACCAGCAACTTCGACCGGATCCAGGAGGGAGCTGCCCTCACCGTGGCTGGCCAGGGTTCGCATCGCAAATGAACATTTCTTCAACATTCATCCGACGCCCGGTCGCCACCATCCTCCTCATGGCCGCCGTGCTTCTGGTGGGGGTGGTCACCTACCTCCAGCTGCCCATTTCGGCCCTGCCTGAGGTCAACTACCCCACCATCCAGGTCCAGACCCTCTACCCCGGCGCCAGCTCCGATGTGATGGCCTCCACGGTCACCGCCCCCCTGGAAAAGCAGTTGGGACAGATCCAGGGCCTCAGCCAGATGACCTCCAACTCCTCAGGGGGGGCCTCGGTCATCGTCCTCCAGTTCAGCCTCGATGTGGACATCGACGTCGCCGAGCAGGAGGTCCAGGCCGCCATCAACGCAGCCAATGCCTACCTCCCCTCGGACCTCCCGGCCCCTCCCGTCTACAGCAAGACCAACCCCGCCGACGCCCCGGTCCTGACCCTGGCCCTGACCTCCAAGACCCTGCCTCTCTCGCGGATCCAGGACCTGGCGGACACCCGCCTGGCCCCCAAGCTCTCCCAGGTCAACGGAGTGGGTCTGGTGACCATCCAGGGGGGCCAGAAGCCCGCCGTCCGCATCCAGGTCAATCCGGCCGCCCTCGCCGCCCACGGCCTCAGCATGGAGAGCATCCGGACGGTCATCGCCGATGCCAGCGTCAACGGCGCCAAGGGCACCCTCAACGGCCCCCAGCAGTCCCACACCATCGACGCCAATGATCAGCTCAAGTCCGCCGATGAGTACCGGGACCTGGTGATCGCCTACAAGAATGGCGCCCCGATCATGCTCAAGGACGTCGCCAAGGTGGTGGACGGCGTTGAGAACGAGCACCTGGCAGCCTGGCACGGCCAGGAGCCCGCCATCCTGGTGAGCATCCGCCGCCAGTCCAACGCCAACACCATCAAGGTGGTGGACTCGGTCAAGCAGCTTCTGCCCCAGCTGGAGAGTGCCCTGCCCGCCGGCGTGAAGGTGGATGTGCTGGCGGACCGCACCGTGACGGTGCGGGCCTCGGTCGAGGATGTGGAGTTCGAGCTGGGCCTCACCATCGCCCTGGTGGTGATGGTGATCTTCCTCTTCCTGCGGAACTGGCGGGCCACCATCATCCCCTCGGTGGCCGTGCCCCTCTCCCTGGTGGGCACCTTCACAGTGATGTACGCCCTGGGCTTCAGCCTCAACAACCTGACCCTGATGGCCTTCACCATCGCCACGGGTTTCGTGGTGGATGACGCCATCGTGATGCTGGAGAACATCAGCCGCTATCTCGAAGAGGGCATGCCCCCCATGCAGGCCGCCCTCAAGGGGGCGGGCGAGATCGGCTTCACCATCCTCTCCCTCACCATCTCCCTCATCGCCGTGCTGATCCCCCTCCTTTTCATGGGAGACATCACCGGACGTCTCTTCCGCGAGTTCGCCGTCACCTTGGCGGTGACCATCCTGATCTCGGCTGCGGTCTCCCTGACCCTGACCCCCATGATGGGCTCACGCCTCCTGAAGCACGCCCCTGGGCAGGAACCCGGGCGCTTCCACCGCTGGGCGGAGGACCTCTTCGAGCGCACCATCGCCGCCTACGGGCGCGCCCTCACCTGGGTCCTCGCCCGCCAACGGGCCACCCTCCTCGTCGCCCTGGGCACCATCGTGGGTGCGGTGCTGCTCTACATCTACATCCCCAAGGGATTCTTCCCCACCCAGGACACCGGCGCCCTCCAGGTGGTCACCCAGGCCCCCGAGAGCATCAGCTTCCAGGCCATGGCCAGCCGCCAACAGGAGCTTGCCCGCATCGCCCTGGCTGACCCAGCGGTGGCCTCCCTCTCTTCCTTCATCGGCGTGGACGGCACCAACACCACCCTCAACAGCGGGCGCATGCAGCTCAACCTGAAGCCCCTGGCGCAACGGGACGGCGTCCAGGCCGTCCAGCGCCGCCTGCGCGAGAAGCTGAACGAGCTCCCGGGCATCAAGGCCTATCTCCAGCCCATTCAGGACCTGACCGTGGAGGACCGGGTCAGCCGCACCCAGTACCAGTACACCCTGGTGGATACGGACGAGGCTGAGCTGGGGCAGTGGACGGCCAAGGTAGTGGAGCGACTGGGCCGGCTCCCCCAGCTTGAAGATGTCGTGACCGACCAAATGCCCGGAGGCAGGGCGGTGGCCCTGCACATCGACCGCCAGACGGCCTCCCAGCTCGGGGTGGACCCCCAGACCCTCGACGCCAACCTCTACGACAGCTTCGGCCAGCGCCAGATCTCGACCATCTATACCCAGACCAACCTCTACCACGTGATCCTGGAGGTGGCACCCGAGTTCCGCACCGGCCCCGAGCGACTCCAGGACCTCTACCTTCAGGGTTCCAGCTCCTCCAGTTCCTCGGGCACCCTCAGCGCCTCCTCCACCAGCGGCGTAAGCAGCGGCAGCACGGAGAGCGTCCTCACCGCGGGCTCCAATGCCCTCGCCCAAAGCAGCAGCACCAGCACCTACAGCGCCGGGAGCGCCCAGGCCGTGCCCATCTCGGCCTTCGCCCGCATCGAGCAGCGCCGGACCCCCCTGCTCATCAACCGCCAGGGTCAGGCCCCGGTGGTGACCATCTCCTTCAACCTCAAACCCGGGGTCCACCTCAGCCAGGCCGTCAGCGCCATCAACCAGGCCATCGCCGGACTCCACCCCCCCGTGACCCTCCAGGGTCGCTACCAGGGCACTGCCGCCTCCTTCAAGGGCTCGCTCTCCAACGAGGGTTTCCTGGTCCTGGCGGCCCTCCTGACGGTCTACATCGTACTGGGCGTTCTATACGAAAGTTTCATTCATCCCCTGACCATTCTCTCCACGCTCCCCTCCGCCGGCGTGGGCGCCCTCCTGGCCCTCTGGCTCTGCCGCCAGGACCTCGGGATCGTGGGCATCATCGGCATCGTGCTCCTGATCGGCATCGTGAAGAAAAACGGCATCATGATCGTGGACTTCGCGCTCCAGGCCCAGCGCACGGAGGGAAAGAGCCCCCGTGAGGCCATCTACACCGCCAGCCTGCTGCGCTTCCGCCCCATCATGATGACCACCATGGCGGCCCTCTTCGGCGGGCTGCCCCTGGCCCTGGGCCAGGGCATCGGCTCCGAGCTGCGCCGCCCCCTGGGGATCGCCATGGTGGGTGGGCTCATCCTGAGCCAGATCCTCACCCTCTTCACCACCCCAGTGATCTACCTCTGGTTCGACCGCCTATCGCAGCGCCTGCGGGGCCTAAGGGACTCCGGAGACCGGGGATGAACATCAGCGCCCCGGCCATCCGGCGGCCCATCGCCACCACCCTGCTGACCCTGGCGGTAGCTCTCGTGGGGATCATCGCCTACGCGGTCCTGCCGGTCTCCCCCCTGCCCCAGATCGACTCGCCGACCATCTACATCAGCGCCAGTCTGCCTGGGGCCAACCCCGAGGTCATGGCCTCGGCGGTCGCCGCCCCCCTGGAACGGCACCTTGGCCACATCTCCGGGGTACGGGAGATGAGCTCCCAGTGCGGCACCGGTACCGTGGGCATCAGCCTCCAGTTCGACCTGAGCCGCAACATCAACGCGGCTGCCCGCGATGTCCAGGCTGCCATCAACGCGGCCCGCTCCAGCCTGCCGTCGAACATGCCCTCCAACCCCACTTACCGCAAGCGGAATCCTTCCGACGCCCCCATCGCCATCCTGACCCTCTCCTCGGACGCGTACGACGCCGGTGCCCGCTACGACCAGGCCTCCACCGTGCTCCTGCAGCGCCTCAGCCAGATCGAAGGGGTGGGCCAGGTGACCATCGGAGGCGGCACACTCCCGGCTGTGCGCATCGCCGTGGACCCCAGCCAGCTCCAGCACTACGGACTGAGCATGGCGGAAGTCGCGGCTTTCCTGAAGAAGCAGAACGCTCACGCCCCGGTGGGGAGCCTCAGCGATGAGCACACCCTCACCACGGTCCTGGTGGATGACCAGCTCCAGAAGGCGGCGGACTACCGGAACCTGGTGCTCAGCACCAAGCGGGGAGCGGCGGTCCACCTCAAGGATGTCGCCGAGATCACCGACGCCACCGAGAACCTGCGCACCGCTGGCTACATGAACGGCAAGCCCTCGGTGGACCTGATCATCTTCAAGCAGCCTGGCTCCAACATCATCGAGACCGTGGACCGGGTCAAGGCAGAGCTCCCCGCGCTCCAGGCCGCCATCCCCGCGGGCATGGCCCTCTCCCTGACCATGGATCGCACCACCACCATCCGGGCCTCCCTCCGGGATGTGGAATGGACCCTGCTGATCTCGGTCCTGCTCGTGATCCTGGTGGTCTACATCTTCATCCGGGACTGGAGGGCCACCCTGATCCCAGGCATTGCGGTGCCGGTCTCCATCATCGGCTCCCTGGGAGCCATGTACCTCCTCGACTATTCCCTGGACAACCTCTCCCTCATGGCCCTCACCATCTGCACGGGCTTCGTCATCGATGACGCCATCGTGGTGGTGGAGAACATCGCCCGCAAGGTGGAGATGGGGCTGCCCCCCAGGGAAGCCGCCCTGGAGGGGGCCCGGGAGATCGGCTTCACGGTCATGTCCATCACCATCTCCCTCGTGGCGGTCTTCATCCCCATCCTCATGATGGGGGGCATCGTGGGGCGGCTCTTCCGGGAGTTCGCCGTCACCCTCTCCATGGCCATCCTCATCTCGATGGTGCTCTCCCTCACCACAACGCCCATGCTCTCCTCCCTGCTCCTCCGTCCCAAGGAGAAGCGGAGGCCCAACCGCTTCCACCGGGTGATCGAGGAGGCCTTCAACCGCCTGCAGACGGGCTACCGGCGCAGCCTCCGCTGGGTGCTCCAGGAACATGCCGGACTCGTCCTGCTGCTCTTCGTGGGCACCATGGTCCTGAACGCCATCTACCTCTCCCGCATCCCCACCGGGTTCTTCCCGCAACAGGACAACGGGATCATCATGGGCGGCCTGCGGGGCCCCCAGGATGCCTCCTTCCCCCTGATGAACGGCGCCCTCCAGCGGGCGGTGAACGTGGTCAAGGCCGATCCCGGCGTCAAGAACGTCATTGCCTTCGTGGGCGGCCAGGGCTCCACCAACAACGGCTTCATGTTCGTCGCCCTCAAGCCCCTGGAGGAGCGGAAAGTCTCCTCCACCGACATCGTCAACCGCCTGCGTCCCAAGCTCATGCAGATCCGGGAAGCCCAGACCTTCCTCATGGCCGCCCAGGACCTGCGCATCGGCGGCCGGCCCTCCAACACCCAGTACCAGTACACCATGGAGGCGGACAGCACCGAGGGCCTCAAGACCTGGGCTCCCAAGCTCATGCTGGAGATGAAGAAGCTGCCCGAACTGACGGATGTGGACACCGACATGCAGTCCGGCGGCCTGGAGACCTACCTCACCTTCCACCGGGACATCGCCGCCCGGTTGGGACTCAACGCCAGCGATCTGGACAGCGCCCTGAACTACGAGTTCAGCCAAGCCCAGGTCTCCACCATCTACAAGGCCCTGAACCAGTACCACGTGGTCCTGGAGGCCCAGCCGCGCTTCAGCCAGAGCCCTGATGACCTGCGCAGCACCTACGTCGACAACGGCCACGGCCCTGTCCCCCTCAGCGTGGTGAGTGACTACCGTGCCCGTACAGGCCCCCTGGCGGTCAACCACAGCGGCCTCTACCCCTCGGCCACCATCTCCTTCAATCTGGCCCAGGGCGTCTCCCTGAGCAAGGCGACCAAGGCTGTCCACCAACTGGAGCAGCGCCTCCAGATGCCCGGCACCATCCAGGGCACCTTCTCGGGCACGGCCCAGCAGTTCCAGGATAGCCTGGCCAGCGAGCCCATCCTCATCCTGACGGCCATCCTGGCGGTCTACATCGTGCTGGGGATCCTGTACGAGAGCTTCATCCATCCCATCACCATCCTGACCACCCTGCCCTCAGCCTCCCTGGGCGCCGTGATGACCCTGACGATCTTCAATACAGACCTCAATGTCATCTCCCTCATCGGGATCATCCTGCTCATCGGCATCGTGAAGAAGAACGCCATCATGATGATCGACTTCGCCCTCCAGCTGGAGCGGGAGAAGGACCTGACGCCCGCCGAGGCCATCTTCCAGGCCTGCCAGTTGCGCTTCCGACCCATTCTCATGACCAGTGCCGCCGCCTTCTGCGGCGCCCTGCCCCTGGCCTTCGGGCACGGCATCGGCTCCGAGCTCCGCCGCCCCTTGGGCCTCACCATCCTGGGCGGCCTGCTGGTCAGCCAGGTGCTGACCCTCTACACCACCCCGGTGGTCTACCTCATGTTCGACCGCCTCCGCATCCGATTCGGCCGGAAGCGCGCCCCGCGCACGCTCCCGGAAGCCCCCCTGGAGTCCCTATGAGCCTCGCCCTCTCCCGCGGCCCCATCATCCTGGTGCCCCTGGCGCTGCTCCTCGCCACGGGCTGCAAGATCACCCCCGACTACCGGAAGCCCACCGTGGACACCGCTGCCACCTTCAAGGAGAACCACCCTGCAGATGACCCCGCCATGGCCGGGGGCTGGAAGACCGCCTCTCCCGCGGACACCCTGCCCAGGGGCAAGTGGTGGGAGGCCTTCGGGGATCCTGTCCTCAACGGGCTGGAGGAGCGTCTGGTGATCCACAACCAGAACATCCGACAGTACTTCGCCAACTACATGGCGGCCAGGGCCCTGGTCCGCAATGCCAGCGCTGCCCACTACCCCACCCTGAGCCTGGGCCCCAGCGCGAGCCGCACCTTTGCGGGATCGGGCAGCAGCTCCAAGAGCGGTCGGACCTATGAGCTGCCCCTCACGGCCACCTGGGAGGCGGACCTCTTCGGGGCCGTCAGTGAGGGGGTCAAGGTCCAGTCCCGCAGCGCCCAGGTGAGCGCAGCCAATCTGGCGGCCATCATCCTGAGTGAGCAGGCCAGCCTCGCCCAGTATTACTTCGAGCTGCGGGGGCAGGAGACCCTCCAAGCGGTCTACGACGAGACCCTGAAGAACGACACCCAGGCCCTGGAACTCACCCGCACCCGCTTTGAACTGGGCATCGACTCCCAGCAGGATGTGGCCTCGGCCGAGGCCAGTCTCCGAGCCGTCGAAGCCAGTGCGGTGGCCGTGAAGACCCAACGGGCCCTCTACGAGCACGCCATCGCCCTGCTGGTCGGCGAGAGCGCAGGCGCTTTCACCCTTCCCCCTGCGGCCTGGAAACCCGTCCCCGTCATCCCCCCGGTGGGCCTGCCCAGTCAGCTCCTGGAGCGCCGCCCCGACATCGCGGCCGCAGAGCGGACCATGGCCGCGGCCAATGCCCAGATCGGCGTGGCGCGGGCCGCCTACTTCCCCACCCTCACCCTCAGCGCCAGCGGAGGCACCGCAAGCTCGGCCATCGCCAGCCTCACCACCTGGCCCGCCCGCTTCTGGACCCTGGGGGCTTCCCTGGCCCAGACCCTCTTCGACGGCGGCGCCCGCAAGGCAACCGTGAAGCGCTATGAGGCGGTCTATGACGCCGATGTGGCCGCCTACCGCCAAACGGTGCTGACCGCCTTCCGGGAGGTGGAGGACTATCTGGCCTCGAGCCGGGGCCTCGCGGAGCAGACCGCCCGCCAGGAGAAGGCCGTGGAAGCGGCCCAGGCCTACGAAGACATCGCCATGGAGCGCTACCGCACCGGCATCGACAGCTACCTGAATGTCCTCACGGCCCAGAACAGCCTGCTCTCCAGCCGGCTGACCCTGACCCAGCTCCAGGTGAGCCGCATGAGCGCCAGCGTCCAGCTCATCGCCGCCCTGGGGGGGGGCTGGGACATCCGGCAGCTTCCCGGAGAGGCCGAGGTCGGACGGCACTGATCCCTTAGACCGGGACCACGAAGCCCGACGCCTGCTCCCCGTAGCGCATTCGCCAACTCCGTGGAGGGCTAGGACTTCGTCGTCTCCCCATTCCAGTCCAGCCGCCGGTGCCCGGCCCTGCCCCCGCGCATGAGCAGCACCAGCTCGCTCACGATGGAGAGCCCGATCTCCCGGGGCAGATTGCTGCCCAGCCCCAGACCGATGGGGCAGTAGACCCGCTCATCGATGACGCCGCCCCGCTGCTGGATGTTGTGGATGAGCACCGAGGCCTTGCGGGGGCTCCCGATCATCCCGATGTAAGGGATCACGGGGTTGGGGAGAAGCTGCTCCAGAACCTCCTCGTCGTGCTCGTGACCCTGGGTCATGATCACGCAGTAGCTCCGGGAGCTGAGGGCCACCTGGGCGATGTCAGTGTAGGGTCCGCAGATCCGGTCCCGGGCCCCCGGAAAGCGCTCGGCCCCCACAAAGTCGGGCCGGTCATCGAAAACACGGTAGGGCAGTTCCAGGAGCTCGCAGTACTTGGCCAGGCTCTGTCCCACATGACCCCCGCCGAAGATGACCACCTCGGGATCCACCACAATCGGCTCGATGAAGAGGGTCACCGCCCCGCCGCAGACTCCCAGGGCCTTGTCCCCCTCCGAGGGGAGCCAGTCTTCCCCGTCCCCCTTGGACTCGAAGCGCCGGGTGATGCAGGTCTCGCTGGCCATGGCCTCCCGGGCGAGCTCGATGCAGATCCGCTCCACCGCACCGCCCCCGACGGAGCCGGCGATGACGCCATCCTGGCGCACGGCCATGTTCGACCCGGCCTTCCTCGGGGTGGAGCCCAGGGCCTCGATGATGGTCACCAGGGCGCAGTTGTGCCCCTGGGAGCGCCACTGTTCAAGACTCTTCAACCACATGGTCTCTCCTCAAGGCTTTGGGGCGCTGGCCAGGGCGGCCAGCTTCCGTTCCAGATCGGCGGGGTCCCGTACCAGGTTGATGCGTTCCAGGGCCCCCTGGGGCGAATAGGCGATGCTGCCACCCCCCAGCTCGGCATAGCGGGCCATGAGGGGCATCTCCTTCACCAGACTCACCCCCAGCAGGTCCAGCCCCCCCTGGAAGAGCACCGGACTGGGCGGCACCGTAGGACCCATCATGATGCGGACCCGGGCATTCGGGGTCCGCCGGATCACCGCCTCCAGGGTCTCGTTCACCACCGTAAGACCGCTCATCAGCACGATCTGCGCCTGGTCCAAGACCTCGTCGGCATCCTCCCAGTGGATGTCCCCGGGGCGGGGGAAGAGTTCCACGATGTTGACGGGTCGGCCCATCTCACGCCAGAGAGCCGCTTCCTTGAAGAAGCCGATGAAGCAGGTGGGCACCCGGGCCGCAGCCTTCTCCACCAGGGCGGTGGCGTTGCCAGGGATCGCCTGTCCGGGCAGTGGCAGAAGGGACTTGAGGGTGGCCATCCCCACCGCCCGGTGCAGGATGAAGCGGCTGCTGAGCAGCTCCAGGGCAGCAGCCTTGGCGGGCCGCCCCAGCCAGTCACCCATCCAGGAGCTCATCCCCGGCGGGTCATCAAAGCCGGGCATGCCATGGAAGACCGTGGAGAGGGACCACTGGACGGTCTTGACCAGGACCCAGTTCGTGTAGATCCGGATGTCCTCAATGAGCGGCGCAGCCTCCAGAGGTTCAATGATCTCCCGGATCATCTGGTTGTAGGAGGAGACGCTCATCTGAAGATCCTTCCGGCACCTCATTCTATACCGATATCACCCAATCTTTACAACGAAAAGAGGCCGCCACATGGGCGGCCTCTCCGGGCGGAATGCGGCTCACTCAGCCGCTTCAAGCTTCGCAGCGATCCACTCGAAGGCCTCGCTGGCGTCGTAGTCGCCCCCGTGGGGGGTCAGGTAGGGGAAGCGGAAGTTGATGTCCTGGACACTCGAGTTGTCCTTGATGGCGTAGTAGAGCAGGGTCTGGATCGCGAAGGAGGTGTCGCGATCGATCATGCCATGGCGGACATACCAGTAGGGGGCGGGGGTGGAGGCCCCCGAGGTGGTCAGGTAGGGGATGGGGCTGGTCATCCGGATCTGGTCCGCCAGGGTCTCTCCGGCGCTGGTGGCCATGTACTGGACCCAGGTGTAGGCGGTGTCGTTCAGGCCACTGTCATCACCCACGATCTGGTTGTTGTTCCACGCCCACTCCTCGAAGTTGGAGTAGACGGTGTCACTGGTGCCGTAGAGGTTGGACTCGCCGCTGACACTGGTGTTCCCCGTAACACCGCACTGATCGAAGGCGGGGACGGTCTTGAGCTGGGAGAGGGTGGCGACGAACTTCAGGAATTCGGTGTAGTCGATGCTTGCCACGGTGCTGCCATCACTGGAGAGGGTCAGCCAGGCATTCGGGATGTATTTGGTGCTGCTGCCACCGAAACCACTGGAGGTGTAAACAAAGTCCTCGCCATAGGCGGGGACGGAAGTCCCGGCCGCCAGCTGACGGTTGACCTCCTGGGTCATGAAGGCCACGATGGCGCTCTTCATCTCAGCTGTCGTCAGAGTGGTGCTGCCGTCCTCCATCTTGAGGCCGAGCCCCGAGAGATAAGTGGCCCAGGCGGGAAGGATCTCCTCGGAGGCTGCAGGCTGGGGGCTGGTGGAATCGGTGTAGGCCACGCTGTTGATGGCACCGGTGAAGGCTGTGGTTGTAGAGCTGGTGTGATCTGCGTCCGCGTAGTAAGTGCCGGACTGATCGCGGATCGCGTTGTACTGCCACTCGTAGCCTGCGTCCGCATGGCCGAGGTTGTTGATGGGGCAGTAGGCCTGGACCGCAAAGACGCTGTCGCTGAGGGTGCTCGTGACGCTGGAGTCGGAGTTGTTGATGCCCGCAGCGCCGATGGCCGCGAGGTAGGTGTAGTAGTCGGAGCTGTCGCCGCTGGCGCCGACGGTGGTCACCTGCCCGCCACCTCCGCTGGTGCCGCAGATCACGATGCGGTCGGCGGACCCGGGCATGGTGCTGTCGTTGAGCTTCATGTAACGGATGGCGGCCTTGGCGTCCACGATGCAGGCGGGAGCCTTGCCGGGGTAAGCCCCATCGTCGTTGACGGCGCTGCGCCCCCGGGTGCCCACGCTGGCAATGATGTACCCGGCGTTCAGGGCATAGGCCATGGGGGCGGTGTCGCTGCTGGTCAGCTCATCCCCATCACTCAGGGCATCGCTGACGGCACTGTACATCCAGCCTGCGTTGTTGAAGCGCATCCAGATGGCGGTGTCCTGGTTGCTGGCCGAGGCCTCGGGCACGTAGATGTACATCTGCTCCATGCCGTAGGCGCTGTCCATGGTGGCGCCCATCCCACCCGTCTGGGTGGTGGCCATGGCCACGGGGTTCGCGCAGTAGGTGATGGGACCATACTTGCGGACCGTCATGTCCGTGCCGTCCACCGTGACGGTGATGGAGGTGTAGCCCGTCGCATCGAAGGCCAACGACGAATCATAGGTGCCCGTGGCCGTGGTGGTCGTGGTGGAGGAGCTGGCGGTGGTGGCGTGGGACCCGCCGCAGCCGACGGCCAGCAGAAGGGCCCCTGTCAGGATCGCGATCCTGGGGGCGGCGTTGAGGACGGCCTTTTTCATGAATGCACCTCGATAAAGGAAAGGTTGGGATGGAAGCGGGGTGGCCCCAGCAGACCCGGTGCAGGCCACCGGCCGCTCCCGGGGGGACCGGGAGCGAAGGGGATACGGAGGAGGGCGAAACCGCAGGGTCAAGCCTGGAGGGGATGTCCTAGGCTCCAGTAGGCCCCGATGCGCGTCAACGCACAGAGAAGCCCCCCGAGGCTTCCCGCGGGGAGCTCCCGGATTTCCACCGCCGAGTGGGCGGATTCAGCGCCGAACAGACTCACAGGGGGGGACCAGCGAAAACGCGACCGTGCAATCATTTACACCTCCCGTCACAACAGATCCAGACACCCCTCCGGGTGTCTTCTCTCCCCGGAACCCAGCATGCGCTGCCAGGACGTAGTCTCCCAGTTGCACGAACGCCTCTTCGAGGGTCCCCGCCCCCTGATCCTCCTGGGCATCGGGCTGCTTCTCTGCGGCATCGACGCGCTGACCGCCCCCCTCGGGCTGAGCTGGGCCCTCATGGCCATGAGCTTCCTGCTCCCCTTTGCCGTACTTGGACTGGGCCCCATCCCCTGGCAGTGGACCGGCGACGATGCCCCCAAGGCCAGCCCTCTCCGGGGTCTGGCGCAGGCCATCCTGATGAGCGGAGTGTGGGTGGCCCTGATGCACACCTTCCTCGGGCTCTGGCCCCCACCGGAAGCCCCGCCCCCTCCGGAAATGGGCCTGCCCTTCATGAGGGCCCTGGGACCCACCTTGTTGACCCTCGTGGTCGCCCTGGGCTTCGGCTGGCTCCTCTCTGAGAAAGAGCACACCGAGCTCCAGAAGCAGCGGGCCGAGAGACTCCTGCGGGAATCCCAGCAGAGGGCCCTGCAGAGCCAACTGGACCCCCATGTGCTCTACAACGCCCTCAACAGCCTGGCCGGGCTCATCCAGGAGGACCAGGAAATGGCCGAAGAGGTCGTGATCCGCTTGGCGGACCTCTACCGGATGCTCGCCCACCAGGGCTCCGAGGCCCAGATACCCCTGAGCGATGAGCGGAAACTGGTGGAGGCCTATCTGGCCATGGAGCAGATGCGCCTGGGTGACCGCCTCCGGGCCCGCTGGGAATGGCAGGAGGAGGGGGACGAGGTCAGCATCCCACCCCTGCTCCTCCAGCCCCTGGTTGAGAATGCCATCAAGCACGGCATCAGTCCCTCCAGCCAAGGGGGCGAGGTGGTGATCCGCTACCAGCGCCAGGGCAGGATCCATTCCCTCCAGGTCGCCAACACCGGCCTGAGCCCGGGCGTTCAGATCTCACGGGGCATCGGGCTGGGGAACCTGCAGGCACGGTTGGCCCTCTGGGCGGGCAGTCCCGGGACCCTGGAACTGGCCCGTCAGGGGGATTGGACCCTGGCCACCGTTCGCTGGAGAGAGGAGGACGCGGCATGACCCATATCCCCATGAAGGTGGCCGTGGCCGAGGATGAGCCCCTGACCCGCAAGCGCCTGGTCCGCATGCTCCACGGCGCCGGCTGCATCGTGGTGGCCGAGTTCTCCGAAGGGCTCTCCCTCCAGGGCTGGCTGAATCACCACCCCGTCCTGGATGGGCTCTTCCTGGACCTCCGCATGCCCGACCTGGATGGCACAGCCATCATGAAGCACCTCCGGGGACGGATCCCCGTGGTGGTCACCACCGCCCACGCCGAGCACGCGGTGGCCGCCTTCGACAACGCCGTGGTGGACTACCTGCTCAAGCCCTTCAGAACCTCCCGGCTCCGGGACGCCCTCCACCGCCTTGAGTCTCGGCGAAACCCCGAGGCCTCCACCCCCCAGCAGGCCCTGCTCGCCGGCCCCATCCGCTTCCGCGTGCGGGCGGGCAACGGCTTCGTACTGGTGGACCTGGCCCGGACCACCCACTTCGAAGTGGTGAACGAGGAGGTCTGGGCCCACGCCCAGGGCCGCATGAAGACCTTCTGGACCGCCCTCAACGAGGTGGAGGAAGGGCTCCCCGCCGCAGGGCTGCTGAGGGTCAACCGCAGCGTCCTGATCCGCCCCGAGGCCATCGTCGGCGTCCGCCCCATCTCCGGCAACCGCTTCGCCGTCCGCCTGGCTGGGGGCGCCGAGATCGAGGCCAGCCGAGGGGGAACCCTGCGCCTGAAGGAATGTCTGGGCCTGTAGGTTGTAAACCGGTTTACATATCGACTAGCATCGAGGCAGAGGAGCCTCCGTGAGCCGCTACGCCGACTACCTGCCTGAACTCTGCACCATGCCGCTTTTCCTGGGATTCAAGGACGGGGAGATCCTCGCCTTCCTGGACCGGATGCAGCCTGCCATCTGCCACGACCGCCTGGATCTGAAGCAGGCTCGGGAGGCCCATCCTGGCCAGGATACGCCCTTCAGGGTCCTGCTGCGGGGAGGCTCCGTCCATGAGCTCACCCAGAGCCCCTTCCCCTTCGCCATGCCCGCCTTCGGGACCCCCGGGGTGCTGATGGCCGAGATCCCCTCCTTCAGCCGTCTGCTCGACCATGTCCGCCCCCAGGGAGGCCCCCCGGGGGGACACCGGCAGGGTTCTGAAGCCCCAATCCCGGAGAGCCTGGAGTTCACCCCTGACTCCATCACCCGCTTCCACGACTCGGAGACGGCCCCCCTGCAGGCCCGCATGCTCCGCAACCTCCTGGGCATGCTGGCCCAGAAGGTGTGCGATGTGCGTCGGGAGCTCTTCCTGCTGCGGGATGGCCGCGATCTCTACGAGGGTCTGGCTATACCTGGCCCTTCGAGCCCAGGTTCTTCCAGGGCTTGAAGACCGAAATCGCGATCACCCCGAAAAGCAGGAGGGTGTTGCAGATCGCAGCCCCCGTGGCCAAGCGGAGGGCGCCCAGGAAACGGGGGTCCCGGGCCAACCCGGCCGGGGTCTCCCGGCTCCAGGCCAGGAGGGCATCCACGGAGGGTCCCAGGTGGACCGTGCCCCAGATCACCAGGCCCAGGCTGATGATCCACTTCAGCAGCACCCACCCATGCCTGCGGAAGCCCCAGGGGGTGAAGAGAGCGTAGGCCAGCCCCGTGAGCACCGTAACCGTGGCCGCAGGACTCAGCACCAGGATGTCCGTGAATCGGTAGAGGGCCACAAACATGCGCACCCCCTCGTCGGGGGTGTCCGGCCCCACCAGGCGCGGAAACAGGAGCAGCAGAAGCACACAGGCCGTCCAGACCGAGGCCGCCGTCAGATGGACCACATTGAGGGCTTTCTGGCCCCCCGCCGACAGTTTCCTCATGCATCACCTCCCCGGAGGGGATGGACCCGCTCCGCCAAGTGCCGGAGCAGTTCCAGGGAGCTTTCCAGGACCGCGGGGTCCAGCCCCTCCGCGCTACGCTCCGCCCAGCCCCGCTGACGCCGACCCACCTCATCCATGATCTCCCGCCCCCGGGCGCTGAGGGCAAGGAGGGGCGCCGTGGCGTGGTCCGGGTTGGGCTCCGTGACAGCGAGTCCATCCCGTACGAGGCGATCCGCAAGCCGCTGGACATTCTGACGGGTGACCCCCACCCGCCGGGCGATGGCCGAAACCGTCAAGGGGTGATCCACCACCATGCCCAGCACCTGCCAGCGCGCAGACGTGAGCCCCAGGTCAGCCACCAGGGCATCTCCAGCAGCGATCAGGGCCCCGTGGACCCGGAAGACCGCCAGCACCAGCTCTGTGAACACCTCAGCCGCTTCTCGCATAACGACACCTTAACACCATTTTGACATCTTATTGTCACTATACCCTTGGCGTATTCCGGCGCGCCTAGAATGAGGCTCCGGCCCCTGGAACGGGACCCGAGTGGAGTGATGAATGCCTGAAGAAAAGAAGGAACCCTGGCTGAACTACCTCGCCCTGACGACGGTCATCCTTGCGGTTTGCGCCACCCTGGCCACTTTCAAGGGCGGTGGCCACTCCACCCGCTCCATCCTCCGGCAGAGCCAGGCCTCGGACACCTGGGCCTTCTACCAGGCAAAGAACATCAAGGGGGCTCTGTACGAGATCCAGTCCGACAACCTGCAGCGCATCCTCGAGGAGGACAACGCCCACACCAGGAGCCATGAGGAAGCCCTGCAGACGGCAAGGAAGCGCATCGCCAAATACGAACAGGAGAAGGCAAGCCTCAGCCAGGAAGCCAAACGGCTGGAGGCTGAGCGCGATGCTGCCGCCCGACATGGCCAGGCTTTCGGCCTGTCGGTGATCTTCCTCCAGATCGCCATCCTGCTCTCCTCCATCGCCGCCCTGATGAAGAAGAAACCACTGTGGCTGGCCGGAGTCGCGGTGGGCGTGGCGGGCCTGGTCTGCTTCCTGAACGGATTCTTTCTTTTCCTGCACTGAGGGAGGCCAAGCCCCCGGGCTCAGCGGCAGCGGGGATCGTCCCGCTCGTCCACGGGCCCGAAGAGTCCATCGGTCCGGGCCCAGGCATAGCGGGAGTCCGAGGCCAGGACCTCGAGGACCTTGCGCCAGAGCCCCTCCTTGCGCCATCGGGTGAAGCGGTTGATGACCGTGATCCAGGGACCGAGCTCACGGGGAAGCTCCCGCCAGGGGGTGCCGGTCATGTGTTTGTAGAGGATGGCCTCGACAATGGGACGATTGGGCGAGCGGGGTGCCCCCCTCTGCCCTTTCTCAGGGGGAAGGACACCCCGGAGGGATTCCCAGACCTGATCATTCAGAATTTCTTCCATGTGGCGTCACCTGGAAGGAGAGGAAGTCCATACATCGTTATGCGAAACAGAGGGAGATCATATCAGAAGCTTGCCTGGGCAACAAGCGGAGGCCTGCTAACCTGAAGGGGTCTCACGTGCGAAGGTGGCTGAGCCTTCCGCGTCCTTCGGATCCCGGTCCCCCAGGAGGGTGCATTGGTACGCCCCGGCTTCAGGAAGTCCCTGCTCTGCATGCTCACGCTGCTCTTCTGGTTCGCGCAGTACGTCTACATCCCCTTCCTCACCCCCTACCTCATGACCCTGGCCATCTCGGCCACGCTCGTGGGGGCCATCATCGGGGCCTATGGCGTCACCCAGCTCCTCCTCAGGATCCCCCTGGGCATCACCCTGGACATCTACCGCAAGCACAAGCTGGTGATCCTGCTGGGGCTCCTCCTGGCGGGCCTCTCCTCCATCGGCATGCTCCTCTTCCCCTCCCCCTTGATGCTCTTCATCGCCAACGCCATGTCGGGAGTGGCCTCCTCCACCTGGATTTCGTTCACCATCCTGTACGCCTCCTACTATGAACAGGAGCGGAGCACCCGGGCCATCGGCATCATCAATGTGTTCTTCCAGGCGGGCATCCTGGTGGCCTTCCTCACGGGCGGCCTGCTCTTCAACCGCTATGGCATCCAGGCTCTCTTCAAGGCCAGCTTCGCCTCGGGCATCCTCGGGACCCTCCTGGCGGTCTTCATCCCTCGGGACACCTCCAACCGGGGCACCAATGTCACCCTGGCCAGTCTGCTCCAGGTGGCCCGGGACCGCCGGGTCATCACCTTCTCGGTGCTCTGCGGAGTCGCCTGGTTCGTGGTCTTCGCCACCGTCTTCTCCTTCTCCACCAGCACCGCCAAGGCCATGGGCGCCTCGGGCACCCAGCTGGCGGCCTTCTCCATGCTCTACAGCGTGGGCACCATCGCGGGCTCCTACTTCATCGCCAGCCGCATGGCCCACCGACTCTCCGAGAGGACGCTCCTGATCACGGGCTACGTGGTCGTGGGACTCTACTGCCTGGGCATCGCCCTGACGGGTGGGCTCACGGCCTTCTACCCCCTCCACCTCCTCTGCGGCCTGGGCAACGGCATCCTGCTGTCGGCCACCATGGCTTTCGCCGTCAAGGAGGTGGAGCCCGCCAAGAAGACCACCGCCATGGGCTTCTTCCAGTCCATCTACTGCATCGGCATCACGGGGGGCCCCGTGGTCATGGGCATCCTCATCGACCACGGGAGCAGGGCCATCGCCTTCTGCACCGTGGGCGCCGTTTCCCTTCTCTGCGCCCTCGCGGTGGGCATCCTCTACCAGTCGGGGTTTCTGGGGAGCCGGATCACCCTCGGCCAGAACTGATTCAGGCCCCGGAACGCTCCAGCCTTTCCAGCACCAGCCCGGGATAGGCCCGCACCAGGGCCTGACGGTGATCCGCCCCCACCTCCAGGAGGAAGGCAGAGGACACCACGGTGGCCGTAAAGGTGTGTCTCCCACCCTTCAGGTAGGCATCCAGGCCCAGAAAGCCCTCCGGAAGATCCACCGGCCCCACGAGGCGGGTTCCCTCCGCACCCTCCAGACGGAGAGACCCCATGGCCACCTGGAAGAGACGCTCCGCCGGTTCTCCCAGCGAGAAGAGGCACTCTCCCTCAGGAGCGAGACGGGACACCGGATCCAGGGCGAAGCGGGCACGGACCTCCTCCAGGCTCCGGTTGGTCTCGGCCAAGCGCTGGGAGAACTGGCGGAAGATGAGCCGCAGGAGCCCCGGAAAGGCCTCAACGATGGTGTCGATATGGCCGGCGTTCAACCGCAGGGCCAGGGTCCGGCCGGTGCTGCGGACGGAAGCCGAGCGGCGCTGAGCCCCGAAGTAGGCCATCTCCCCCACGATGGAGGGCTCCCCCCAGTCCACGCTCACCGTGGCCAGGATGAGCCCATTGGCCCGCTGGGCCTCGGGAGCTCGGGTGACCACGTAGGCCCCCTCCAGCACCAGGAAGAGATCCTGGGAGACCTCCCCCTCGCGCATCAGATACTCCCCGTCACGATAGACCAGGGCCTCCAGCTCGGGGCAGCGCTCCAGGAGTCCGGCAAGCTCCGGAATAGCGTCCAGAATCAGCTGGGTGAGGTCGTAGATCTCCGGCATTTCGGCTCCGCCGGGGCCACCGTGGGCCCCGGCTCATCTTAGCCCGATCTACTGCACCGTCCGCCAGACTCTGGGCTTGGAATACTGACTGCTGGACTTCCCGGAGATGCTCGTGCCGCTCAGGTAGGTGGTGGTGGTTCCGGAGGCATCTGTGGAGGAGAGAGTTCCGGTCTGGATCACCCCGCGTGTCCCCAGGGCCGTGAAGTCCGAGGCGATGTTCACCCAGCTGTACTTCAGTCCGCTGGAGCAATAGACCGTGGTGCGGGTGTCGTTGATGATCGGACTCAGCACATCGCAGACCTCCCAGGTATAGGAGTTGCCACTGCCTCCGGTGCAGACATCCGAAGAGGTCGGGGTGAAGTAGGTGTAGTAGAGGCTCCCTGAGACCACTGCCGGGGTGTTGATCCCCTTGGAGATGTAGTAGGTGGAGGAGCTGCTTGAGGAGGTGGTCCGGGTCGGGAATTTCCGATAGTACCCGAACTTCGTGTCGCTCCGGGTGCTGGGCGCCAGGAAATAGCTGCTGTTCCCCTCCGAGACGATGGCATCTCCATAGGAGTACGAAGAGAAGCTCGGATAGGCATCCAGCAGATCACTCGTGCTGTTCGAGATCACGATGGGATTGGAGTTCTGGTAGCCCCACACCAGGCTGTCCTGTCTGTCGAAGATGACCGAGAGCCGGTGGTTGGTAGGCAGTGTGGTGCCGCTGGTGTAGTCATAGTCCAGCGGATTGTTCCGGTCCCCGCTCTCGATGGCGATCCCCACGGCCGCTGGGGTGGTGGTGTCCACGGAGGTGGTGCCGTAGCTGCCATAGCCCTTCCCGGGGAAGGAACTCACGCGCCAGGGCGCGGGCAGGGTGGAATAGAGGGCATCACTGTAGTAGGCGGTCTTGGTGGTGGTGTTCTGAACCAGGTTGCCACTCTTATCCTTGGCCACCAGGCGGAGCCCCGGGGTGCCGCTGCTGGTTCCGTCGGAAGTCCAGGTGGTGATGTCGGAGCTGTCCTCCCGGTAGTGATAGGTCGAGGAAGAGGCATTGGTATCGGTCAACTGGCGTCCCCAGGACCAGAGCCCTCCCCAGAAGTCTGTGAAGTAGGCCCGCTGGGCGTAGCCGGAATTCTGGATGAATTCGAAAGGCACCAGTCCCTTGGCGACAGGCCCCACCGTGGTGTATCCACTGCTGTCGGTGGCCCCAGTCAGGCTCGTCAGATCCACAGCCTTGATGACCTTCCCGGTATACACATCCAGCGCCAGGACGGAACGCCCCAGAAGGGCCGAACTGTAGTTGGACTCGATTTCCGGGACACTGTAGCCCCCCCCCAGGAAGACCACATCATGCACCGTCTTGGTGGATCCGCTGGTCACGAGCACCCGCCCGATCGCTGGCGTGCAGGTGGAATAGCCCATGTTGGCCACAATGCTCTTGACCGTGCTCAGGGCCGGGGCGCCCTCGCAGTTCAGGATCCGGTCAGAGGTGAGATAGCTGGCCTCATCCGGCACCAGGGACCACAGAAGGGTGGGCGAGTAGGGGTTCTTGATATCGATGGCATAGTAGCTGCGACCGCCCTTGCCCAGACCGAAGAGGACGACGCAGCGCTCGGAGCCCGTGGTCTCCACCTTCCCATCCGCGGAACCCCCGGTGGAGGGCGGCAGGTCCAGGTGATAGATGTAGGGCGCG
Source organism: uncultured Holophaga sp. (assembly GCF_963677305.1). Lineage (GTDB taxonomy): Bacteria > Acidobacteriota > Holophagae > Holophagales > Holophagaceae > Holophaga. The sequence continues at coordinate 3,433,330 of NZ_OY781925.1, forward strand.
CCATCCACCAGGAAGCGGTGGGCGTTGGTGCTCACCGTCACCTGATCGAGGTTGCTCAGGAAGTCCGTGGGCATGAAAGACCAGAGTTCGTCCACGGCGCCGGTCCGGAGGGCGGTGCCCGCGGAGTTTTTCACACTGCTTGCCTTGGTCACTTCGCCAAAGGCGTGGAGCCAACCCTGGTTGGTCCCCACCAGGATCAGGCGGAAGCGGTCGCCCGCGACGGCGGAGAGCTTGGCGGGCAGGTTCGAGGAGATGTCGCTGTAGTTGTATTCAATGGCCGCCGGGGAGGAGTCGATGATGTCCCCCATGATGTTGGTGCGGTTCGCTGAGGGCTTTCCATTGCTGCTGTTGGTGCTGCTGGTGAGATCCGCCCCCATGACGAACTGGATGACCTGCTTCTGGGCACTGCCCCCGGCTGTATAGGAGCTCTTGTTGGTCCCCTGAGCCACATAGCTCTGGAGTGCGGTGGTGTCATCCGAGAAGGTCGAGAGCCCGGGTTCGGGGGTGGAGCTGGTCCCCGGCAAGCGGGTGTAGAGGGTCCGGTTGTACCAGTATCGGTTGTTGTAGAGGGCCGAGTAGGCCGACCACTCGGCTGTGGAGGAGCTGAGGGTAGTGGTGCTGTTGCCGCTGGTGTCCAGGAAGAGCAGGGAGTTCCCGCTCAGCATGGTGTTGAACATCAGCAGATCCCCCCCCCAGATGGAGCCGCCGTTGGTGGGGGGTTGGAACTTGCCCACATAGATCTGGTTGCCCAGGCTGGCTCCCACATAGGGGAGGTCGGCGTTGGAAGCGGTGTTGATGTTGGAGGCGGAGATGGCGGACTCAATGGCATAGCTCAGAGAGGTGCTCAAAGTGTCCGGGGTGTTGCCGTCAAAGAAGTAAATGGAGTTAGAGACCTTTCCGCCGTTCCCGCTGTTCAAGGAGGAGTCCCATTCGAAGGGGATGAGAGCGCTGAGATCGGAATAGGCCGTGGTGGTCGGATCGCCCACTACCGCAGCGTAGAAGAGATTCCGTTTCGGGCTGCTGGAATCTGTGTACTGTCCCCCCAGGCTCACGCCCACCGTCATGGTCGTGATCCGATGATCCTTTTGGAAGGTGACTGCGCTCGTGCCGCTCCCCCTTGTGTGAATAGCGTATGGCAAAAAACCATGTGGGGTAGTCGTTGTGGTGGAAGAAGAACTATAGTAGGAACTCGAACTCACAGGCATATAATTCGTGCCAGACGTACCCATCGTCGAATCAGACATATGTGCCGCAATTCCAGCAAAAGTAAAAAGATTCCAATATTTACCAGTCTGATCCACCTGACTCCTATCGGATAGGATTGTGGTATTCCCAGTCTTAGCACTGAATGATGTGACACTACCGGTGGTGCTAATATATGGAGTCGTAGTGTTTACGTTATTAGTACTCGTATTATTGTTATCGAGACCATCTGTAAACAAAATAAGGAAATGGTTCATGCATTGCGAAGCTGCATTGTCTCCCGTTTCGTAAGCATTAAAAACACTACTACTGCCTGGATCCGTAAACTGTGCCAGCCCGCGAGCCATAGCATAGGTCAAAGGTGTCCCATTATTAGCAACCTTTGCCGCAAGAACTGACATATTAGCAGCAGATGACCCATTAAAAATCCTCCAACCCGAATCACCCCCGTAAACACTACTGGAATAAAAATTACTCGTGGAGTCATTGTTGATATTCTTGACCGAGGATGGGGTGCCATTTTCCATGGTAGAGCCTGTGTCAAGGAAGCGGAATGCCCAGAGCACATCCGCCTGATGATTGATCCACGTCATGATTGCGGCACGTTTCACGGCCTGTACGCGCGTCAAAGCAGGCACGATATTGATCGTGGAAGTTTTGGTGGTCTCAGTTCCAGCGTAGGAACCATTCAGGTTGTAGTCCGGAACCTTGATGGTGTAGTTCGCAGCGTCGGCACCAAACCCCTGCCCCTGCGCCAAGGTCTGCTGCCCTCCAGCCAAACTCTTGTTGGCGGCATCAAACACAATAAATGATCCAGAATAGGATCCATCCGTGTAGGTGCCATTAAACAGCCAGTCCACGTAATTGATATTATATGCGCCAAAGGATATGGCTGTGGCCTCGGAACTCCCTGCCGTCACACTGAAGGTGTAACTACCTCCGCTTAGAGCATAGACTGTATCCATTTCAATCGAGCCCCCAGTCCCGTAATAAGTGGTTGAGCCGTTCTTGGTGACGGCCTCCTGGTCCAGGACCGTATACGAACTCAGGGGATTCCCACTGGAAGCACTGGACATGATCTTCCATGGAATAGGAATGTCGATGGTTCGAGTGTAACCATTCACCGAACAGGAAAACCGTGCATGGCTGGCTGCCCGCACCCAGTTCCGAATGTCACCAGCCCCATAGGAAGCACCGCTCAGGCCCGAGGAGGTACTGGCAGAAGCCGCATCAGACGCTGTCACCTGAGTTCCATCCGGCTTCACCAGGATATTACTGCTCAGAGTGCCCACTGTACTTCCGCTAATTTTGGCCAACACCGTATAGGTAGTCGATGAACTGGTCGCAGTGCTGGGAACAGTCCACACGAATGTGGCTCCACTCCCACTAGCCACGGTAGTGCTGCCAGTCTTGATGGTCCACGTGCAGGAACTGAGGGTATACCCACTATTGGCAGTCGCTGTGAAGGTCACTGAGCCATTCGCCGTAGGGCAGGTTGTCACCGATTCAGCCACACTGAAATTACTACCACTCGAAGCAACAGTAAACGTCGATCCAGGGGATGTTGTTATAGTGTAAGTACTTGTTGAAGTCTTGTTGTTACTGGTTCGCACCAAACCAGCCTGTACGGTAATTGTGTATGACGTACCGGCAGACGTAGAAGTGCTAAGTGAAAATGTCATTGCCTTATACAGGCTACTATTATCCGTCACATCCGTATTGTTGTAGAGCGGATGAAACATCAGCCGTTCCATCGACCCCGAAAAGTCAAAGATCGTCAGAATCTCCGGCTTCACCTTGGTCTGGGTGCTCTGCTGATACAGATCCAGGAAGTCGGTGTTGCTGCCCTGAAGCTTCGGGTCCAACTGGGCCGATAGCGGAAGGGCCCCGGAGAGCATGGCCAGGAGAACGAACAGGATGGAAACCCGGAGGGCCCGGAGGACTTCACGAGGGGTCATGGGAGACTCCTGAAAAACGGGACTTCACTGGACAGGGGTGGAAATCCAGACTTCCTTGCCGTGGGTGAAACTCACGGACCCCACGGTCACCTTGGAGTCCGTGCGGATGGCCCACAGGTCCGGAGCCTGGCTGGTCTCGCTGCCGGTGGCGGGGGTGTAGCCGCTGGAGCTCCCCTGGCTGGTGTCCGAGATCGGCAGCTTGCCCATCCGGGTGATGCCGGCGGAAAAGGTCTGGGTCTGGGTGATGCCCGCAGTCGTCGTCACACTCGGCAGGGTCACCGCCACATTGCTTCCCGGGGTATAGGTGGTCGGGGAAGTGGTGCTGCCGGACATGACATCATAGGCGACCCCCGACAGACTCTCATCAGCCAGGAGGGCCGTCTTCATCGCCACCAGGCTGGCCGCGGCTCCGGACGCAGAACTGCTGTTGTTGTAGTCCATCCAGTAGATCGACCACTCGATCCCCGAGTCGGCGACGTTCATGGCCATGGCCCCCTGGCGGGAGCTGCCGGAGGCGACCACCGCACGGAAGGCATTCTTGGACATGCCAACGGCTGCGATGGTGAGAAGCACCAGGAGGAGGAGAACCACCAGGATGGTCACCCCTCCATGCTCTGAACGTCTGCCTGAATTCAAGCCTCGCATGGGAGTTCCCCTCAATCGAAGGGCAGGCCGAAGTGGCGTGGGACCATGATCACGCTCTGGGTCTGCTCTTTGTAGGCCAGGGTCGGCGTCGTCGAGTCCGAGTATTCGGTCCGCTGCCTCGCCGTGCGGGTGGTCACATCAATTCGCACGATGGTGGGAATGAAGCGGAACCAGTGTTCGCTGTTCTCCGTGGTCTGATAGTCCACGCGACCATAGGTGGACAGCTGGGCATCCAGGGCCGAGCGGATGGCGCTCCAGCTGGAGTAGGCACTCCCGCCCAGCCAAGTCCGACCGGAGTCCACGCTGAGGTAGACCCTGAAGCCCGAGACATTCTCTGTGATGATCTGCCGGAGCGTGCTGTCAGCCGTGAAGCCAGAGGTACTGTAGGCGCCCTGGTCGCGCACCAGGCAGGGGATGCCCGTGCTGCTGGTGGGATCCAGCTGCAGGAGCTGGACGCTGTACTTCACCATCTGCGAGGGCTTGACAAAGACAACGCCGCTCCCGGTGATGTGCTTGGCCTTGGTCGGCAACCCCGTGGCACCGCTGCCGGTGATGGCCGAGGAGGAATGCTCCCCTGCCACCACGGTCACCGAAGCCCCTGACTGGGTGACCGAGCTGACATAACCCGTGTCCCAGGCGTCCTTGAAGATGAAATACTGCCCCACCGCCACCTGCCCCGCATAGGCCGATTCCTTGCAATTGATGGTGTAGGTGTAGTTGGAGGATGAGTCGGCCGAATCCCCGGACGCCACCAGTTCAGAGGCCGTTGCGACACTGCTTGCGCTGCTGGTGAGGGTCCCCTCAAAGGGGAGCGGCTCATCCATATAGAAGTACAGTTCGTCGGCCCCCTGCGTCACGCCGCTGATGGTCGTGGGATTGGGAATGATCTGGAAGGGCTGGTTGCTGGAGCTGACCGAGGGGAGGTTCGCGAGGTCAGTCAGGTACATCCCCGCGTTGTTGAGGTCATCTCCGAGCAGATCCAGGGACATGTCATTCCTGCGCAGACTCGAGAGCTTCTCCCCCGAAGTGTAGAAGGTGGAGAGGCTGGCCTTGAAGACCGTGGCCATCCCGACCATGAGGATCATGGTGAAGACCAGCGCCACCAGAAGCTCCACCAGGGAGAAGCCTCCCCTTCCATCGAGGGACTGACACCGCCTAGCCATGGACCACCCTCCGAGTCAGGGTGACCGTCCGCTGGATGGTCCCGCTCTTGTTCGCCTCATCGGCGAACTGAAGGGTCACAGCGTAATCCGAGACAGCCCCGGTACTCGCCGTCGAGACAGCCGTCTCCGTGACGGTGGCCACATAGAAGGCGGTGGGCTTGCTGCTCACGGGCGCACTGGTGGTGGCCGTACCACTTGCGTCGAATCCCATGTAGACCGTGCCCTTCCCGATGTACTGGAGATAGCTCAGGCTGGCCGGGGTGGTGTAGTTGCTGTCGGTGATGTTGAGCCAGGAGAGGCGTCCCTCCATCTCGATCTGATCCAGCATCCTTCCCGCCAGCAGCACGCCGGTCTGCAGACTGCGGCTGCCCCGGAGCCCCCTCAGGGACATCGTCTGGAGCATGGCCAGCCCCAGAATCCCAATGGCGAGCAGAAAAGCCGCCATGAGGAGCTCCACCATGCTGAAGCCCGCCTGCCGATCCCGCCGCATCCTGGCTCTCACAGTCGCCTCCAGCCACCGCTGCCCTCGGCCACCCCGGGGTTGTAGAATTTGTAGATCGTGGCGCCATTGTTGAGGACCACCAGGAGCCCCATGGGGCCACCGGTCATGGCCTCGCCGTTCTGGAGCCCGACGACAGCGATATAGAAAGGGGTATTGAAGCGCTTGTTGACGCCGCTGATCTTTACCTGACCGAGGGCTGAGAGGTTGGCGGCATCCGAGGAGGGATCGCTCAGCAGGGACGCAAAGGATGAAGTGCTGTCACTGAACGGCTCCACACTGGAGAGTGCGGCATTGCCGCTGGCAGCGGTGCTCCACCAGGTGCTGCCCGCGACAACGATCCCGGCGTGCAGGCACTCCCGGCTTGTGGCTCTGTAGTGAAAGGCCTCGGCACTGCTGATTCCATCACTCAGGATCGTCGAGGTGGAAACACTGGTGCCCGCCTGGGTGATGGCGTCCCCGTAGGCCAGAAGGTAGGGGCTGCTGCTGCTCCAGCCACCCTGGACAGCCACGGTCACATCACGTCCCGTGGCCACGCAGTGCTTGTGGGCATCCACCAGGGTCCCCTCAAGGTCATCCATGAGCGAGCGCACGGCCCCGGAGGGCCGACTCCCCAGCCTGGAGACCCCGACCGACATCAGCACCCCGACGATCACCAAGACCACCAGCAGCTCCACCAGAGTGAAGCCTCGGTCCCGGCCCGACCTGGGGCCCCGCAGCGGGTAAGGACCTGGAATGGCGCACCTCCGGAGTGACTTACATGGGTGAATTATCCGGACACTTCCCCACAGCATCCACGCAAGGGGTCCGGAATGAGTCCCTGTGCCGTCCAATGGGATAGTGGCATCGACCAAAGGCCAACAGGGTCATCACACTCGCCGGCAACTGCCTCAACACAAGAGCTAAGTTGAGTTTTAAAAAGCCATGCAATCCATCACCCGACACACAGCACGCCCATTTCGCCCATCACCACCCTGATCCTTTCCATTCAGCCATGGCTATGCTGATCACATGGACCTCAGAGCGGCCTTCGGCGATCTCGACATCTACCTCTTCGACCAGCTCCTGAAGGGACGCTTCAGCCCCCACTCCATCCTGCTGGACGCAGGGTGCGGAGCCGGACGGAACCTGGCCCCCTTCCTGAGGGGCGGCTTCGAGGTGCATGGCATCGACCGGAATCCTGAGGCCCTGGAGGAGGCCCGCGCCCTTGCCGCCACCCATGTGGTGGACCTGCCGAAGGACCGCTTCCAGGTTGCGACACTGGAGGCCCTGCCCCAGGCCGACCAGAGCTTCGATGCCGTCATCTGCTGCGCAGTCCTGCACTTCGCCAAGGATCCCGTCCACTTCCAGGCCATGTGGGGTGAGCTGGGAAGGGTCCTGCGCCCCGGCGGGCTGCTCTTCGTGCGCCTGGCCTCCAGCATGGGCATGGCGGACAGGCTGCAGCCCCTCGGGGAGAGCCGCTTCCGCCTGCCGGACGGCACAGAGCGCTTCCTGGTCGATGAGGCCATGATCGAGGAAATGGTGAGGAGCCTCCCGGGCACCCTCCTGGACCCCGTAAAGACCACTCTGGTGGCGGGAAAGCGCGCCATGACCACCCTCTGCCTCCGGAAGTCGCCGGACTGAAGATCACCCGTCGAGGCGGTACAGGCAGAGGCCCCCGACTCCGGGGGCCTTCTACGGTGGGACAGGATCCCCCTACTTGTTCTCGCGCTTCTGGCGCAGCTGGCCCCAGGTGCAGACCAGGCCGAGGAAGACCATCAGCGAGCAGAGGTAGATGGCAACGGATGCATTCACGTGCATGGCGGATTTCTCCCTAGAACTTCTTGCCGGGGTTGAGGCTGCGCCAGACGCCGTAGATGGCGAAGGCGATGATCAGCGTGAAGACGAGTTCAGCGATGAAGAGCTTGATGACCCACATTTAGGCTTCTCCTTCCACAGCGAGGGCGGCACCGCAGCAGGAGCCGGACTCCTCGTCCTTCTCGCGGAGCAGACCCACCTTGCCGGGCAGGATGGCAAAGGTGACCACACCCAGGACGACGGCGATGATGGTGACGGGATACATGTTCAGGGCCAGGGGACCCTTGGCGAAACTGGGGGTCCAGAAGGTCCACCAGAAGTTCACCGCATAGCTGACAACGATGGTGATCCAGGCACCGGAGACACAGCGCTTCCAGGTGAGGCCGAACACAAAAATGATGAAGAGGGGGATACCGAAGGAGAAGGCCCACAGAAAGACGGGGAAGAGGATGGGAGCGAAGAGGGCGGGCACCCCGGCGAAGAGGCCACAGAGCAGGATGCAGGGCCGCATGAGCTTCATGCGGGTCTCGTCCTTCATCTTGGGGAAGCAGGCCCCCTTGAGGATGTCGTTCAGCAGCACCGTGGAGTTGCCCATGATGATGGCACTGCCCGTGGAGAGCACGGAGGTGAGGAGGCTCACCATCAGGAGGGCATAGACCCACTGGGGCATGGCCTTCATGGCGACCTCGATGACCACCAGCTTGCTGCCGACCTTGGCGAAGGCCGGGATGGCCATGCCACAGAGGGCGATGATGACCCAGGGGAAGGCGGTGACGACGTTGGTGACGCTGCAGATCCAGAAACCCTTGCGGCAGTCCTTGTCGCTCTTGGCGGAGAGCAGGGGGATATACATGCCCTGGGCCACACCACCGGCACAGATGTGCAGCACGGCCACAGGGATCACCACCTGGAACATCAGTTTGGGAGAGAAATTGAAGAGATTGAACTTCCACCCTTCACCAATGGCCGTGTAGGCCCGAAGGACGCCGTCATAGCCGCCGACATGGGCCGCCAGCCAGGTGCCCAGACAGATGAGGGCCAGGTACGAGCCGATGGTCATGACGGCCACGTTGACCGTGCTGACCCAGACCAGCTCGAGCACCCCACCGAAGATGATGTAGAGGAGCATCAGGACAAAGGCAGCGCCGATGCACCAGGGGAAGAAGGGTAGGCGACCGCCGCAGAGCCCATAGATGGCACCGGCAGTGGCGATGGTCTCGGACATGGCGATGGCGGTCCAGGTGCCGATCTGCACGGAGCAGTGGAGGAAGCGCATCTTGTCACCGAAGAGGAGCCCCATGGCCTGGGGGATGGTCTCGACCTTGAGCTTCCGCATCCAGGGACCCAGCCAGAACATCAGGATGGGAATGAAGGCGCCACCCACGATGATGGGCCACCAGAGCACGGCGACACCCATCTCCGTGGAGGACTCCCAGAGAGACATGGTATGGCCGGATCCGTGCGGGATCAGGGCCAGGGAGAGGGTCACCAAGCCCCAGCTCAGGGACTGCCCGCCCATGGCGAAATCCTCGAAGGTCTTGACCTTGCTATGTAGGAAGTAATTGGCCATGCCAATCAGGATCGCAAAGTATGCGATAGCGAATATTACTGGACCCCACATTCTTTATTTCCTCCTTAATGAAGTGGATGGTTGGTTAAAAATGCTTTTCAATTATTTTAAATTTACATTTTAACAATTATTTTTTTGCATTTTTACAACTAAAAACACAGAAGTACACCATGAGCACGGAATAGAACGATCTATTGCCATGCAAATAAATACATCAAATGGCGCTATACAACATGGAATCCTGCCGACAAAGCAGCAGTCCCCAAAGAGCCCCCCCTCCAATCCTCTCCCGCAAGCCAAGCATTCCATCCAACAGACAGGATCAGACGCGCTCACAGAAGGATTACAAAGATGAAAATTTATTTATTTAAAGCTATCTACTGATTTGCAATCCTTTACAAAATGCAACAGAGAAGACAACAGTACCGCTTGGTGAAACACTTGTACCAAGGATAACAATGCCTATCAATCGATGCAACGAAATATATCAAGCACTCTGGGTCAGAATTATTACATTTATGTAATTTCCATACAGCAAGGATACGACATAACTCTAGTTATCCATTAAGTGCATTTTGTACAATATTTCCAATCACATATACAATGCAACACAATTCATGCTGATCGACTTTTTTGATATCAACTCACCCCTGAAGCGCATCCGCGCCCCAAAGTCATGCCAGGGAGGTATACCCTGGGACCCAGACAAACACCTCGCAACCAAGGAGCCCCCCATGGAGCACGGGATCCCCCCCCAGGCCGATGGCGTCGACACGACCCATGCCGGCATGCAGAAGCTCTTCTACGTCTGCACCACGGTTCCCCAACGTCCGCCAGAGGAACTGGAGCAGCACCTGGACGCCCACAAGAGCTACCTTAAGCAGCTCGAGCAGCAGGGTCTCATCTTCGCCGCAGGTCCCCTGCTGAATGAGGAGGCCCGCTTCGATGGCCTGGGCATGATCGTCTATGCCGCCCAGAGCTATGCCCAGGCCAAGTCCCTGGCCGATAACGACCCCTTCCACGCCAAGGGACTGAGGACCTATACCCTCAAGCCCTGGCAGGTCAACGAGGGGAGCCTGGGCCTGAAGCTTGTCTTCTCGGAGGGGAGCTTCCGCCTGGTCTGACAGACCCCGGGTATAGAGTGATAGCCATGCGCTACACCGCTCTCCACTCCCCATGCGTCGCAGCTGCGGCCCTCCTGGCGAGCCTTATCGCCTGTGTTCCAAACAGCCCTCAGTCCCGACCCGGAGCCGTCTCCCGGCCTCCGGCCCCGGATCCGGCCTCTCTCAGGGGCACCCTCGACGCCGACACCATCCACCGGATCGAGGCCTATCGCTGCCCGATGGACGAGTCCCAGACCTCGCTGACCGACTCCATACGCCTCTACCTGAGCAGCCGGGATGAGGAGCCCTACACCACCCTCCAGAGCCGCTTTGGCGGCATCACGGTCCTCACCTTGCGCGCCCGTGGCATGACCCGCCAGCGGGCCGAGGATCTGGCATCCTCGGTGCCCCCCTCCAAGGTCCTGGCCCATGGCTGGGACCGGGTTCTCCTGGCCAACGAGACGGAGGGCTGGATCTTCGACATGTCTCCGGCCCGCCCCTGAGTCGTCCCTCCCGCCGCTATCCTGGATGGGAAGGACCGCTGCGCGGCTGGAGTGGCTGCGCCTCCCCAAGAGAACTGAACATGCCCCACCGCGAACTGAATCTGGACACCTACCCCATCCGCTTCGACCTGCGTGTCGACTGGGCGGAGGTCGACTCCTACGGCCACGTGAACAACCTGGCCATCCAACGCTACATCCAATCCACCCGGGTCCACGCCATGGAGGAGGTGGGCATGATGCAGCACCACAAGGAGACAGCCATCGGGCCGGTCCTGGTCTCGGTCACCTGCCACTTCCGCAAACAGCTCTACTACCCGGGAAAAGTCACGGTCCTGGCCCGCATCGACCACCTCAAGACCACCAGCTTCCAGATCCACTACGTGGTGCTGGACGAGGCCGGGGAGGTGGTGGCCCTCTCCCAGGACGTCATGGTCCTCTTCGACTTCTCCAGGGAGGTGAAGTGCGCCATCCCGGAGACCTTCCGGAGGAGGTTCGAGCGTCTGGGCGCCACCAGCCAGGCCTGAGCACAGGCGCCCTACCCAGGGCCGGGGTACGCTCCTAAACTTTGGCCATGCCCCCCAAGCCCAACCCCACCATCCTCTCCCTCGACGCCGGAGGCACGACGCTGACCTTCTGCGCCATCCGGGAAGCCCGGGTGGTCGGGGAGTCCTTCACCATCCCCTCCCGTTGCCAGGAGCTGGGCCCCTTCCTGGAGGACCTGAAGGGGGCTTTCCGGAAGCTCCGGGATGGAATCGGCGGCTGCGATGCCATCAGCTTCGGCTTTCCCGGTCCGGCAGACTACCCCTCAGGGGTCATCGGCGACCTCTGGAACATGCCAGCCTTCCGCGACAGCGCCGCCACGGGAGGCGTCCCCCTGGGACCCATCCTCTCTGAGACCTTCGGCGTCCCTGTCTTCATCAACAACGACGCCGACCTCTTCGCACTGGGGGAGGCGCACTATGGCCTCCTGCCCGAGGTCAACGCCCGGCTGGAGGCAGCGGGCACCCCCAAACGCTACCGGAACCTGCTGGGACTCACTCTTGGCACCGGATTCGGGGGCGGCATTGTCCTGGACGGGCGTCTGCACCTGGGAGACAACGCCGCAGGAGCCGAGATCTGGCTGCTGCGACACAAGCTGGAGCCCCAGGCCTATGCCGAGGAGGGGGTCAGCATCCGGGCCGTGCGGGGGGTCTATGCCCAGCTGGCCGGGATCCCCCTTGACGAGGCCCCCGACCCGAAGACCATCGCCGCCATTGCCCGGGGGCGCCTCCGGGGTCCCGCCAGGGCTGCCCGGGAGTCCTGGCGGCGGCTAGGCGAGGTTGCCGGGGAGGCCATCGCCACAGCCCTCACCCTGGTGGACGGCTTGGTGGTCATCGGTGGGGGCCTCTCCGCCGCTTCGGATCTCTATATGCCGGCCCTGCTGGGAGAGCTCAATGGCTCCATCCGCAAGCTGGACGGCCGGATCCTGCCCCGCCTGGCCTACCGGGTCCATGACCTGGACCAGGTCACCGGCATGGCCGCTTTCCTCACCTCCAGGTTGGTGCATGGCCGGGATACCCACCAGCGCTCGGGTATTGCCATGACCCGGCTCGGGACCAGCCGGGCCACAGCCCTGGGCGCCTACGCCTATGCCGTCGAGCGGCTTGGCGGGACGATGGGCCGTCCCCCGGCATCCGAATAAGCAACCCCCACAAGGAGATCCCATGAGCTTTGACTTCAACGCGGACGATGTCCTGGAGATGGCCGAGCAGATCGAGCGCAACGGCCTCGCCTTCTACAAAGAGGCCGCCCTTGGCATCCAGGATCCCGAGTCCCGGGACTTCCTGCTCCGGCTGGCCGATATGGAGCAGGACCACGAACAGACCTTCGCCGACATGCGCAAGGCCCTGGCCGAGCAGGAGAAGGCACCCACGGTCTTCGACCCCATGGATGAAGCCGCCCTGTATCTGCAGGCCATGGCCGATACCAAGGTCTTCTTCCAGCCGACTGTCGACTTCAGCTCCATGAACTCCATCCTCAAGACCGCCATCCAGAACGAGAAGGACTCCGTGGCCTTCTACCTCGGCATGAAGGAGATCGTGCCGGACGCCCTGGGCAAGGCCAAGCTGGATGACATCATCAAGGAGGAGATGTCCCACATCCGCCTGCTCAGCCAGGAACTGCTGGCCCGGCAGTAGGCCCCTGCAGAGGGAAGGGCCCCGGGTCGGCGACCCGGGGCCCTTGTCATGGGAATGCGCGTCAGCGGGCGGCTGCCGCAACCCGCAGGCCGACCCGCTCGCGGATCTGCTGCTCGATCTCCTCAGCCAGCTCGGGGTTGTCCTGCAGGAGCTTCTTGACGTTCTCCGCGCCCTGACCCAGCCGGGAGTCGCGGTAGGAGTACCAGGAGCCGCTCTTCTGGATGATCTCCAGCTGAGTGCCCAGTTCCACCAGCTCACCAGTCTTGCTGATGCCCTCGCCATACATGATGTCGAAGGTAGCCACCTTGAGGGGCGGGGCAACCTTGTTCTTGACCACCTTCACCTTCGTCTTCTTGCCGATGACGCTGGAGTCCTCGTCCTTGGCGGAGACCAGGGGGTCCCCGGTGTTGCCCTTGATGCTCTGGATGCTGCGGACATCCAGGCGGACAGAGGCATAGAACTTGAGAGCGTTGCCGCCGGTGGTGGTCTCGGGGTTGCCGAACATCACGCCGATCTTCATGCGGATCTGGTTGATGAAGACCACACAGGTATTGGTTCGGTTGATGGTGGCCGTCATCTTGCGGAGGGCCTGGCTCATGAGGCGGGCCTGGAGCCCCACATGGCTGTCGCCCATCTCGCCGTCGATCTCGGCCTTGGGGACCAGGGCGGCCACCGAGTCCACAACGATGATGTCCAGGGCACCGCTGCGCACCAGCTGGTCGCAGATCTCCAGGGCCTGCTCACCGCTGTCGGGCTGACTGATGAAGAGGTTGTCCACATCGACCCCGAGCTTGCGGGCGTACTCGGGATCCAGGGCGTGCTCGGCGTCGATATAGGCCGCCAGACCGCCCTTCCGCTGGGCTTCGGCCACCATGTGCAGGGCCAGGGTGGTCTTGCCGCTGGCCTCAGGCCCGTACACCTCGACGATGCGCCCCTTGGGCACCCCACCCACCCCCAGGGCCGCGTCCAGGCTGATGGAACCGGTGGAGATGACCTCGATGCCGTCTGCGGTCATGCGATCGCCCAGCTTCATGATCGACCCCTTGCCGAAGGCCCGCTCGATGTCAGCCAGAGCGCGGTTCAGGACTTTCAGGCGATCTTCTTGCTCGGCGGCCATGGATGCTCCTCACGGTGGATATCTCAGGATGGGGCATGAAGGCGAAAAAAACAAGAAACTTTTCCCGCCCCACTTCAGCTCTTCAGGATGCCATGATGGATGCTGAATTCCAGGAATCTCCCAGGCTCCGCATGAACACTGGCTCTGACGCACCCCTGCCCCGAAGCCGGCACCTCGCCGGGGCTTTGGCGCGGCTGGAGGCAGCGGGTAGGCCCTTGCCCTCAGGACCGGCCTGGGAGCAGTTCCTGGCCGAGATGGATGTCAGCGGCCAGCTGGCGGATATCCATCCATGCAATGACCTCCATCAGTACCGCAGCCTGGTGGATCACCTGAAGGAGGTGGTCTTCCAGATCGATCGCGAAGGCAACTGGTCCCTTTTGAACCCTGCCTGGGAGGCCATCCTTGGCCATCCCGTGGATGAGAGCCTGGGACGCCCCTTCCTGGGCTACATGGATCCCGAGGATACCGCCCGGTACATGAACCTCCTCACCTACGCCCTGGAGACGGGTCAGGACACCATCCGCGGCGAGTTCCGCTTCCTCACCCTGGAGGGGCTCCCACGCTGGATCGAGATGTACAACCGGGTCACGGTGGGCGCCCAGGGCCAGGTCACGGGAGTCACCGGCACCCTGAACGACATCACCGAACGGAGGCGTGCCGAGACGGCCCTGGCCACCATCACCTCCCGGTTGATGACGCTGCTGGAGAACATGCAAGCCGGGATCCTCGTTGAGACCCAGGAGCGGCGGATCGCCCTCCTCAACGAGACCTTCTGCCGGATGTTCGAGATCCCGGTACCCGCCCACATGCTGACCGACAGCCCTTCGGAGGAGCTCCTCGAGATGTGCGCCCCCCTGGCCGAGGCGCCTTCCCAGTTCTCGGAGCGCCTTTCGGAGATCGTCCAGAAAGGGGCCCTCAACACGCAGGAGGTGGTCAACCTCAGGGACGGGAGGGTGCTGGCCATGGACTTCGTCCCCATCCGCTCCGGAGAGGATTTCCACGGCCATTTCTGGCAGTTCCACGACATCACCGAGCAGAAGCGGGCCGAAAAGAAGCTGGCCATGGCCGCCATGGACCTGGAGATCAAGAACTGGGAACTGGCCGACGCCCGGGATGAGGCCCTGCGCCTGGCGGGCCTCCGGAGCGAGTTCCTGGCCAACATGAGCCACGAGATCCGGACCCCCATGAATGGCGTCATCGGCATGACGGACCTGCTCCTGAGGACACCCCTCAATGGCGAACAGATGGACTACGCCACCACCATCCGGAGCAGTGCCATGACCCTGCTCCGCCTGATCAACGACATCCTGGACTTCTCCAAAATCGAGGCTGGACGCCTGGAACTGGAGCACATCGAGTTCGACCTCCAGGAGCTTCTCGATGACCTGCTCGCCGCCCTGGGGGTCAAGGCCCACCACAAGGGGGTGGAGCTGGTCACCTGGGTGGCGGGGGCGGCTCCCACCCGGCTGCTGGGGGACCCCGTCCGCCTGCGCCAGGTCCTCTCCAACCTGACCGACAACGCGCTCAAGTTCACCGAGAAGGGCTCGGTGCTCATCCGTGTGGACCTGCTCTCCCAGGAGGGGGAGACCGCCCTCCTGAAGTTCCAGGTCAGGGACACGGGCATTGGCATGACCCCCGAGGTGGCGGGAAGACTCTTCCAGTCCTTCTTCCAGGGTGACTCCTCCACCACCCGGAAGTACGGAGGCACCGGGCTGGGCCTCGCCATCTGCAAGCGGATCGCCGAACTCATGGGGGGAGGCATCGGGGTCGACAGCGCCCCCGGCGAAGGCAGCACCTTCTGGTTCACGGCCCGCCTCCCGGTCCACGACCTCGGTCGTGATCCCTGGCGCCCCTCCCCGGATGCGCACTTCCTCCTGCACGGACTCCCCAGGGCCACCGGGGCGGCCCTGGCGGGCCAGTTGCGGGACTGGGGCTTCCCCGTCGAACACCTGGAGGAGGGCATCGCAGCCGAACAGGTCCTTCAGGCCCAGGGCAGCCCCTTCCTGGTCTTCCACCTCCGTGACGGAGCCCTCCCCCCCCTGGTCCGGGAACTCCTGCAGCACCGGGACCGGGGACGCCTGCGCATCATCCTCGCCCACAGCCTCTACGAGAAGGAGGCCATGAACGCCCGCCAGGACCTGGCCGGAGTCGAAATCCTCCCCCTCCCCCTCCGCCGCTCCCAGCTCCGGACCATGGTGGAGGGCCACAGCACCGCGCCCGAAGCCCCAGCGCAGGCGGCACCCCTTCGGTTGGGGGATGGTGAGGCGGCCATCCTCCTGGTGGAGGACAACCTCGTGAACCAGCGGGTGGCCCTGGCCATCCTCAAGAAACTGGGACTCAAGGCGGATGTGGCAGCCAACGGCAAGGAGGCCGTGGAGGCCCACCGGACCAGGAGCTACGACATCATCCTCATGGACTGCCAGATGCCCGAGATGGACGGATTCCAGGCCACCCGGCTGATCCGGTCGACCGAGGGAGAGGGCAAGCGGGTCCCCGTCCTGGCCATGACCGCCAACGCCATGCAGGGCGATCAGGAGCGCTGCATTGAGGCGGGCATGGACGACTACATCGCCAAGCCCGTGACCCTTGATAACCTGATGATTCTCCTCCGCCGGTGGCTTCCCGCCGACGCTCTCCCCCAGCAGCACTAGCCATGAGCGAAAATCGCATCATCGAAGACGCCACCGCCATCCAGATGGTGCTGCAGCGCTTGTATCTGTCCAACCAGAAAGTTCGGCTCTCCCTGCGGGAATACCGGGACGAGTTCCAGATCCTCAAGCAGGAGCCCGGCCGCTTCGCCGTGCGGATGCCCCTCTCCCAGGCCTCCACTTGGCGGGTCACCGGCGGTGAAAAGGTCGGCCTCACCCTGGAGGACCGGGGCATCCGGTACGACGGGGTGGTCCACATCGAGACCCACGGCGATCTGGACGGCACACCGGCCCTCCACCTCCAGGGGCCCCGCTCTCTGCGGCGGGCCGAGGACAACCGCTTGGTGGACTTCATCCCGGACACGCCGCCCCGCTGCACCTTCATCAACGCCCGCAACGCCATCCTGGACGGCCAGATCCGCGGCTTCGGCCGCAATGGTCTTGAGCTCGCCCTGAACGACCCCCGCCAGAACATCCAGGAGTACTTCCGGATCGGCGAAGAGGCCACCATCGACCTGCCCTTGGAAGGGGAGAACCGGGTCCAGGCTCCCACCAAGGTGGCCTATTTCGGCGAGGCCTGCGTAGGCCTGAAGTTCACCAACCAGATGGAGAACGCCGCCCTGGGCCAGTACCGCAACTGGATGGAGGGGCAGCAGCGCCTCCAGGCCCAGCGTGACAAGGAGGATTTCGACAGCGGAGGCCCCAGGACTTCCCTGGCCCCGGTGCTGCCCACCGCCCGCCTCCTGATGGACAGGGACCCCCTGATCCTGGTGCTCACTGAGCGGGAGGACTTCGCCCGCCGGCTGGCGGAGGGTCTGGGCCGGAAGTTCGGCTTCGCCTCGCTGGACTACATCAAGGGGCCCGTCCACCCCATGCTCAGGCCCCTGGGGGTCGGGGAGAACGACTGGGGCCGCTTCCGCCTCGTCCTGGTCCACAACATGCTCAGGCTGGCCAGCCCCCTGGAACTCACCCGCCAGCTCATCGAGCAGGAGCAGTGCCCCCTACCGGTCATGCTGGTGGGCACCGAGGAGGATGTGGAGCTCAAGCGCAACCGGGCCGTGGGAGCGGGAGCGGTGGATTACTTCCCAGTGGAGCCCTTCCGCATCCTTGCTGTCCTGAAGAAGATCGAAGAGACTCTGAGCCTCTTCGCCTGAAGGCCCACTCATTCCACCCTGGGCCGGACTGTGCTAGTCTCATGGATTCACCACCTTTTGGGGGGGGGGTTCCATGGGGATCTTTGAGGGCCAGCTTCGGGTAGATCAGGGCGATCGCTTCGCGTTCGTGACCTCCCGTTTCAACGAGTTCATCGTGGAGCGCCTGATCGGCGGTGCGACGGACTGCCTGGTCCGCCATGGGGGCTCCGAGTCCCAGATCGATGTCATCAAGGTCCCCGGCGCCTTCGAACTGCCGCTGACCGCCCTCAAGGCCGCCCGGAGCGGAAAGTACGCCGGGGTGGCTGTCCTGGGCACCGTGATCCGGGGTGGCACCCCCCACTTCGACATGATCGCCGCCGAAGTCACCAAGGGCGTGGCGGCGGTGGGCATGGAGACGGGTGTCCCCGCCGTCTTCGGCGTCCTGACCACCGACACCATCGAGCAGGCCATCGAGCGGGCCGGCACCAAGATGGGCAACAAGGGCTGGGAAGCCGCCCAGAGCCTCATCGAGATGGTCGATCTCTACCGGAATCTCGAAACCCCCAAGAAGGGTGAGTGATGGGAGTCCGCCGACGCGGGCGCGAGTACGCCCTGCAGATGCTGTATGCCATGGATCTCAATGGCTACCAGCCCGATGAGGTCTTCGCGGGCTTCAATGCCATCCAGGATCTCAACCGGGACGCCTTCTACCAAGCCCGACGTCTGGTGGATGGGGTCTATGGCCACATGGCCGACATCGACGAAGCGCTCACCCGCTTCGCCGAGAACTGGAAGCTGCACCGCATGGCGGCCGTGGACCGCAACCTCCTGCGCCTGGGACTCTTCGAGCTCATGTACGTCAAAGAGACCCCCTTCCCCATCATCATCAACGAGGCTCTGGAGATGGTGAAGGAGTTCAGCGACCACGAAGGCACCCAGTTCGTGAACGGCATCCTGGACGCCGCCAGCCGGGAGTTCCGCAAAGAGGAGTTCAGCGCGATCCGGGGCAGGAAGAGCAAGCCTCAGGAGTAGTCCCCACGCCGCTTTAGCTCAGCTGGTAGAGCGCCCGCCTTGTAAGCGGAAGGTCCTCGGTTCGATCCCGGGAAGCGGCTCCAAAACATAAAGCCCTGCAACAGCAATGTTTCAGGGCTTTTTTGATGCCTCCATTTGCAGGAATTTCAATCTTTTTTGGTGTGTATAAGTGTTGAAAATTTCCGGTCAATCTCACGAGCAGTCCCCCGTGAGTCCCCCCATTTTGGCTATCCGGACTAGGCACCAGGCGACGGCCTGGTCCACCTTCACACGGGCTTCAATCACCGGCCCGGTGCGGCCACCATGGGCAACAGCCCAGACCCTCATACTCGCCTGCGGGCTCCTCGCCAGGAAGTCGAGCACGAGCTGCCGAGCTGGCACTGCTGGCCCTGGGCCCTCTGATCCACCCATCTCATCCCCCTATCTGTAGACATGCGACGGCAAGCCCGGCAGGTCACGGGACCTGCCGGAGAACTGGACTCGGGACGTTAGCACCGTGAAAACGCTTCGGCCCGGCTTCTTCGCCTTTCGGCTGTTGTATCCGCCGGCATCCCGAGGTGGGATTCCCAGCTGCGGGCTGGGGACCGGCGTTTTCGAGGTTGCTACGCCTCAGGGGGCAATTCTAGCCCATGCAGTGGCGCGGGGTTCAATGGAGATTTCAGCGGACGCTCAACCTGAGACAGCCAGTGTCACAAATGGGTGATAACCGACACAATTTCAAACAGAAATGTTTTGCCAATAATTGCACCAAACACGCATCGGTTACCGAACATGCCCGCTTTCAACCAGACGGTCGAGCTTCTCCTCCATCCGGTCGAGCTTCTTCCCAATCTCATCCTTTTGGGCCTGGAGGTTCTTCTCGAAGCGGATGTCCTGAACCTCGAGGTTGTCCGTTCGGACTTCCGTCCGGGTCATGCGCTGGTCCTGATGGAGGATGTAACCCACCCCGGCAGCAGCCAGGGAAAGGAACACCAGCAGGTCTCCCAGGCTGATGGATCGTTCCAGGGTCCAGCGTCGCGGTTCGGGCATCAGAACCTCCATCCAATTCGGGCTCCTGCTTGCAGGCCACCTGCTGCGGTGTGGTAGATCTCTGCAGAGGCACGGAACCGCCAGAGGTCCCGCTCGGCCCAGAGCCCTCGCTGCCCGTCTGTGCCGTAGCTCACCCCCACGGCCCAGGGGCGGGGCGGGTTGGCCTCCACCACCATGCGCAGCTGGCGGGCCTCCTCCTGGTAGGCGGTGGCGGCGTTGCCTCGGGCGGTGGCCTCGGCCTGGAGGGCGTCCCCCCGTTGCCCGCACAGGTCCAGGGCGTGGGCCTGCTGGGTGATCTGGATGTCCTGGGCAGCCGACAGCGCCCGGAGCTCCGGGCAGGGGTCAGTCTGGGGAGGGTCCGGCACCAGGGACCGCAGGCGGTCGATCTCCTGGGCCTGGGAGGCAATGGTGGTCTTGGCCGTGGCGAGGTCATTGTCCAGCTGGGCGGCCCTGGCCTGCGCCTGGTCCCCGACCTGGGTGGCTGCCTGCCCCTGCTGGGCGGGGGGCGTGGGGGATGCAGGCGCGGGCGAGGGTTTGGGCCTGCTCCCGTGGCAGCTGGCAGCACCGGCGCACCACCCGATGACCAGAGCGGCCAGGAGGAAGGCGAGGGTGGTCCGCAGGGTCACTGGGCGCCCCCATCGGGCTCCGAGCCCCTCTTGAGGTGGATGGCCAGGCCGAATGCTGCCGCGACAATGGCCAGTGCCTCAGCCAGGTCCCGGACGTTGACCGGCTGTCCCTGGTGCAACTGCCAGGCATCGTGGGCCAGGACCGCCGCCGTCGAGATCGCCCAGGCATACCGAGCGATGTCGTGTGTCTGGTTGTCCTTGCCTGTCAGGAGCTGGCGGATGATGTCCTTGAACGCCTGGACAATGGTCGCCCTCATGGTAGGCGTCGTAGTGGTAGGGGTCACAGAGGTGGCACACATCAGCGCACTCCCATCAAAATGAGCCATGCCAGCCAAACGGGCAGCCCGCCCAGGATGGTGGCGCAGGCATCCATAACCTCGCAGGTGTGCGTGGCGGGGTGGTAGTAGTCGTAGACTTCTTTGCCGATGGCAGCAACTACCACAACCGACAGAGAGATCCAGAACCCGAATCCGATCAGGATGGCGGCCAGCCCGAGGCCGGTCCCAGCGTGAGCGATCTGGTCTTTCGAGGGCATCACGATCATGCGAGCACCTCCAGCAGCCGCACCACACAGCCCCGGAATTCCGTCCAGCCGTTGGTGCCCCCATTGACCAGGCGGCGCACCCGGGGCCAGTCGGCGGCCCTGCATGCCTCCACAACGTGCCGGGTCACCCAGTAGTGGGCCATGATCCGGGCCGCTTGTGTGGGATCCAGGGCCAGGTCCGGATGCCCCTCGAGGTCGATCCCCAGGGCCTGCCCCACAACGCGGTAGTTGGACCGTCCGGTGAGCTGGACGAAGCCGCGCCCATGGTAGAGTGCTCCATCCCCGTCGGCCTCGGGCGTATTGCCAAGGCGCCTCGCACGCTCACCAGTGTCGTAGTGCTCGTTGAAATACTTCGCCCCACCGAGCTCGTTGATGGGCCGGAACGTCCAGGCCGTCTCCACGGCAACCGTCGCGGCCAGGCCCAACTGCACGAGGGGCTCAGAGACGCCCCGCTCTTCGAGTGCGGCCACCAGGAGGGGCCAGTTGGCGTCCACGGCAGCCAGCGGACAGCGGCAGGCATGGGCGATGGTCTCGGGTGTCAGCGGCATCTGGACTCCAAAGCGGGAGGGGCTTTGGGTCATTCGGCCAGGGGCCGTTCGCGTCTATGCATGATCCCCCTCCCAGTCCCCAGGGTCGGCCAGGGAGGGGCTGCTGCGTGTCGTGAACTCCCCGAATCAGCCCATCACAAACCCAGGCGTGGTCCGAACGGTGCCGGTGTAGCTGCCGTTGATGGGGGTGATCCGGAACTGTACGGTCTTGGTGAGGTCCGAGTCGTCGGCGGTGCGCTGGGCGAGGGTGTAGACCTGGGAGGTGCCGGTGAGGCCGGTCCAGGTGCGCTTCGTGGTGCCCCCGATGAGGACTTCGACCTTGAGGGTGCCCTCGGGCGTGGCGGCGGTGGCGTCATCCTGGGCCAGCAGCTGACCCCCGATACCCTGGGTGAGGCGGTTGCGGTTCGTCCAGGAGAGGGTCACATCACCGGAGGTGCTGGCCGGCCAGGAGGCATAGGCCAGGCTGTTGAGCTTGACGTTCCCCGGGGGATAGGGTTTGTAGAACCGGCTGGCCGTGGTGAGGCTCATGGTCGTGGCCTGGGAAGTGCCGATGGCGCCCACGGTGTTCCGAGGGCAGAGCTTGGCACGGAGGGTGAGATCGGAGGGGTAGCCGCTCATGAGGGCACTCCGTCAGGCCATCGCTGCCCCGTGGTGGGCATGGCAGTGGAGGACCCGCCGCCACCACTTTCGGCACGGCCATCGGCCAGAACTTTGATGACCTTGACCAGCTTTGGTTGGGTGGCGACTGGGGTGGACTGTACTCTGTAGGTGGTCATCAGTCATACCTCATGGCGATGTAACCAGTCCCACCGTAGAAAGTATTGGAATAAGACGCCTGTCCATTCGCATAAACAGTTACGGAACTCCCGTCCCAACCTGTAACTGTTGGGGCTGAATAAGCAGTAATATCAGCAGTGAAATAAATAAATATTTGTTTACTGGCCGTTGTCTCCCCAGGGTTCCAGCCCCTCACTGGGTAGATGGCCACATTCGAGCCGTTTACCCCAGTCCCACTGGGGGGCAGGGCTGCATTCCAGTGGGTGAACTGTGTCCCGGCGGCGGTTGCGCTGATATACTGATAATAAAACAAGTTACTCCTGGCGGACCCACACCACACCTGGATACCGTCCGATGTATCCGACCCTGAACTGTCGTGGGTGCGCTCTATGGCGAATACCATGAGAGACCCGGTGACCCAGAGCATGCCGCAGACCCGGTTGGTGTCACCCGAAATGAACGATGGGAGACCCGTGGTGTTGACAGCGTCACCCGTGAGGGCTGTGACCGCGGATGTCACCCCAGAGAGGTTGCCGCTCCCATCAGTCCCAGTCCCAACCTGGAGAGTGAGGCCGGGGTAGTTGACCCCCGTGCCAGACCCGTACTTGATCTGGATATAGACCGGCAGAGTGCTCTGGAGGCTGTCCGTGAACGCCCACACCTCTGTGAGAACGTAGGTGGTGGCCGCAGT
This sequence comes from uncultured Holophaga sp., assembly GCF_963677305.1. Taxonomy (GTDB): domain Bacteria; phylum Acidobacteriota; class Holophagae; order Holophagales; family Holophagaceae; genus Holophaga. The sequence continues at coordinate 3,456,093 of NZ_OY781925.1, forward strand.
CGGGACCGCCACGGAACCCCACGTCGCACTCTGGTACACGCAGGAGAGACCCGCAGTAGCCAGGGCGGCATGGATCCACGCCCCCCAGGTGTTGAAGTAAGAGACGCTGGAGTTGGACTCGACGAGGGTAGCATTGTAGGTCCGGGTCACGATGCCTCCGTCTGGATGTAGGTGATGGTCACGGTGATCGCCTCCAAGCTGCTGGCATTGTTGGTGATGGACAGATAGGCCGTGTTCTCCCCAGCGGGGTTCACGAATTTGGGCACTGGAGAACTCCAGATCTTGAGCTTCGACGAGGTGGTGACCTCGTCCAGGAAGATGCCAGTCCCAGCCGTCGGCCTGGTTGTCGCACTCCGGCTGGCATCCGAGGTGCGTGCAGCATCGGAGGAATAGAGGCGCACCCAGGCGGGGTAATCGGTCTCGATCGCATAGATGTCGCAGCCCTTAGGCAGGGTCAGAGATACAGACCCCGTGGCACTGGCTGCCAGAGTGGCTGTGGTGACGCTGGCCGTGCTCCTGGACTGGAGCCCACTGGCCCCGTCCTCTCCATCCGTTCCAGCCTCGGCCAGGAGGTCCCAATAGGCTGAGGGGTCCGCAGGAGTCTGCCCTGAGCACTCCTGCAGGCAGATCCAGGAGGACCCGGCGTGGGCCACAGCATCCTGCGCCTCATAGATCTCGGTTCCGTCATAATCCCCGCGCCAAATGATGCTGGTCCCGTCCGTGCCGTTCGCCCCCGCCGAGGCACTGCTGCCAGAGGTGCTGCTCTCCGTCCCGGCATAGGCCAGCACCGCCCCCTCGCTCAGGAACCACACCCGGTCTCCTGCGGCATGGTCACAGGGGACGGTGTCGAGGATGCCCCGGAGGATGCCCGTGAACGCATAGGTGCCATCCCCATTGCTGGTGCAGGTCTTCCAGGAGATCCATTCGTTCCCGGCGCTGGAGACCAGGATGGCGATGTTCTCGCCCCGGTAGAGTCCGGAGCCCGTGGTGCTCTCCCCCGGGAGGCGGGAGAGGTCCACGCCGCTGCCCACCGTGAACCCCACAGTGCTATCCAGTGCGGCGGTCTTGGCGGTGTAGGCCGACACCAGCAGGCCGGTGGGGGTGGGCACCAGATCGGCCCCCTGATCCCAGGTGGTGCCATCGGTGGACAGGTAGGTGTCCATGGTCTGGGTCACCTGGTCCGCCCGGGCCCCCACCAGGAACACATCCCGAAAGCCGCTGCAAGCGTAGGGGGCCTCGAACATCGCCTGGAGGGTGCAGACGGACGGCGCCACCAGGGGGTTGGACCAGCCGCTCTCGGCAGGCGTCCCCACCGCCTCGACGGCCCCGAAGACGTCCTCGGCGAACTCGATGTAGATCTTCCCATCCTCCAGCGACCCGTAGCGGATCGCGGTGACCCTCATGACCATGGCGTCGAGCCCGAATGTGTCGTGGGTCAGCTTGAATGCTCCGCCCGGCCGCAGCGCCCAGGCCTTCCGGTTGCAGTTGAGCGAGCCCGTCACCAGCGGGTAGGAGAGCTGGCGCACGTCGCGGTCGGCGATGTATTGGGCGGTGCTGGCGTTGTCCACAGCGGCATAGTCGATGGTCTTGGCGACATCGGTGCCCTGGATCGTCCGGTTCGCGGTGTCCCGCCCCTGGCAGGTCTTGGTCACGAATCCGGCATCCCGGTCGGTGTAGCGCACGGCCACCCGGTTCACCGTCTCTGGCCAGCTGGGGATCTTGATCTGGACGCCGCTCACGTCGCTGCGGGTGAGGTGCAGCAGCTCGTCCTCATCGTAGTCGTCCCGCACCAGGTTAAAGGTCCAGAGCCCCGTGGAGGGGTCGGTGAACAGCACCCCGTCCACCACCTGCAGGATCCCCTGGATCCACTGGGAGGCGCTCTGGCTGGAGTCCAGGAGCATGGATACGCCGATCCCCTCGGAGTAGAGGGTGGCTGCTGCGGCCTTGAATGCCGTGGTGTCCAGCCGGGTGCTGCTCAGCCCTAGGCACCCCACAGACTGGGACCCGGTCAGGATGTAGGCGATGGCATGGGCCGGATTCGCGGCCCCGCTGATATTGGCATTCTCGGAGAGGAGGCCCGACGGCACCGGGCAGTGCCGCACCACCCAGGCCAGGCTCTTGGGGTAGGCGCTGGTCCCGATGTAGAAGTCCTTCAGGACGGCATAGGCCACCCCACGCCAACCGGGAGCCTGCTCCCCGATCTGGTCGGTGAGGTAGTCGTTCGAGCCCTGGGACCCGGACCCCCAGTAGAAGTCGATGTCGCCCTGCAACCCTCCGCTGGAGGAGGTGCCCCCGAACAGGTCCGGGAGATTGACGGCGATGGTCGCACCTGTGGCGGAGTAGGAGGGCATGGTGACCCCGGCATCGGCCAGGGAGGTGTCACTGTCCACGACGATGTCCACCAGGGCGTCGATCTCCCCGCTGAGGCTCATCTGCATGCCCAGGTAGTACTTGTATCCCGTCGTGTATTTCTTGGCCCCGATGCCCAGGAACCCGCCGGTGCTCACCTTGATCGCGACGGCCTTGAATGCGCCCCACCAGGTCACGTTGGAGGCGTCGATCTTGCAGGTCCCCAGGACGATGGGAATCTCGGCGCCCTCCTCCGGACTGGGGATGTCCGAGCTGCTCAGGCTGCTGGCCTCTGCCCCAGCCGGGGCCTTGGTCAGCAGCGCAGAGGCAACGGCGACCGCAAGGTAGACGACGAACCACCAGACCATCAGGCAACTCCGTTGGTGAATGGGTTGATGCCGGGGATCCGGCACCATCCCAGGTGGTTGGTGATGTTGTTGAATCGGCTCCGGCAGACGGACTCCGTCCCTGGGCACCCGGGGGAAGCCACCACCGAATCCCCGATCGCCAGATCCAGGGCATGGGAGATGGTGATGGCCGTACCGATGTGCTTCAGGATCGTCATGGAGGTGCCTGCGGCATCCACCCATCCGCCTGTGAAGTAGCCGTCGTCATGCTCCCCGAAGGCCGCTGCCGTGAGCACCCGGCCCGACACCCCAGCGAGGGTAGCGATCACCTCAAAGTCCCCACGGAATAGCCCGCAGCCGTCATCGAATACCTGGTGGAGGCACTGGCTGTTGTAGTTCAGGCCGGGGACGGTGCGGTTCAGGGCGTTCTGCTCCGGCACCAGGGTGAGCTCGCAGACACTGCCGTCGAATGAAGGGCTGCTGACGGTGCCGGTGTAGTGGACGATGTGGTCATCCGCCTCGAGGTGGCCACGGTAGATCACCACAGAGACGGGCTCAGGGGGGAGATACCCCTGGAAGAGCGACACCACGGGGTTGTCCAGCGGGAGCTGGAGCTTGAGCTCCTGGCTGTTGTCCTCATCGTTCTGCCCCAGCTCGTCGTGCGTGATGGCCTCCGGCTCATAGTCGTAGCCATCAATAGTGAGGGTCTGGTCGTGGCTGGTGTAGCGCCAGCTATCGACCCCGCAGGTGAAGACAAATGCCTCCCAAGGCTGTCCGCCATGGACGCTGGTTTCCAGGTCCGCAAAGCTGCTCATGGGGCCTCCTGAGGCAGCTCCACAAAGGTGAAGCTGACCTCCGCGATGGAGTCAGTGGTGTAGGGGAGCTGCAGCTCATCCGTGTCCAGGCGGCACAACGTGAGGTAGCTCACCAGGGTGCCGAGAGGCGCCGCGACCCCCAGGGCGGATGCGAGGGTGAGCCCCTCAGTCTCGGTGCTGGGATAGGCCACAGCAGCCGAGACCTGGCGGCAGACCCAGGTGCCGTCGATGTAGAACCCGAGGTGCCGGCGGGCCGCCTGGGGGAATGCCCGGTCGGTGTAGCCCACATGGGCCACCGTGGCGATGGTGCTGGTGGTGTCCAGGGCCGCCTGCAGCTCCAGGTCCTGGCGCCAGGTCGGCGCCCAGAATGGGATCGCCTTTCCCCGGCGAGCCATGAACCAGGTGCGGAGAGCCACGATCTCCTCCCGGCTCTTGCAGGTCCAGAGCCAGGACCGGGAGCGGCCCGTGACGCCGGACGGATCCGTGAGGACCCGGCGCCCGAGCCCCGGATCGAACTCCTCCACCGCCCGGGAGAGAGTGGTCGCGCCATCCTCCCTGGCATTGGGGTGGAGCGTCAGCACGTCGAGGCTCTGGTAGGTGGTCACTGGTGGGCCTCACACACAAACTCGAAGGTCCCCGCGTGGATCCAGTTGGTGGGGCCCACCAACTGGACGGAGGTGCTGAGCTGGCCGGGCCGCATCGGTACCACCCAGACCCCAGCCGCCCAGTCTGAAACCAGGGGCGTGTCGATGGTCACGGAGCCGGAGGCAACCGCGGTGATCGTGGCCGCCTCCCAGGTCCAGAAGTCCACCCAGACCATCACCAGGGCCCCGACCTCGAATGTCGGCAGGTTGGCGGTGGAGACCGCCAGCACCTGGTCGCCTGCGGAGGCATCCGCCAGGAGGGGCATCCGCTCCGGCCACCAGGGCACCCCCCAGACGAGAGGCTGGCAGCCATAGACCAGGTTCTCCAGCCAGGCACTCTCCCGGGCGCTGAGACCGCTGATCCGGTAGGAGGCGCCATAGCGCGGGATGGAGCGCAGTGAGCGCCGCTGCTCGCTGGTGTCATCGGCGGTCACGATGGAGGTCTTGTAGCTGATGGTCTCGGTGAACGGATCCGACCAGTCCGGGCGGACCGCGCATACCGTGAGCCGGGTGCCGGTCACCGCAAAGGCCACAGCGTCCAGCCCCGTGAATGTGAATGTGGCCACATCGGCGATCTTCACCGACCCGAGTTGGGGCACGGTCCCGCTGTAAGTGAAGGACTCGCCGGGCTCGAAGCGCACAGGGAACTCAGGGTCCTCAATCTCCATCCCCCCGTTGCCCGCGAGTGCGATACCGGTGAGCGTCTCGGCAGCCCCACGGTGGGTGTTCCAGACCTCCAATTGGAAGGCCTTGCGGCTCATGACCTGGCCGTAGTCGCTCCGGGGGGGAGTGATGATGGTCTGGTCCCAGATGGTATTGGGAGGGTGCGCGGCCGCACTCCCAGGCCAGTGAGCGACTGCGACTTGGTGCTGCCATATCCCGTCAGCATCCACCCCAGAGCAGACGCGATCCGTGGGCCGCAGTCCGGACCAGACCGTGGGGGGCGCCTCCCCATCCTGCAGGGCCACCCCTGGGAGCAGACCTGAGAGGACTGCCGGGAATGACCGCCCCACAAAGACAGTCATCCCACCACCTTCACCAGGAACCCATTGAATAGGCGCCAGGTCTCGGCTCCGATCGCCATGTCATCCCCGATGCCCATGGTGGTGACCAGCGTGGCGTGGGCACTCACAGCGAGACTTGGCACAGTCCCGAGGAACGAGGAACCCCCGTCAGAGCGAAGGACCCAAATGGGGATCGGCATCAGGATTGCCCTGGTGTTGGCGGGCTGATAGAGCCGATTCCGGAGCGCTTGGGACAGGATCGGGATCCCGGGCCAGCTGGAAAGCAGGTAGGAATCCACAGGATGGTTGATTGCCCACACAGCACTAGTCCCCACAATGTGGGTGGCGCTACTGCTGACCGTCAGATTGTAGTTCTTCAGCGAGACCCAATCCGTTACACCATCGACTGTCGCATTGACATAGGAGTAGACCCCATTCAACCCCGCAGCAGGCATGGGGGGATAATCCGGAGTAGCCGACCCGGCATCAGAACCGTAGTTCCAATACCCAAACCCGGCAGTCCCGCCGAAATATGCCCCCCCCTCCCACTCCCCTGCGCCGGTCTTGTCCAGAGAGTCGCCCCAGCAGATGTGCCGCCAGATCCCGGACCCACGCTCCACCGCGATCAGATAGTTCCCAGCCTCATCGTCGAAGAACTGATAGCTCGGATAGGGGCCTGCGCCCAGAATCATGCCGGATCCCAGAGACTGCGGCGTAGTCGCATAGTTCAGAGGCGCACCGGGCTGGTAGTCCCAGCTGCTCCCGCTGTCGTACCCAGTGCCCAGGTTGAATGCGATGCCGTAGAGCCCTGTCCCGCTGGCAGCAGCGTACCAGGTCGGCTGTTCTCCGATATATGAGCGCGCATTCAGGTAAGTCCCAGATTCGTTGTGCATGTGCAGCCGGTACCCATAGGCCGATCCGGAGCTGACGGCAGCGTAATAATCCTGAGTCCACCCCCGGGTAACCAGCCAGACCCTGAGCTGGTCCAGAAGGTCATTGGGGTTGGATGCAGTGCCGATTGTGTGAGCCATGGAGTCTCCTAGGCCAGTCGATAGGCCACATAATCCAGCACGCCAGCCCTGGAGATGTTGGGCACCACCAGCCAGGCGGTTCTTCCAACCGTCAGCGTGTTCTCCGCGCTCTGGTAGTAGCCCGTCAGGAAGGCCATGCCCTCAGGCTCACCAAAAGTAGCACTGGAATCATTCAGTTGGATTGGGAGCAGAGGCACTGATCCGTCGAGATTGGTTCGCATATTCTGTGCAAGGCCGTAGTGCATATACGGCCAGGTGTGCAGCAGCCCGTCATCTGCTGCACCTGACGTATATTTGCCAGCCATGTTCTTCCACGTCCCACTGATCAGGCGGAAACGACCCGTCGTGTAAGTGGTGCCGCTATCCCCTCCTGGGAACCACCAGGCCTTATGGGTGTCATCGGAGATCCCGTAGCGGAAAACAGACGACGTTGCCGTGTAGGTGGTGCTGGTGAACCCCATGGCTCCCCCCACCAGCAGCGGGTAGGGATAGCCTCCAGGGGAAGCGTAGGAGTCGATGAACCCGAGGTAGCACTGCTCATACTGTGTGGAGATCTTGGCGATCACCCGCACCGATTTCCCGGAGGACACGAACCAGTAGGGAATGGCGGCATTCCAGAGGGGGAGGAAGCTGTAGCAGTCCACACCAGGCTGAGTCGTGAATGCCGCCGAGGAGCTGAATCCGGTGGCACCCATCAGCCTCCAGTTCCAGTATGCCCCGGTGTCGTTCTGGAACTTCTTGGCGCCGACATAGATGGCCTGCTCTCCGGTGTTGCCCGGGGCCTTCCAGATGTATTCGTCGGAGGCGGATGCGCGGACGGCCTCCCAGGGCCTGGTCATGACGAAGGCCACGGTGTCCCCGCTCACCCAGGCGGTGTCCCCTGCGGTGAGGGTGAAGGCAGCCACGGAGCAGCTGAATGCGGTGCCGACGGTGCCGGTGCCGAGGTCGCCAGAGACGGATCCGGAGACGCTGAAGGCGCTGTCGCTGGTGAGGGTGACGGTGAGGGTCTCCTGGACGCTGGCGGCGGTGCCGATCAGGCCCTCGATGGTGCCCGTGCCGGTCCCGGTGTAGACGGGGGGAAGGCTGTGGCCCAGGAGCAGGAAGGCATTGAGCCGGTTCAGCAGGTCCAGGTAGTCGGTGGCGGTGCCTGAGGTCCAGGACATCACTTGCCTCCCAGTGCGCGGCGCATGGCCTTGGGGTTGGTGGCGGTGTGCTTGAGGATGAGGCGGGCGCCGGCGGGGCCTTCCAGCTGCCTGACGACCCATCCCTCCGGTGGCTCGATGGCCAGACGGTGGCTGAAATCGCCCTTCATCATTGGTGTGGATGGAGTAGCCGCTCCAACCTGGCCGCCTGATGCGAATCCGGGGAGCACCCCCCGAGGGATGCGGAGACCATTCAGGGCATGCATGAATTGAGGGCCGTAGTATCTGACAGCCGCAGCCCTCTGAACGAACTCACCATCGGACAGGCGCAACAGAATGCTATCGCTGGTGCCCGTGCCAGGACCATGGATCTCACCACCAGTGGCAGCACCCACAACCCCCTTGGAAAACATGCTCAGGGCTGTTGCCTGCCAACTGCCTGCAGCGTTGCCCCCCAGCGCAGCCTCGGCAGCCTGAAGCAGCATGAGCTTGACGATGACCTGCGCGATGGATTGGAGTACGCTTTGGGCCATTGATCGGAATGCATCGGAGATAGATTCAGCGCCAGTGGCGATGCTGGTGAGCGCATCCGCCAGACCACTCCCCAGGGCCTGCATCCCCGCAGCGCCCACTTGGGCCCACTCGCTGCGGAGCATGGCCAGGGAGGTTTCCATCGCCTGAATCTTGGCCTGCAGAGAATCCGCCTCTGCCAGGATCCCAGCCTGATCTGCCCCGGTGGATTCGCCAGCCTTGAGCAACAATTCTGACTGGGCTTGCTTGGCCTTTTCCAGCCACTGGGTATAGACCTGGAGCTTCTGCTGTTGCCCCTCAAGGTAACCGGTTGTCCCTGCCCCTACCCGGGTATCGATGGTCTCCAGAGCGGTATCCCGATCCGAACCCGCTTTGTCCAATCGCTGCTGAATAGCCTGCACCTGCTGCTTCAGGACAGCCAGTCGCTTCAGCTCTTGGAGGGTCAACTTATCATTGACGCTAGCTGTCTTAATGCGAGCATCATATTCGGACTCCAGCATCCTGAGCGTCGCCTGACCGGTAGTGCCCTCGGCCTCCTCGAGCTCAGCAGCGAGTTTGAGGCTCTCGGTGGCAGCCTGCTCCCTCAGCGTGAGGGCTTCCCGCTCCAGGGCAGTCAGTTGCTCAACACCCTCCTTCTCCTTGAGTAGACGCTGGTTCTTGAGATCTGCCAACTTGGTCTCGTCAGAGAGCTTCTTGGCGGGGTCTTTCTCTGCCGCCGACGCCTTCGATGTCGCGGCAATCTGCTGATCCAGGGACGCAAGCTCCACTTGGTTGGCCTGGACGATGGCCGTTTTCCGGGCGGCCAAGTACGTCTGCAGGTCGATGAGCCCAGACTTGTACCAGGCCTCCGTGGTTTCGGTGTAGGACTTCAGGGCGGCAGCCTGCAGCTCAGCCTCGCGCTTTGCTGCGGCAGTTTGGGCCTCCAGGCGAGCCTTGGCCAGAGCATCCGCGGCAGACTTCCCGGCGGCATTCTCCCCGCCTCCCAGATCCTTCTTCGGCGTGGTCTCCTGGGAGGAAGGCGTGATCCCCTCATAGCGGTTCACGAGCTCCTGGGCCTGGGATAAAACCAACCTCGCCTTTTTGAGGTCGGTGTCGGCCGTGGCCAACGCCACATCGGGCTCGGCAGCAACACCAAGAGCCAGCTGGGGTTGCCCCTGTGTGGCCTCAATCAGTGAGAGTTGTGCCGCCGCCTCCGCAAGGCTGGCCTTCGCCTTTTCTCTTTTGATATCCAGCTCTGCCTTATCAGCATTGACCTTAGCCCGCACAGCAGCTGCACCGGCAAGAAGCCCGTTTTTCTCCGCCTCCAGCGAGGCCTGATAAGCAGGGTCCAGTGCGAGGAGCTTTTCTCTGATCTCCTTCAGCTTTATCTCGTGCTGGCTCCGCTCTTTCTTTGAAATGTTGCCATCGGCAAGCGCCTTGGCTTCGGCCTCATACTGAGCAACTAAAGCATTACCCTGCTCGACTTTACTCCTGGTGGCATCGGCATCCTTCAAGGCCTCCTGGCGAGCCTTCTCCATCGCGGCTTGCCATGCCAAGAACCCGGCTACCAAGGCCGATATGGCCACCACGGCAATGCCGACAGGAGAGGTGAGGGTGGTCATGATCGCGGGGCCCACGACCCGGAGCGCAGCCACGGTGGCAGTGCTGGCGCTCCCCAGCAGGCCGAATGACAAGGCGGCAGTCTTCACTGGCCCAGGGACCTGCGCGATCACCTCAGAGAGCCCCCCAAAACGATTCGTCAGAGCTGGCACCAGATCGGCGGCAGTCTGGGCCAATGCCGCTTCCATCGTCTTGCCCATAGACACCATGGAGTCATTGAACTCGGCCGCCTTCCTGGCGGTATCTCCACTGATCACCTGGCCGAGATCTGTGATCTTGGCCTTGGCGTTCTTGAACCCTCCGTTCGCCAGATCGTTGAGGAGAGGCAGCAGCCCGGCACCGCTCTTCCCGAAGATCCCCATGGCGACCGCGGCCTTGCCCGCACCATCCTTGAACCCGCCCATGGCCTCAGCAATCTTGACCATGGCCTGATCGAGAGAGAGGCCCTTCAAGTCTTTGGCAGAGAGACCGATGCGCTTGAAGTAGTCGGTGGCTGTGGCATCGCCGCTCTGCAATGCGTCCAACGACTTGGCCAGCTTGTTGAATCCTCCCTGGATATCCTCCAGAGTCGCGTCAGCGGTCGCCCCCATGGCCACAAACACACTGAGGTTTTCCACGGCTACGCCGGTCTTGATGCTCATCTTGTCGAGTTGATCCGCAGCCACCAGAGCGTTACGAGCGAATCCCGCCAACTCCTTGGCAGCGAATAGCGTCCCCAAAGCCCCCAGTGCATCCCCTGCGCTTTTGCCTTCTTCTCCGGTTTTCCGGACCTCCGATTGGACCTTCTTCAGGGAGTCGATGACTTCCTTGATGCCATCAGCGCTCAGGCGCACCCGCATTTCATCAGCCACGGCGCAGCTCCTGTATGGCGGACTTTGTTTCCTTGGGATCAGCCATGCTGTATGTGGCCGCCACGATCCGGGCCGCCTGGTCCGAGCGGTCCTCCTTCAGAGTGGCCCCAATAAATGCCCTGGCCTGAGGCAGGGTGTAGCTCTGCACGTCATTCCACGCATGGCCATGGCCCACCAGCCGCTGGATCAAATCGGGCCACCCCAGGGACGCACCGTCTTCGGACGGTGGCTCGAAGAGGTCCTGGTTCAGGGCGATGAGCATGGAGAGGAGACGCTCGAAGTCGGCCTCGCATAGCCCGCGAACCCAGGCCGCTGGTCGCCCTGCAGCCCCGGCCATGAGCTCAATGAGATCGGCTACGGCCTCCGAGTCGACCTCCTCTCCCCCGGCGAGGAGCATGGCCTGCCAGGCCTCCATGACACGGGAGACCAACCCAACCTCACCGATACTGATGGGGCGAAGAGCAACACGTTCCCCGCCCAGCGTCAGACGCCAGGCGGGGAATAGGTCGATGAGAGCTGCGTCCACCATCAGGGCAGCAGGTTGATGGTGAAGAATGTGCCGTTCTTGTCCTTGAGGATGGCGCCCTCGATCGTGGCCTTGGCCGCGTCGCTGCCGATGCAGGTGAGCTCGGAGGCGGGGGGCAGGCTGCACTTGCCGAAGATCCGCTTCTCCTTCTTGTTCGTGGCCAGGTTGAGGCCCTCGAACATCAGGGCGTAGTAGCCTCCGGAGGTGGTCATGCCCTCAATCTGGTCGTACTCGCCGGGGGTGTAGGCGGCCTTGAGGGGGCCGGTGAAGGTGCCGCCGGTGGTGATGTCGAGGATGGTGATGACTCCGGTGTCGGCATCCAGGGCGTAGTTGGTGCCCGCGGTGAGCGTCTTGGGAGAGGCGGTGCTGTCGGTGATGCTGACGGCGCTGACGTTCATGGCCCCCAGGTCGAAGCGGTCACCGATGGAGATGGTGTCGCTGCCTTCCAGCTCCTGACCAGTCACGGGGGTCGTGCTGGTCTGGGAGGTGTAGGTGCCGGCGGTGTAGCGCTCATAGGCCTTGGCGTCGAAGTTGTCGGCCTCGAGGCTGAAGTTCACGTTGATCGCGGTCACCCACTCAGCGTCCTTGACGGCAAGGCCGGACATGGACTCGCGGTGTTCGCCCTTGGTGACTTCCTGCTTGATGGTGAAACCAGGCACGTTGCCGATGGCCTGGAAGCCGGTGGTGCGGTTGCCGGAGCTGTCCAGCTTGGCGATGCTGAACACGCCCTGCCCGGTGTAGACCACAGAGGTCGGAATTTCCATGGTGTTCCTTTCTCAGCCTCAGAGGCTGGGGTTGGCCGAAGGATGGCGATAGGTGATGAGGTAGTGCAGGTCCAGGTCGCCGAATGGCGCCTGGGCGAGGTTGAAGCCCCAGACTTTCTGGGCGGGCTCAATCCGGATGGAGAGGGCCCCCAGAGACTCATCCGCCAGCAGCTGCTGATGGACCCAGAGCCAGAGGGGATCCAGGTCAGCGTCCATTGGAGTGGTGCCGCTGCCCTTGGCGAAAAGCACCATCTTGACGGTCAGGACGGTGGTGCTGATGGATCCGGAGCGCTGGGTCTGGGACTCCATGGGGTAGATGCTGATGTGAGGGAGCTGCCCAGGGGCCAGCTCCCGGAGGTGGGACCGGCTGCAGGGGGTGAGACCTGTGGGGCGGGACAGGGGCCCCAGGGGGTCCCCGTCCAGCCGGGTCAGGATCTCAGCGAGGATCCGCTGCTCGCGGCTCTCGGTCATGCGTCCTCCAGGATCACGACGCCAATCAGGCCGTCATCCTTGCGGCGGGGGCCGCGGGAGACCAGGTAGGGATCACCATCGAAGGCGATGGCATCCCCGGGCTTCAGGTTCGGAAGATCCGGGAATGGGTAGAGCATGGTGATGATCTCCACTCCCACCTGGGCCGTGTCAGTGGGTCCCCAGCCCTGACCGTCGAAATCCCTGATCGCCGGTGCCGTGTAGGCCCCGAAGACCGCCGTGCCCGCCCCGGGAGTGGCGGCGAGCTCGGCGCGGAGATCGGCGAGGGCGGACATCAGGCGATGGCGTTCTTGAAGAAGTAGCCGGTGGTGTTGGCGATGACGAGCTCCTTGACCCGCTCGCCGACCCGGATGACGGTGCCGCCGTCCAGGCCGATCTCAGGGTCCTCGCGGCGACCGGCCACCCGGTCACCGAACTGGGCCGTGATGCCGAAGGTGATGCCGCGCTCGGTGTCGGCCACAGGGTTCACATAGAGCATGGCGGCGTGCTTGCCCCAGGCACGGGCCATGCTGGCGGTCTGCCCCTTGCGGGCGGTGTTGACCCAGCCCTCACCGACGATGATCTGCGGGATCTCCAGCACATCAGCCAGCATCTGGCGGGTGACACGGCCCTTGGTGCTGGCGGAGCCGAGGCAGGCCTCGACAACGGCGGGGTGCTTGGCGAGGGCCGTCCAGACAGCCTTACCCAGCACGAGCATGTTGGGGGCGAGCAGCATGGCGTCCCGCGCCGTCTCCAGGGCAGTGACGGGGTCGCTGTTGGTGGTGTCGGACCACTGGGAGACGCCGGTCAGGGTGGTGCGGTTGGAGCTGGCGTAGCTGTCCAGGGAGAATACCGCATTGGCGGCACGTACCTCGCGATCCAGGAGGATCAGGTCGGTGAGGACCTCGGTGGCACGGGCTTCGGGGTCGTAGCCGCTGCCCTGGGCGTTGTCGATGTCCTTGTAGGGGATGGGGTCCTCCAGACCGTAGTCATTGGTCTGGCTGGTGACCCGGGCGGCGCTGAACTCGACCTGGTTGACCTTGGAGGTGCGACCCACCCGGGTGTCGGGCAGGGTGAATGCGTCCTCGGTGGGGAAGGTGTTGTAGCCGAACTCCTCCTTGCCGACCTTGACCCGGGGAAGCACCAGGTCGGCGATCAGGGCGGTGGAGGGATTGCGGAATGCGGTGGTGATCCCGGTCAGGTAGGGATCAGCGACAAAGGGCTTCTTGGCCATGGTTCCTCCTTAACCCTGGATGCTGCCGAGGGTGATGAGCACAGGGATGATGTCGCCGGACACGCCGGAGACGAGAGCCACCGCGCCATAGCGGGCGTTGGCACCGGTGGCGGGTGCGGCGGTGACGCCCTTGCCGCTGGCATCAGCGGTCAGCAGGTCACCCCGGGTGACGGTGCCGCCCAGCTGCAGGTCGGCAATGCCGCCGTGGATCACATCGACGGACTCACCGGAGTCGGCGGCCACGACGGGGCCGGTGACGCCGATGATGGCATCGGTGGCGGCAGCGGCGGGGAGCATGCCATAGTCGGCGGCGCCGGGCTTGACGAAGAGGCAGATGTCGAGATCGGCCTCGGCAGTGTAGGACTTCACGAGATCACGGTTCGCCATGGGCTACTCCTTGTCCTGCTGGCGCAGTTCGGCGGCGGCCTGGGCGGCGCTGAGGGTCCGGCCCTCGGCCTTGGCCTGCTCGATGTGGGCGTTGATGCGGGTGGCCCAGACCTTGGGGTCCTGCTGCTCCGCGGCCTTCTTGTCCTTCTCCTCCTGGGCCTTCTTGGCGGCAGACGCCTCCTGGGCCTCGGGGTCACCGGCGTTGGGAAGGGGGACGGGGCCACCTTCCTGGGTCTTTTTGTGCTCGGCCTTGAGGTCCGCGTTGGCCTGGGCGTTGATGGCGAGGGCGGCATCGCCGGGCTGGGTCTGGCCGTCGAGGGCGAAGGCCTGGGCCATGTCCTCGTAGCCGACGAGGGCGGCAGCGAAGCAGCCCTTGACGCGGGCCAGTTCGGCAGAGGCGCCGGCCTTGGCGCCCTCATCGAACATCGCCTGCGCCAGGTCGGGATGCTGGTCCCGGAGTTCCTGCAGGTTCATGCTGTTCTCCTTGGATGGGGAGGTTGAGGGGAGCGAGGCAGCACCGGCCCCGGGCCTGCGGCTGCGGCGGTCCTCGTTGAGCTGGGTGATGAGGGCGGGGAGACTGGAAACACCGTCCACCAGCCCGACCTCGATCGCCTGCTTGCCGAGGAAGACGCGGCCATCGGCCATGTCAGCCAGGACGGTATCCACCGACACGCCCCGGAATTGCGCGATTTCGTCCACGAATACGCTGTAGATGTGGTCCACCTGGGCCTGAAGTGTGGCCCTGCCCTCCTCGCTGAGGGGGGAATACTGGCTGGCGATGCGCTTGTACTTGCCCGCCGTGATCTCGGTGGTCTTCTGGCCCCACTGGGTCTCGGACCCGGACTTGTCCACGTGGGTGGCGACCACGCCGATGGAACCGGTCTCGGTGGTGTCCGAGGTGATGTAGACCTGGGAAGCTGCGGCACCGGCCCACATGGCCGCGCTGCACATGCAGCCATCGGCCAGAGCGGCGACCGGCTTCACCTCGCGGGCTGCGAAGATGGCCTGGGCCAGCTCCTGGGTGCCATCCACGGTCCCGCCCGGGGAATCGATGAGCAGGACGATGGAATGAACGGTCGGGTCATCCAGGGCGGTCTGGAGATCGGCACGGATCTGCGCGGTGCCGGTCATGCCACAGAGACGCCCCCAGGCCCCGGGGGCCTTGGCCATGACGCCCTGGATGGGGATGATGGCCACGCCATCTTGCACCTGGTAGGGTTCCCGCTGGGTGCCCGCGGGCTGCCCGGTGGCGGACTCCCAGGCACGGATGTCCAACTTCTCCCGACGGGTGTGCGCCAGGTAGAGGTCGCGGATCTCCAGGAGGCGGTTCTCCACCAGGGCCCAGGGCGAGGTGATGATGTCGAGGAGCTTCACTGGTCCTCCTTCATGGCGATGCCCAGCAGTGCCTGGCGTCGGGCATTGGGGTCCTGGGCAGGAGGTTCAGGCGCCGTCTGGGTCACATCGCCAAATGACTCGGGCTTGAGGTCCACTCTCACCCCAGCCTCCTGCTTCATCCGGATCTCGCGGGAGAGGCGGGACAGGTTGGCCTCGAAGTCACCGCCGTTGAGCCGTGCGGTCTCCTCGGCATGGGTTGACAGGCCATAGTCGAGCATCTGCTGGGAGGCCATGACCTCTTTGAGGGGGTCCAGGATGGGGGGGTTGTCTCCGATCCAGCGGGCGGAGCTATAAGCTGCCCGGAGGAGCGGGTCCCGGAAGAACCCCGGGGCCAGGATGCGCCCAGAGGCGACCTCCTCCGCCAGCCACATCTCGTAGAGGGGCTGGCAGAAGTTGGGGGCGAGGAGGTTCTCGCGCTCCGTGGTGACGAACTTCCAGAACTGGAGCAGAGCCCCCCGGGCCGCGGTGTAGGAGCTCTCGAACTTCTTGAGCAGGACTTCATGGGGGATCTGGATCCGCATGGAGATCTGCCCCACCAGGCTTTGCCAGAATGGATCGAATGCGCCGTTTGGGCGATTGGGGATGAATGGCTGGATCTCTTCACCCTCATTGAGTTCAGCCACCATGGCATGGCCAAGGGTGGTGAAGCTCTGCCCTGCTGCGCCTTTCTTCACTCCCAGGGGACCGGGTCCATTCCCGGACTTCTTGATGACGACAGCCAGGAAGCTGGTGACAACGGCAGCGGCGAGTTCGGCCTCGGAGAGGCGGCTCATCTGCTTGAGGGGGACGATGACGGGGGCGAGGAGGGGATACCCTCTCCGGATGTCGAGTCGGTGCTCATGGTAGAGGTGCAACACCTGGCGGCGGCCATCCTGGCCCCAGGCCTCCACGGAGGTCCAGTCTTCAGGCTTGAGGGTGAGGCTCCCCTGGGGATGCCTGCGGCAGAAGTGATAGCGGAGGACACCGCCAACCTCATCTGTCTCTACGCCCTGGGAAAGCCGGTCCGTATCCGGGGCGCTGCGAGGGTTGAGGCAGCGGTCACCCTCGAGGAGCTGGAACTTGGCCGCCCAGATGCCGCCGGGGTGTCGGCGCTTGGGCATGAGGGCGAATGCATCCCCCCGGGAGGCGACGGTGCGGTAGGCGATGGCCTGGGCCTGGTAGAAGTTGCGCTTGCGCTGGATGTCGCACTCGCAGGGGCTGGACGCCCAGAGGTGGAATCGCTCCTTGGCGATTTCCGCCCACTCGGTGGTCTGGTCCTGGGTCCAGCCCAGGATACGCATGGCAGGCTCAGGGTGCAGCCCCAGACCGGTGCCGACCACGCTGGTGGCCATTTCGGCGATCGCACCCCCGGCCAGGGCGTCATCGCGCTCTAGGGCAGTGGAGCGGGCCAGGAGGGTCTCGCGGTCCCAGCGCTGCTCATCGTCGGGTGAGTTCACCAGGGGGTTGAAGTGGGCCATCTCGGGGGTGCCGCGCCGGGCTCCTGCCCAGGCGGATCCGCCCACGGCCGCCATGGCCGCCCGGGCCTCGAGGCGGCGCAGGCCCCACCCAGGAGCCACGCGACTGATCAGGGAATCGAGCCGGGTGGGCTGCATGCTCTCCCAGAGCTGGCGGAGGAATTCGGCCTGGCTCATCGGGGCACCACCGTGATCATCCGGCTACGTCCAGCCGCGGTGTCCTGGAGACCCGACACCTCGGCCTGCAGGTCAGAGATGGCGCTGCGGATCTCCGCCAGTTCGGCATCCCTGCGCCGGCGCGTGGCCATGGTCCCCTCCTGGCCCGCCGCAAGGATGCGGGCCTCCGCCGCCAGATAGGCGTCGAGACGGGACTGGGCAATCTCCAGGGCGCTGGCCATGCCTCAAGAGTCGGAGGGGATGGCGGGGTTGTGTGTCGTGAACTCGCCGAATCAAGGATGGCATCGCCAAAGACAACATGAGCCCCTCCACCGAGGGGCTCATGCATTACCGTTCAAAAACTACTAGGCACCAGCCTCAATAGTCATCGGACCAGACTCAGTGGCAGGGACCAACGCTAGACTCGAAACGCCAATCATAGCCCCAGGAACCTTTTCGTCCTTAGGGCCAACCATGCCGGTACCGATCTTAAATTCGACCACAAGGCTGTACAAACCACTCTTGAGCCCGTAGTGCTTTGCTAAAATTTTGGCAACATCCGACATAGAGATGGGCTTCAATTCGATTTCTTTGGCCTTTCTGGCTTTTCTCTCAGTGGCCATAGGACCTCCCGGTAGACCAATTAGATTCCTTCACTCCAGCGGTAAAGCTATTTAACCCCTGAGAACGAGGCTCTTGCAATGTAATATAATTATTTGTTGTAACACTTGAGCTACCATGCAAATACAAATCTATTGATTTGCACACAATTTCATTCAGTTTCACACCTTCCTTCAACGCACGAAGTGTTGCTTCTTTATGTATTTCAGGTTTTACACGAACATTAAAAACACCTTTCAAAGGCTTTTGAGGTTTGCGCCCAAGCTCTTTGCAGGTTTCAATATAGTCATCAACAGCTGCGTGGAACTCAGATTCGATACCACGAATAGAATCTGATTCGTAGGTCACAAGATCTTTAATAAAAAGAATCTTTCCTCGGCACACATAGGTTTCCATATCAACCTCAACGGTGCCTTCAAAATTCTTATAAGTCATGATATTCATAATTCACTCCATAAACCCGCACTCTTTGAGATGCTCGACCACATCCCTAAGACACCCCTTCCCAACAATCGAACCAGGGTGTGGAGCATGACATATAATCAAATCATCTACCTCCTTGTTGTGAAATTTCCGCCTAGACCCAGAGCCTTTGAGCAACTCGTATCCCAAATGCTTCAAGACAGCAACCAGCGCATCCCATGTGTAATCGGATGGAATATTGCCCAACCTGTCTAGGCTTTTCTGATGTTGGGCCCCCACACCTTCCCCCCTATGAGATGAGTGTAACCAATAACCAGTTACACACTACCAAAATTTCCATCTGTCCCTATTGACATTAGGAACAATGTTCCTATATTAGAGAATACCGAGGGAATTCCTCCCCCAGGCACCAACCGGAGAGATCCGATGACCAATACCAACGCCCTCCTCGCCGCCATCGCCCAGGCCACCGATGAGTGGAATCAGGCTGAGGCCCAGTTCCGCATCGACTCCGTCCACTACCCCGAGTCCCTCCATCTCGACATCCGGTCTGGCATCCAGAATGGCGTTCAGACCAACCTCGGACTGAAGGCCTGGGAGATCCTGAGCGCTGACGAGCAGGCTCAGATCGGTCTGCCTGAGGCCAATGCAAACGAGGTCGGCGAATACCTGATCCGCAACCACAACCAGCTCCTGGCCACGCAGTTCTGAGACATGCCACGATGCGAATCAAAATGGTGGTCCAGGGTCTGCCCGATGTGCCGGGCATCCAGAATTTCACCGACCCGGTGGAGGTAGAGGCGGCATACCTCACCCTCTGTCAGCGCAGGACGGACGGCCCTGGGGCGGTGAAAATCTCCAGCGACATCCAGGCGGTGGTGCCAGATGCCTATTTCAGGCTGGACCGGGACTGGGAGGGTCCGAGGGAGCAGCACCCCGGGCGTGCCGGGCTCTGGTCCGAGGTGGGCGATGGGGCCATGCTCCCCAGCGTCTGGCAGCTCCGGGCCGTGGCCAGAATCCTGGGAGAGTCCGGGGAGGGCATGGCCCGGCGTCTGGAGATCAGCGGGCGCAACTGGCGCTACTGGCTCTCCGAGGGTGAGGACCGGAGGGAGATGCCATGGACCGCATGGCGTGTGATGCGGTTGTGGCTGGAACAGCCATGACATCCATCCCCAATCTAAAGACCGCCCGCCGCCTCGCCCGGGTCTATGCAGAGTGCACAGAGGCCCTCGAAACCTACGACGCAGAGCGGAGGCGGCCAGGCACACACTGGCCCACCTGGGCAACGCTGAGCGTCACCGAGGCAATCCGATCCGCAGCCTGCGTGCAGGCGTGGCGCATCGCCACCCGGTTCATGCCTCCAGAGCAGCGTGCGGCGATCGGCGTCACCGACGAAATGGACTCCCGTGAATGCGGGGCCGTGATCATGGAAGCGTGGCGGAATGGCCGGATCTACGACCCCGAGCCAGACATAGCAGGATGCCCCAAAGGCAGGCTGCGCCACCACACCTGAATGCCTCACCCCCCATACCCTCGACTCCGAATCCGCCTTCCACCGCCACTGGAGTATTCCACCTCCTCACGAGACGCCGAAGCCTGCCGCGCCAGCTCCTCGAGGTGGGTCCGACCGTCAGGGCCCCCGAGGTGGGGGGCGAGGATCCGGGTGATGATCCACCAGCCGGAGTAGGCGTAGCTCCACAGATCCAGGGCCTCATTGCGGGAACTTCCTGTCTTGACCCACTGCCAGGTGGTCTTCCGGGTCTTGACGTTGGTGACTGGCACCCGCTTCTCGCCAGCCAGCTGCTCGAGGTAGTGCTCAGAGACCCAGTTCGGCAGGTGGATCGCCTTGGGGGCGTTCAGGGGCAGCGCCAGACGCGAGAACACCACCCTCTTCGTGTCGTCGGTGCTGGTCAGGAATAGCCTCACCGTGCCCTTCCGGTTGCCGCTCTCCTCTGCCCAGCCCTTCGAGGCCAGGGTGTGCGCGCCCATCTGGGGGAACACCCAGCGGTCGGCCCGGGATTGGCAGAACCGATAGACCGCATCCTTGGTGTTTCCGTCGCGTGCGTCCACGAGCACCAGGTGTGGACGCATCTGGGCCCCGTTCTGATGGCGCCACCCCGCCAGCAGCCAGGCGTCGAGGTCCTCCCACACGGCCTCCATCTGGGGGTCCCCTGGAAACACCTGGAAGTCGATGAGGAATGCCCGCTCATCCGGCGTGAACCCGATCACCTGGGCCTCCAGGCGGCCCTCTGCGGCGGTCTGAACATCGACCTCGACCAGCAGCAGGGCCACGCCATCCGGCACCACGGCCCTGTCGCGCACGTCTGCCTCGGCGCGTCGGCGCAGCACCGAGGGCTCCACGCTCTCCCCCGGCTCGCTGAATGTCTCGGCCAGGTGGAGATTGATGAATGCCTTCAGCTCAAGTTGGTCACCCTGGGCGTCCACCCACTCTTGGGCCAGCTTCGCCCAGTGCCCCGAGAACACGGCGTTCAGGCCATTGAGCCAGAATCCCCTCACGGCGGTCACAGCCGGGCGCCGGTGCTCCCACTGCCCGGCCTGGAGCATCTTCCACTTCCACTTGTCCTCTTCGATGGGCCCCCCGCACCGGATGCAGACGTAGCGCACGCTCTCGGGGATGACCTGGTTGTCTGCGGTCTTCTCGAACTGCAGCAGGTAGCGCTGAGGGCTGTCCGGGTCCCGCCACTGTAGCGCCTCCATGGCGTTGCAGTGGGGGCAGGGAACTCGGTAGATCCCCATGGAGCTGCGGTTGTAGGCCTTCTCAATCCGGCTGATACCGGAGGGCATGCCTGGGGTGCTGCCGATCAGGAGCTTCGAGTCGTGGTACTCATCCATGCGCCGACGGACGATCTTGTCGGGGTCGCCTTCGTTCGACACATCATTCACGTAGCCGTCGGCCTCATCCTCGATGACGAATCGTGCGCGCAGCGAACGGAGCTCGCGTGGGTTGCCCGCGCTGGCGACGAAGAAGCTGGCCCCGTTGGTGAACCGCTTGAACCTGGTGGTGCTGCCCGCAGCCTTGGAGGTGGCGAGGCGCAGCTTGGAGTCCAGGGCCGGAGTGCTCTCGATCATCTGGTCGAGGCGGTCCTTCGCGTACTGCTCAGCGGTGTCACGGGAGGGTTGCAGCATCAACATGGCCATGGCGTGGATATCGATCCCCCAGCCCAGGGCGTTGTTGCAGATCTCCGACCAACCCAGGCGGGTCGCCTTCATGAACACGACCTCCCGGACATCCGGGTCGCTGCAGGCCTCCTCAATCTCCAGCTGGTAGGGATCGGCGGCCCACTGCCCCGGGCGGCCTGACTGGGTCGGCAGCACCCGGTGGAGGTGGGCCCACCCCTCAATGCTGAGATCAGGTGGAGGCTCCAGCAGCTGCACCAGGCGTCTGTCCGTCTTTCGGAGGTTGGCCATCCCGGATACGTGAGTGCTCAGCATGCCTCCTCCTCCAGATCCTCACCCAGGGCCTTCACCAGGTCCCGGAGGGTCCGCTTGATCTCAGCGCCGACCAGCCGTCCATGCTCGGGGCCGATCTTGGGGCGGAGCTTCGCCTCGAGGGAGAGGAGCTCCATCCGCACCGGCCCGAGGATGGCCGCCATGGCCGCCTCGTAGTCCGACAGGGCCAGCATCTCCCCCTGGTCCTTTGCCAGGGCGATCTCCTCGCGCTGGGCCTTCGCGAGGTCAAGGCGTTCCTTGCCCGAGAGTTCGGTGGTCGCGGTGCCTCCGGAGGCCAATTTCGCCTGCAGATACCTCACATACCACTGGAGGCAGGCCCCCATTTCGTAAATGCCTCTTTTTTCCTGCGGCATCCCCTCAGAAACGAGCTGCTGAATACGCCTCGGAGTGAGGTTAAGTGCTGATGCAATCTGCTGGACAGATGCCATTTCACCAACCCCAACAATGGTTTAGATAGCTCAATGATCCACTACTAAAAACAGCACCCACCAAAGCGAAATGACCCTCCGAAAATCTACGCACCTCCCCCCCCGCAGTGGCCGTTACCCGCTTGGGGCACCCCCCCCAGAGGGACCCGCACGCGTACCGCCTGACGGGCACATTTTCACCATGTGCTGAAACCGGTGCAGTTGCGCATTTCGGCGCTTCTGAGCATATGACGCGCTGCGTCACTCTGTCGCGTCGGCTACGGCTCCGACCGCACCACACTACCCGATGTAAAGGTTGCATCTAGACCCCCATTGGATCAGCACTAGGAGCTGCGCCAGTTTTGAGCCGGGGGATTCTGACCCGGCTGGCCACCCTCGCCTGAGCCGACCTGACCCTGGAGAGATCCACTCCGAGGTAGCCCACCGTGGTCCGGATATCGGCGTGCCCCAGGACTGCCTGGATGTCCTGGATCGGCGCTCCCTCCTCGCTCAGCCAGGTCGCGTAGGTGTGTCTCAGGTGGTGCGGGGTGAGCCTTGGCATGTTGGCCGCACGGCATGCGGCCTCGATCGCCCGCTTCACCCGGCCATAGGACACCACCTTGCCCTCACGGGTCGGGACCATGTAGCCAGTGGCTTGGGCCCTGGCCTTCAGTTCATCCAGCAGCCAAGGCTGGACCGGGCGTGGCCTCGCCTCCCGGCCCTTGGTCTGCCCCGGGGAATACTCCCCTGCCTCCAGATCCAGCCACTCCCACCGAGCCGACCTCGCCTCCGAGACCCGCAGACCCAGGCCGAGCATCAGGCGGACCACCAGAGCGATGGCAGGCTCTGCCTCACAGAGGGCGTCCACCTCCTCCACCCACACCTCCACCATCTTGGAGGCCAGGCGCTGCTTCGGCTTCTTCTGGGGGTGGAGGCGGGGCAGACGCCAGGGGATCTCCCGGATCATCTTCCGGTCACAGGCCCACGAGAACACCCGGTGCAGGTACTTCGCCCACACCTCCGCAGAGCTCTGGGCATGGTTCTTCAGATACTCCGTTTGCGCATCCTCGGCCAACTTGGTGGTGACCTCGCTGAGCTGCAGATCAGCGATGCAGCCCAGGTGCAGGCGACCGAACCGATCCATGTTCTCGGTGTGGCTGGGGCTGCGGCGCAGGGCGTGGGTCTCCACCCACAGCTCCACCAATCGGCGGACCGTCGGCTCAGGCTCCAGGCCCCTGGCCCTCAGCTTGGCCACCCGGTAGATCTCCAGGGCCACCGCCCAGCCTGGCTCTACCCGGGTCTCCTTGGTCGTCCGCCTGCGCCGCTGCCCATCCACCGTGAAGCTGGCGATCAGGTACGGCGTCCTCTTCGAGCGGACCAGGCTCAGGCTCTCGAACCGGCGAACCGTCGTCATTTCTGCGTCCGGCTGGCGTACTGCAGCCAGCGTTTGAAGACCCTCGGCAGCATGTAGCCTGCCAATGCCTTGGCCTGAGACAGGAACTTCAGCAGCTTCGGAATTGGCACATTGTTCCGGAACAGGTAAAGAGGGCTGATGTCAGGATCAGGCCCATTCGTGCGACCGCCTGGGCCGCGCTGCATCAGGACATACTCCCCCCGATTGGTGGGGAGGACAAATGTGTGCTTGTTCCCGATGATGGCGGCCCCACTGCCTTTCCTCCGGAGGACGGATCTCAACCCCAGGTTCTGCAGCCGATAGGCCACTGGCACGCTCTTGCGGAATTCGGGGCGTGCCTTCGCCCCAGTCAGGGGAATCGGGACCGTCCCTGGCAGGATCCCGTGCCCCTCCTCATTCGTCTTTTTGCCCCCCTTCTCGAACCGGGCAAGGAGCAGCTTGGCGCCCTTCACATTCGAGTCGATCCCGACCTCGGCATAGATCTCATCCTGGTTGGTCTTGGCAAAACGGAACATCTTGATCCGGTTCCGCATGAATGCGGCCTTCCGGATGGTGAACTCCTTGTTCATCTCGGCCCTCTGGTCCTCCTGGATCTTGAGGGCCACCTGGTTGATGGCCTTCATGGCCGCCCAGGCCACCTGTTTGGGGACGTTCTTGAGCTTCACCTCAATGGCCTTGGAGTCGATGCTGATTTTGATCATGCCCCCCCCTTCCTCTGCACCAGGTGCAGGACCCCGCGGGTCCTCCGGGTCTCGTACCAGATGTCCCGCAGCCGGGTGGTGGACACCCCCAGCTCCATGCCGACCGCCGCGAAGATGACGTTCATCGGCAGGTCCGGGTATTGGTCCTTCAGCTGCTCCATGGCCCACCGGAAGCGGCACTTCTCCAGGTAGAGGTCCGCCACCTCGGCGAAGGCCTCCAGCATGGTGGCCTTGAATGCTTCGGCCTCCTGAGGCTCTCCGAGCCGAAAGGCTGCCCCCGCGATCGCGCTGCGCAGCTCCATGGGGATGTCCGCCTTGGAGGACCATGCCTTCGGGTTCGGGTTCGAATTCATCATGCCTCCTCGAACAGCGGTGTGCCTTTCGCAGCGTTCTTGGCCTCATGCTGCCGTCGCAGCGTCTCAGCCTTCTCTCGTGCTTCCCGCTCAGCCGGGGTGAGCAGCCCCATGGAGATACGAATCTGCTCGGAGGTGAGGGCCTGGCGGTGGGCCTTGGCGTCGTGGCGGGTCATCAGTTCACTCCCATACATCGCGAACAAACCACCACAGGATCCATGGGGCCATCACCACCACAAACCATAACGGTTGACGATGTATGTATTGGTAGAGGAGACGGCGCTTCTCTGGCCAGTATCTAGGGCCATATTTAGACGCCATCACGCCTCTCCCCTCTGCCCCTGGAGGACTGACGCTGGAGCTTTCAGTGTCTCCAGAGCTCTCTCGTCCGGGTGACGGTAGTTCTTCATCCAGTCGGGTGTTCTGACGAGCTTCCCGTCCACCAGGATCTGGACCCGACTACTCATGCCTGCGGGCCACTCGGTCCACGTTTCGGAATACTCGTTGAGGAGGGCCGCCATTCTGCATTGCCAGACGTCCGGCATAGCCTCCATGAGCACCCGAGGTATGGTCAGGAACCCCGCATAGCTGAGGCTGAACCACTCGCTCAATGCATCTGCCCCAGGGGTGTTGATCACGTCTGGAGCTAGGGTAGTCTGCTCATTGGCGGCGCGGATGATACACAACCCGTCCCCTGCCACCTGGACACGATCAGCATCGCCCATCGCCTCGGCGGCCCTATTAACCTCCTCTGCGATGTAGGCCATCCAATCGGGTGTGTTGTTGGCCTTGATGGTCAAGACACAGGAGATGAGTTCTCCAAGCGCATCCCGGTAGCGGTCGCGCTGGACAATCGCGTCTTCCAGATCTCCACAGGGAAGTCCGTGGGCCGTGCAAACAGCGTTGGGGTTGTGGCTCATGGCTGGGCCTCCTTCCTGAACACCAGCTCACCGTTGATATAGACCTCCAGGAGGTCATGCTCCCCGTCATCCACCCAGACAAACTCGTCTAGGACGAATGAGGCTCTCAGGTCGGGGCGCACCACGGATGCGAATGAGTTGCAGAGGATGGCCTGGCGGAGATCCGCCAGAAAATCGTCGACTCGGCCCAGCGGGATCTGGGACATGTCCTGGATGGTTCGGATGGTGTATTCAGGTGCGCTCATGGCTGGGCCTCCTGGGCTGGGGGCTCGGGGAGGGTCCGGTGGGCATAGTGTTCAGCCCTCCGTTCATCCAGGTCGGCCAGGGCCTCCTTCTTCTCGGCCCTGAAGTCGAATCCCAGGGTATGGCCGTCCCAGGTCATGTCCGAGTTGTCTGGGTAGCCTTCCTCGTCAGGCTCATTCATCCCAGCCTGGACCCTGCTCTGCCGGATGACAGCGAGGATACAGGCGGGGCAGTTATCGGTCTCGCGGCGCAGGTCGTCCATCTTGGCTTTCCAGTCCTCCAGGGCGTTCCCGGGGCGCAGGAGGATGTCCACCAGTTCGGGCGGCGGGGTGGCGCTGCCGCACATCCGGCACACCCTGGCGGGGTTGGCGGTGCAGCTGGGCTCATGGCGGCGCATGAAGGACGGGGAGCCGGTCCCCTTGCCGCAGTGGTCGCAATAGTAGCGGGGGCGCATGGCGGTTCTCACTTCTCACCCCCCAGGGCTCTGCGCCCCTTCTGGAGAGCACCCGCATGGGCACTGTATTTGGAGGCCATGCCCTCGTAGTGGTCCTGAAGATTCTGGAGGGCCTGGGCTAGAGTCCTGCCGTCAGCGGATGCCAGCCATTTGGCACGGGTCCCGTAGCCAGCGCTCCTCGCGGTGTAGCTGACCTGTCCAGCATCGACACGCCGGTCTACCTGGAGGGTAGACGTACGGTTGGACCCGCTAGCGGTGGTCCCGGTAGCGGTGATAACCCTCTGGTCCTTGACGATGGCCTTGTGGACGGTCCATTTGTACCCGGGCATAAGCGCCACCAACTCGTCGCGGAGCTTCTTCATTTCGTCCCCCCTTCCAGGGCTTCGCTGGCCTCTTTCATGGCCCAGTATTCAGAGGTCTTGATGGGGGTCGAGTCGAAGGGCTCAGGCTTGGGCTTGCCACACAGGCAGGGGCAGGACAGCACCCAGGCATCACCCACCAGCTCCGGCACGGCGAAATGGACCCTCATCCCAGCCATCACGGGCGAGACGCCAACCTCCAGGTCAGAGGCGTGGGGGAGATAGAAGGAAGCCCATTCCTCGGCCAGGGCTTTACCTTCAGGCGTCTTCCGGTCGAAGATCCAGCCAGAGGACCGGGCAGGGTGACGAAAGCCTGGAATCAGGGGATCGGCTTGGCCTTCCGTGTAGAAGATGTGCCCGGTCCTAGTCCCCTCTGCCTTCGTGATGCCAGCCTTATCGAAGAATGCAGCAAAGGCTCCCATCGCGGCTTGGCGCAGGGCGTCCCAGGCCTTGACGGCTTCCAGGGAACGGCCCCCGGCGATGAAATAAACTCTCTCGACTTCACTCATGGTTCCCCCCTTCCAGGGCTTCGCGGAGCCCGCAGGTGCAAGCGCTTTCGGTTGGCTGCGTCTTCAGGAGCATGGTCAGCGCCCCACATCCCTCATCGTGCCTGGCCCACGGCTTCAGCCGCTCCCTCTCCTTCTCGGCTCCCTCCTGGTGGGCGGCGGCGCGAACGGACCGAATCTCGCACTCAGGGCAGTGACCCTCGTAGTCCATCAGGTGGGCGTGTTCCGGGCACCATACCGCAGTGTCGGCAGAGGACTTCTTCTCCAGCTCCTCCCGCAGCCTGTCCCGCTCGGCCTCTGCCGCGTCTGCCCTGGAAATGGCGGCGTTCCGCTCGGAGATGAGGTCAGGCATCGTTTTGAGCTGGAGGATGCATTTGTCACACCCCTTCACGCTCCCCGCAGCCTCGTAGGCTGCGAGACGGGCGCGGAGGGTTGCGGTAGCCTCTTGGACGCATTGCTCCGTGGCCTTGGCACCGGCCTCTTTGAAGTGATGCCGCTCGTTCTCCAGCTCCTTCACACGGGCCTCGGCCTTGCTCAACTCCCCCTCGGTCTGTGATAGGGCCAGCTTGTAATCATTCAGTTCACGTTCGGTCTGCTCCAGCTTGGCCACCATTTCCCCGGCGTCGGGAATATGGTTCGGCACGGGGGTGCGCTCCAGGGCATCCAGGAGCTCGTCGGCGCTCTCGATAGCCCGCGCCATGGCGTCCCGGTCGTGGTTGGTATCGTGGTAGAACTCCACGGCCAGGTGAGCCCGGAGGTCTTGGGGGTGCATGCGGTCAGTCATGCCTCACCCCCATCCCGCCGCCGCTCCAGGGGCAGCAGGGAGAAGACCACATACCCGGGCGCCTGTCCGAATGCACTGACGTAGCCGATGCGGAACTCGGCCTGCCGACCGGTGAATCGCTGGTGGTCCTCGGTGGCCAACCTGCGCTCGTCGTATTCCATCAGGACCACGGTGTCACTGGCCTGGAATCCCCGGTCCCTGTCCTCCCGGATCTCGAATGTCTTCCTGCCCTCGAGTACAGCCTCGAATAATGCCGGCAAAATCCTGAGTTCATGCAGCATCGTTGTCCTCCTGTTGGGGGGCCAGGCTGTCTCCATAGCAGCTCAGCGCGTGAGCCTGGGTCAGCAACAGCTGGCCGATGTCATTCAAAGCCTCGGAAGACAACGCATCGGGGCAGAGGGCGAGGAGGAGACCAGCACCACGGAATCCCGCCGCAAAGGCATGGACCTCATCCGCGGCATAGACGCCGGGCCCGAGAGCGGGAGCGCATTGCCCACTCCGCTGATCCGCCTCGCGGGCCAGCTCCGCTTCCAGGTCCATCACCCGTCCGCTGGCAACTTCACAGGCCTGGCGAGAGGCAGAGAGTTGGGCCTGCAGCGATTCGACCAGGGCATTGGTGTGATCGTCCAGGTTGCGGTCGAATGAGCGATGGGCAGCCATCTCGGCCTCCATCTCCTGCACCCTGGCGATCGCCGCATCCCCGGACTTCCGGTAATCGGAGATCGACTCCAGGAGTGCCGGGCGGTCCTCGGCCTCGGGGAAGAGCTCCTCCAGAGCGCTGAGGAACTGGTCGTAGCGCTCAGCGATCTCGGACTTGTCATTCGCCATACGCTGGGAGGCCTCCAGCTCGGCCCGGGTCCGGTTCAGCTGCTCCCGCAGGTCATCCTTTTCGGCGGTGACCTGGAGCAGCTCCATGATGCCTCCACCGGCAGGGGCCGACGCCGGGCGGGTCTCATCAGCCTTCGGGGAAGAGGTATCGGGCACCCCCTCAGGGAGGGGAAGGCCATTCTCGCGACAGTGCTTGCGGATCTCGCTCTTGGTCACGCTCGCCGCACTGGTGTTGCCGTCCTGGTGGTTCCGCTGCAGGCGAATCACCAATCCGTTCAGCTTCTCTTGGGCAGTGATGGTCACGGTGTCTCCTCTGGTTTACACGTTGTTCCACGGTTTCCACTTCACGATCACTTCCGGCGCCAGGTTCCTGGGCCGATAATGCTGGCCCCAAGCCCACCCACCCCGGGGCATGGCCCGGCGGAAGACGATGAGCCTGCGGCCATCCTTCCGGATGCCGACAACACGATGGCCGAATGGAGGGAGGTCATGCATGGGTCGCATCTCCCTCAACCCCCCGTTGCGCCCACCCCTGGAAGGCCCACATGCCCATCCAGCGCCTGGTCCCGATGGGGAGGGATGCCTTGGCGTAGCGGGTCCATGCGTTGGGGTCCGGGCGACCCACCACCTCGTAGCGCACCCGGTCGCCGTCGACCTCCAGAACCTTGCGGGTGTGCCCGCTGACTCCGGCGTAGATGTGACCCACGATGATCTCAGAGCGTTTCATACCCGACCCCTGGTCCACCGGCCCGCGATGCACCCCGCCATGTGAGGCCTGCGCCCGCCGTCCACCCACCGGTGGCAGACGGGACAGATGCCATCCGCGCCCGGCGTCATGGACTTGACCATGGCATCCCGCTCACGGACCGGGCCGCAGGCCGTGCAGTCCACCTCGGGCTCCACCCGGGACAACCGCCAGCGGTCCCACCAGTCCACCAGGTCGATGAACAGCACCCGGGGCAGGAACCAGAGGCGAGGTTTGCGTCGTTCAAGCTGCATGGGGTCTCCTTTCGGGCTCAGAGCCGGATGAATGGGTCTCCGCCGTTCTCGGCCTTGCCGAGCAGGACGGGATAGTCCGCAGTCCGTCCCGGATTGCGGCGTTCGGTCTTCTCGCAGACAGGGTGGCCGCATGTCTGCCGCCCCCCATCGGTGCCCCTCAGCCCCGCCGGGTTGCGGTAGGGCTCGAATGGGCGGTCTTCGGGCTGCCACCCATAGAACTCGTTCTGGCAGACCGGGCAGCGCATTCGGTGGGTTCGGGACCACATTGCACCGTTCCACTCCCGTGGGGTGGCATCGGGGTAGGAGTAGCGGTTCCCGAGCTTGCAGCCGATGGCCTGGTCGTAGAAGGTCATGCCGGACCCCCTGCCAGACGCATGTCTCTCCGTTCCACCACCGTCCAGGGCCAGGCCTCTTTCATCCGGCTGACCATGCGAGCGCCATAGATGCCCACCAGGTCCTTGGGCCCCAGGTTCGAGGTCCAGTAGACCGGACGATCGGCACGATATCGCTGGTCCAGCAGTGACCGGACAACCCCGAGCGAGTAGTCGTTCTCGCCCGTCACACGTTCCTGCCCGAGGTCGTCCAGGAACAGCAGCCCGCAGGTTTCCCAGGACTCAACCAGATCGACGATGTCGGCGTGGTAGCCCTTGGCCACCATGCCCTTGATCTTCTCGGCCGCATCCGGCCAGTTCACCCACTCGGCATAGTTCAGCGGTCGATATGCGTTGGCCGGGTCCTCGCTAGCCATCACGATGCCATCCAGGTGAGTGCCGAGAGCCTGTACCAGCCTCCAGGTTTTGCCTGTCCCTGTGGGGCCGATGAGTCCGAATCCTCGATCACGAGGCGAGGGGAGGTCGAAGAGGGGCGCCAGCTCCAGGGATCGCATCTCACGGCGCCCGAGTCCGATGCTGGCCAGCAGTTCAAGGGTTCGGGAATGCATATCACGCTCCGGGATTCATGGCGTCCAGCTGGTCGAGGAATGCCTGGTCGGCTGAGGTTGCGCGGCTGGTGGACCGAGCCGGGGGATGCCCACGGGCGGGCATGTTCTGGGCTCTCCCCAGCCAGGACAGGACGAAGCTCGGCATACCCCGGTAGGTCTTCCGCCTCTTCGGGTTCCCCTCCAGCCAGAGACGCATGCGCTCTACCTCCTGGCGCAGGGGGACCCCGGGGAAGGCCTGGGTCCAGTCCGCCAGCATCGCCTCGGTGACCCGCCAGCGGTTCACCCCATGACCTACACACGGCAGTTCCGCCACCAGGGGGGAATCGTCCGGCGTGGAGGTGGGCATGCCCAGCTCCGCGCAAGCATCTTTTTGGGGAGCGGGTGCGGGAGCGGGAGCGGGAGCGGGAGTGACCCCACTCTGCGCGCGTGTATGGCAGTCAACGACCGCCATGCGGCGTCCGTTGTCCGTCCGTTGTCCGGTCACTGTCCGGTCA
The DNA here is from genome assembly GCF_963677305.1 of uncultured Holophaga sp. Lineage (GTDB taxonomy): Bacteria > Acidobacteriota > Holophagae > Holophagales > Holophagaceae > Holophaga. The sequence goes on from NZ_OY781925.1 coordinate 3,486,707, forward strand.
TCGTCAGCCGTTGTGGTGTCGATGTCCGGACAAGGGTCGGACTTTGACCGCCGTGCGGATTCCCTGCGGCGACGCTTCTGCACATAATCCGGGGCGTGGTGCCACAGATCGTGGACCTGGTACTTCCCGGGGCGATCAGGGATCTCCTCGATGAATCCAACGGAGTCATCCCCACCTGCGGCCAGGAGGGCCTGGGTGAGTTCACCAGGCGTCCCCTCCCAGCAGGCCGCCGCCTCTACATCCTCGGAATCGCCCAGGAATTCCTCGCCGTTCTCATAGCAGGAGGTCCAGATCATCTCGAGAGACCCGAGCGCGATGGAGGTATGCCCTCCGAGGATCCGACATAGGCGCCGGAACTTCCGATGCTGGAGGAGTCCAGGCCTGGCCATCACGCCCTCCCCTCACCCATCTTCTGGAGGATCACAGCGGCCTTCGCCAGCCGCTCGCGGACTTCACCGGCCCGTCCCAGCAGGTTGCAATCCCCCGCCTCGCGGACCAGGTCGAGAACGGCAATGCGCTGGGCCTTGATCTCTTCCAGCTGATTCACCGCCTCCAGGCGTGCCAGGGTCGAGAGCGCTTCGTCCTGGCTGGGCATGTGCTGCCACCCATTCCAGTCGGTGCAGAACGCAGGGGCTCCGCAGGTCGGGCACTCGCTCATGCTGCACCTCCCACCGCCAGCAGATCCTCAGCCGCCACGAGCTCCGGCAGGGCTGAGATCATCTCGGCCAGCAGCCGGGCAGCCGCCACCGCATCCCCCTCGGCCCGGTGGGCCTCACCCACCTGCAGGCCCAGCTCGCGGCAGAGCGGCATGAGCCGGTGGGTGCGCCCGGGGTAGAGTTGGCGGGACAGGTTCAGGGTGCAGATCCAGGGCCGCTGGTTGAGCCTCAGGAATGCCGAGTCGAACGCGGCCCCGTGGGCCACATAGAAGTCCGGCGCCACGGGCATGAGCTGCCCCAGCGTCTCCAGGGCCTCCTGCAGGGAGGGTGCCCCGGCCACATCCAGATCGCTGATGCCGTGGACAGCCTGAGCCTCCGGGGAGATCGGCATGCCGGGGTCCACCAGCAGGGATGCCCGCAGGATCACCTCGCCACGGGCCACCATGGCCAGGCCGACCTCCACCACCCCATCCACCGCAGGGTTTAGGCCAGTGGTTTCCACATCCCACACCGCGTAGACGGCTTGGCCCGGGCTCTTCATGCCAGCCTCCCCAGCGCCTGCATGAGCCGCCCAGCCTGTTCCGGCGTCAGCTCTCGGCTCTTCTCCAGGGCCTGCTCAGCCACGATCACGGCGATCTCAGGGGCATGGTGGCGGGCCCACAGAGCCGCCTCCAGGGTGTCGGCAGCATCCACCAGGGAGAGCAGACCCATGGGGATGTCCATCGTCGGATCCTGCCCCCAGAATTGCTCCTGGCAGTGCTGGTCGATGCGGATCCCCTGGTCCTCCAGCAGCCGCTTGGCCGGGAACGGGGTGTCACCGTAGACCGCCTCGTGGGCGTCGTGGACCAGGGACCAGTGGAGCAGGTCAGCGCGGTCCCTCTCGCTGATCTCCGGGCCGGCCAGGTGGATCGCCAGCAGGGCAACAGCCGCGCTGTGCTCCAGGATGTTCTGGGTCCGAGCCACCCGGCGGGTGTGCCAGCGGTAGACCTGCCCCATGGCCATGATCTGGGAGGGTTCGAGGGCGAGTTCAGGCATCATGGCGCTTCCTCTTGTGGCGGCAGTCGAAGCCGCGGCGTTTCTCGCTCTCCACCACCAGGTGGTAGAGCTCGCATTCGGTCTTGGCGCAGAGGATCCGGGTGTCCTTCTTGGCCTCCCAGGGCTGTTCGCCGAAGACCCGGCAGACGATCTCCCAGCCCTCCGGGAACCGATACTCCAGGGGCGCGGGGTGGGCGATCAGCAGTTCACTGTGCATGTTCCACCGCCCGCCAGGATCCGCGCTGGCTGTTCTCCAGGATGTCGATGGCGTTCTGGATGGATTCGGTCCGCAGGGCATGCCGGCGGATCTTCTCCACCTCCAGGTTGGAGGGGCGCTTGGCCTTGTGGTCGGCCAGCTCGGCCTTCCACTGGCTCAGGGTCTTGCCGTGGAGAGAGGGTTCGGGGGTCATATGGCCTCCGGCAGAAGGGGGATCTCACGGCCCATGACCTGCTCCATGGCCTCTTCGTAGGTCCTCAGGGCCGCGGCGTCACCCTCTTCAAAGATCTCGTCGACATGGAGTTCAACGACTTCGTCGTGACGGTCACGGGCCTGGTCCTGGGTCTTCTTCATGAGGCGGAGGCGCTGGGCCATCAGGTCGGCGGCGGCATAGATGGGATCAGCCATGTATCACCCCTCTTTCGCAGGCATGAACTGGGCACGAAAGTGGTCCAGGGCTGAATCTTGGGAGGCGAATCGAGAGGGGGACCCGGTTGCAAACCCGTCGTCTCCCAACGCACTGCCCCACCAGGTTCCATTCAAGCCGGGCCAGACATGGGCCAACCGACGACCCCGAGGCCCCTTCAACCACCATCCAATCGGTGCGTTGACCCAACTGTAGAGGGGGGGGGATTTCTGAGTTCTACCCACGGCAGACCTCCTGGCGGTAGATGCTCACCTTCAATGTCGAGGTCTTGGCGGCGGCGCTCTGGATCAGCTCCTGCAGCTGCTGCAGCAGGGGCAGAGTGGGGGTGCCGGGCTCCTCGGCCATCACCACAGCGGCGCTGAGGCGGTTCTTGATGCTGGCCAGGGTCTGCTCGGGGGTTTCCCCTTGCGGGATCGTGGGTTTGAGTTCATGCTGGTGGTGCATTGATCACTCCTTTGGAGTTGGGGCCCGCGGCTACGGGCCCTTTTTGTTAGGCCGAGATGAGCGTCGAGACCCGCTTGGGCTGGAACGGCTTCAGCTCCCGCGTGAGCCAGGCCTCCAGATCCTTCCGGTAGAAGACCAGCAGGGGGTGACCATTCCGGTCGTGGTGCAGGTGGTCCTCGTAGGCCGCGAGGTCCTTCCGCAGAACTGCACCCATGAGCTTGGGTCGGGACATGCTGCGTCCGAGCTTCCGGCAGTAGGCCATGGCCTCGGGGATGGTGAGGGTTTCCAGGGTGGAGGGATCCACCACCGGCTTGCGCGGCCGACCTCGGCGGGGCATCACAGCAGACCTCCCGACGCCGCGATGCGGCGGAGGCGCTGGTAGGTCCTCTGGGCGGTCACCATGTTGATCTCGGCCAGCTCCAGATCGGCGTAGGCCTCCTCGGGAGAGACGCCATCGTCCAAGTCCTTGGCCAGGCGGGCACTGAGGGCACCAGCCACCCCGGCGTGGTCGGCAAGGATCTTCACGCCGTCCTCCACCGCCCCACGCTCCTGCGGATGCCCTGACCCATCCGCAGGGACCACCCGGTAGCCAGTGCCATAGTGGCGGGCCAGAGCCTCCAGTGGTCCGGGGTCATCCGTGATACCGCCGATGGCCACGAACATCATCAGGGGTGGCAGCCGGGTGAGTTCGTCCTGGTTGAGCCACTTGTTGTAGAGATCCTTGCCGATCCCCAGGCCGCCATAGACCACATCCCGGGGCATGCCGCCAGGCCCACGATGCATCGCCTGCAGCGCAGCCTTGATGTCCTCCTCAGCCTTCCGCAGGCGACGGATGACTGATGCAAGTTTGTACATGGAGACCTCGCGATGAGACGGAATCGAATCAGAACTCAGGCAGCGCTCTTCCGGGGTTTCGCGTCCGGCCAGATCTTCGTGACCTCGATCCCCAGGGCAGCCGCAATGGCTGAGCGGAGGCGGAAACTGCGGCGCTTTCCAAGGATCACAAGGCTAATCGCTTGTGTCGTCACGCCCTCTCGTGCGGCAATGGCGGCGCCGTCGAGCCCCTTCTTGATCAACTCACCGCGGATCCAATTGGGGCTCCATCCCCGTCGCTTTTTGTCGCAGGGAGGTGCACTCTGTTTCGTGGGCCTCGCGTCGGGCCAAATCTCCGTTACGGGCACCCCGACAGCCTTCGCAATGAGGCATCGCATGCGGAGACTCTTGCGACGCCCATTGATCGTCAGGTTCACAGCCTGGGGCGTGGCATTCTCACCAGCGACATCTGTTCCATTCAGACCCTTGCGCATGAGTTCCGCGCGGATCTCGCACGGGCTCCAGGCCTGGGCGTTTTCGTTGCGCGGTGGTGTATTCTGTTTCATTAGGCTTCACCTCATGGTTCCACAAAACAAAACCAAAAACATCGGATGCCTTCTGAAACAAATCTAAAACCATCAGCACCTCCAGTCAACGGAGTTTTTTTAGAATTGTTGCAATCAATGGAAACACTGGCAGATAGGTTTTCAGACCTCATGAAGCTCAGGAACTTGAGCGGGCGAAAGCTGGCGTCCATCGCGGGCGTTCACTACACGATGGTTTACCGAATCGCGAGCGGAACCACCTCGAACCCCAACGAGGAAGACCTCAACAAGCTAGCGTCAGCGCTGAATGTTTCACCTTTGTGGCTTCGATCTGGGATCGGCGATGATCCTAGGCTGACCGTTAACGAGAAGGTCGATCCCTACACAGTCCTCGGCGCGCTTGCCAATGGTGAAGACGCCGATCGGATGGCTGCGGCATTGGAGGCGCTGGTGCTCGCAGTCCTTCCACTTGGAATTGGGCCGGACGGCCACCGGCTGAACGAAGTCCTGCAGGCCCTCATCGAGAGATCCAAACGCGAAGAGAAAGACCCCACCAAGGAGTGGGCACTTGAGGAAATGGCGAAGCTGAACATGAGGAAATAGCTACCCGCCCCACACATATGGAGGGAACATGCGGTTTATCTTCTCTGCGGTTATCACTTTAGGCATCGTGCTGGGGTGTGCCTCTCCCCGACCCCTCCCAACCGCTTCGGGATTCCCGGAGGTCACCATCGCAGCTCCCAAGACAACCGTGGCCGAAGCGCTAGTCGATAGAGGTGTTACCAATCAGTGGTCTGTCAAAAAATCAGACTCATTCCAAATCGTTCTGGCCAGGCGTGATACCAGCACCAAGGCCGTGCTGCTGCTCGGTAGTGGACGCGATCCCTACCCCGAGGTCCGCCTCACCCTCACACTGGTCGAACGCGATGGGGAAACCCGCGTGGTTGCCCGGATGGCCTGGGCATCTAATCCCGACTCTCCACACGAGTCGGTCGTTGAAATCGGAGCAGGCAGACCAATCTACATCGATGTTCAGAAATCACTGTCAGAGGTCAAGGCTCAGCTCGAAGGGCACTCGGCGATAGTCAATGGCTCAGCCATTAAACAATAAAGGATGGAAAGAGATGAAGTCCATAATCGCCGCAATCATGACCGCTGTAGCCCTCGGGAGCATCAGCTGCTCCATCCCAAGATCCGAACCTGGAGGCGGCCATATCCAGGGCATGACAGTGTCACCGACCGAGAAGGTCTTCATCATGAGTGTCCGTGATGGTCAGGAGCCCGGGTACCCTCAGGCCATCGGATCAGGCAATGCTCTCTCCAGCGCATTGGGCGAAACGCTCAATGCCCATGGCGTGGTATTCACCAAGCCAAGCTCATGGGCAGGTGACATGGACACGGCATTTCAGGAAGCCAAGGCCAAGGGTTGCGGATACGTTCTGAGTGCCGATATCACCCTCTGGGAGGACAATGCCACGGTGCTGACCGCCAACGGAGATAAACTGGCCATCTCCCTGAATCTGTTCGAGGTCAAATCCAAGAACCTGGTCGCCACCGGATCATTCTACCGCGTGGCCACCGGCATCACCCTATTGCTCGGACAGACGCCCCAGCGATTCATCAAAGAGTCAGCAAATGGCGCCCTCCAGAAAATGTACGGATGGCACGACGAGTAAACCCATGCCCAGCACCAATGTCCGCAAGGGCCTCTACTGGTCCGACCGCACCAGAACCTGGCACTACGAGTTCAGGTTCCGGGGGAAGAAGCACAACGGCGACACCGGCATGTCCAGCTCCCGCACCCTGGCCGAGGGCTACGTCGCCAAGCTCAAGGAGCAGCTCTCTGCCAAGGAGATCGGCATGGTGCTGCCCTCCGACTCCCCTACCCTGCAGGAGCTCTGGGAGGAGTGGGAGGCCACCCAGAAGCGCCAGGTCACAGACAAGCACATCGAGGATGTGCGGCGAGCCGTCCAGATCCATGCCGTGGATCTCCTCCAGACCCGGGTGGGTCAGATCGACGAGATCGCCCTCCAGCGGGTGCGGAACATCTACCTGAACGCACCCGACGCCAGGCGCAGCGAGGGCGGCGCGAACAATGTCCTGAAGCTGCTCCACGCCCTGCTGAACTGGGGCGTCCCCCGCTACCTCCCCAGGGCCCCCCGGCTCAAACCACTGAAGCCCCAGGAGGACCCCAGGGCCATCATCTGGCCTGAGCAGGTGCAGGCCTTCCTAAGCCACGCCGACGATGGCGGCTGGCAGGCCATGTATCGCCGGTCCGGACATGAGGACTACCTGCGCGACGAACAAGACCGCTGGCCCCACAGCGCGACCGCCATGCGCTTGATGATTGGCCTGGGCCTGCGGGAAAACGAGGCCCTGACGGCCCGTTGGGAGTGGGTCGATGCACGCCGCCAGATCTACATCGTGGGCAGATCCAAGAGCCGCAAGCTCAGGGAGATCCCCATCCCACTCTGGCTCATGGAGCACCTCCTGGCCCTCTGGCAGGCCAGGAAGAAGCCCAAGACCGGCATGATCATCCCGGAGAGGCGGGATGAGAACGGGGTGGAGCACCCCCATGACGCCGGGTTCACCCGCAAGCCATGCTCCCGCTGCGCCGGCCTGCTCAAGGTCCATGGCCTGAGTCCCCACCGCCTCCGGGCTGTGTTCGCCACCACCCACTACGAGATCGGCACCCCGCCGGGCCAGATCCAGCAGATGCTCGGACACAAGAGCCTCGTCACCACCATGCGCTACATCGTCCAGCGGCCCAAGGACCAGATCCTCGCCCAGGCCAAGGCGGCTGAGGCTATGGGGTTCACGGACCAGATCGAGGGACAGCAGTCCCCCACAAGTCCCCAAAAATCAGACAAACACAAAACAAATAAAAGCAAAACAACAGTTAAACGATAGGACATTACGCCTTGTAAGCGGAAGGTCCTCGGTTCGATCCCGGGAAGCGGCTCCAATCGCCCCGCCACTTGGCGGGGCGAAATCGTTCAAGGTGGTGCAGGCGGCCTCAGATCCTGCGGGTGCTGTGCAGTTGAGTGGAGATGGCGTTGGCAGTGTCCTTCAGCGCGGCGATGCTGTCGGGATTCCAGGCCTTCTCCTTCATCCGGTAAGCGGGGACCACGACCAGGATGGCCGCCACAGGCTCGTTCCTGTGGTCGAAGACGGGCGCACCGATGGCATTGACCTCCTCGAGATACTCGCCGAAATCATAGGCGACCCCGGTCTCCCGGATCCCCTCGTAGACCTTCCGGAGCCGATCGGGATCCGTGACAGTGTTGGGGGTGTAGGCCATGAGTTCCTGGCCGAGCCAGTAGTCGACCACATCCGGCTGGCTGAATGCCAGCATGGCCTTGGCCCCGGCATGGGCATGGGGCATCACCTTGTCACCGATCTCGATCTTGAGACCGATGGGCTCAGGGGTGTCGGCCACATAGGAGAGGTAGAAGTTGTTCCCGGAGACGACCTCCAGATGGATCCGCTCACCGACCTTGGTCCTGAGGGCGTTGGCAAGGGAGGCAGCGACAGCCGTGACGGTGCCGTCCAGGGTCCGGTAGACGGCGCGGGCCATCTCGACCATGGCCGGACCGAAGCGGTAGGCCCGGGTCTTGGGATCCTGCTCCAGGAAGCCATTCTTGTTGAGGTTGGTGAGCACCCGCCCCATGGTCGCCTGGTTGGTGTCCAGGCGGTTGGCCAGCTCGAGGGCGCTGAGGGAGACATCGCCCTGGGCGAAGCACTTGAAGACCATGGTGGCGAAGGTGACCATGTTGCCATGGTCCCAGGAGTCCGTCAGGGCCGCAGGCTGGTGCTTCTTCTTGTAGGCCGTCAGGATCCTCCTGACCGTTTCGGGATCCACCGACACCTGCCAATCCCCATCTGGGTTCAGGCACTTGCCCAACTTCTCCAGCATCACGTACTTGACGCCCTTCACCGTCTTCTTGTTGTCCGCGAGGATCGTGGACATGATGTTGTCCACACTGATGTACTCGGGGATGGTCAGGTCGAGGCCCAGCTTCTTGCCGAAATAGTAGTAGTGCTTGTCCACCTCCTCCCGGGACAGGTAGCCCAGCTCGTGGGACAGCTCTGCAGCGATGCACATCCCCTTGGCCACGGCGATGCCGTGGGGGATCTGCCCGTCGGAGAAGAACTCCATGGCATGTCCGAAGGTGTGCCCGTATTCCAGGGCCATGCCGAAGCCCTTCTCACTCGGGTCCGCCGCCAGGATCTTCAGCTTGGACTGGATGACCCGGTAGGCTAGCTCGGTGATCGAGGGAAGATCCAGGTTCTCCAGATCCTTGTCCAGGCAGGTCTCGTAGAAGTCCAGCAGCTCGACCTCATTGATCAGGGCATTCTTGATGCCCTCGGCAATGGCGGACTTCCGCCCCACCAGGCTTTCGGTCCGCAGGTACTTGGTATCGCCGAAGATGAAGATCGGGGCATAGTACATCCCGTACTGGTTCTTGCCCTGCTTGCCATTGACCGCCTGCTTGTTGCTCAGGGTGCTGTCCGTGATCCCCATGAAGGTCGTTGGCATCTCCACATAACGGATGCCACGGTAGATCATGCCGGAGGCCAGTCCCACGATGTTGGTCAGGCAGCCCCCCCCGAAGCCGATGACGATGGACCCCTTGGTGATGCCCCGGGCCACCAGTTCCTCGCAGAGGTACTCCAGGTTGCTGAAGGTCTTGTCGTTCTCCGAGTCCTTGATGGTCAGCGCCTCATGGACGATGCCGTTCGCCTCGAACAGGTCCAGAATCTCCTTGCCATAGAGGTCCAGCAGGAGTGGGTTGGTGACGAAGAACACCCGGTCGAAGACAAAGCTCTTCAGCAGCGTGGGAAGCTCCCCCATGATGTCGCAGCCGAAGTAGTAGGTGGGATCCGGCTTCAGATAGGTCTTGAAGTTGACCATCTTTCCAGAATCGAAGGTATCCATGGTTCCCTCCTCTCAGGCTCCACCCTCCACAGGGCAGAACGGTGAAACAGACCACACGCGGGCCACCCCCGTCGGGGACCCATCCACAGGCACTCCAGAGGGTGACGCAGAGCAGACAGAAGCCGCCAGCAGGCTTGCTCCCCCCACTGACGGCTCCATTCCGGTACACCCATACCGTACCTTCGGCCGTTCGAGCCGTCCACTTTAATGGAGATTCACCCCGGGAGAATGCAGCTGAACATCCGGGCCCCGGTGCGCCCCAGGAAGATGGCGCAGGCCGTGGCGATGATGCTGACCACCACCATGATCCAGGTGCCGATGCCATGGAAGCCCAGGATCAGGTAGGCTGCGGTATCCGCGAAGCAGAGGATCATGAAGGAGATCCCCACCCGGATCTTCATGGCCAGCAGGGGCGGGCTCAGCTTCTTGAATCGCACCTTGCCGTCGAGAAGCCCGCTGCAGAAGGCCCCGATGGCCCCGATGGGCAGGATGAGCACCGACCACTTGGCGATGATCCGGAACTCCATCCCGTAGGGCATGGGGGCATAGCGGGCCAGGATGGGCATGACCACGCAGGCCAGGAGCAGCACCTGGGGCAGGTGGACGGCGATGGGGTGCAGGTGCTGCTCCGTGATCAGGCGCCGCCGGTCCGAAATCTTCTTGTTGTAAGGCTCGAAGACCGTCCTCGGCAGGCCGCAGACCGGGCACACATCCCCGAGTTCCCCCTCTTCGGCAATGTAGTCGCAGGCACGGCACTTGAGATACGTCGCCACCGGCCACCTCCATTCATCATGATGATCATCGGGAGAGGGTATGATGTAAAAAAGAAATGAACACCGTCGGGCCAGGGATCGTGGTCCAAGAGCAGACGGTGATTTGCCGGGGGGAGTGTGATTTCCAACAGCATCGGCTATTGTCTCGGCGCCACCAGCATTGGGATGGTCGTCCTCGAGCAGGGACCCGAAGGGGTCCGGATCCAGGAGGCCAGCAGTCGTTCCCATGAGGGTGACCTGCCCGGCTGCTTCACAGGGCTCCTGGAGAAGGCCAGGGGTCAGCGCACCGCCATCACGGGCCGCAAGTTCAGGGGCAGAGTCCTGCTGCCCTCCATCTCGGAACCCGAGGCCGTCGAGCTGGCCTTCGGATTCGTGAAGGATCGCTACCCCGGAGTCCAGGCCATCGTGTCCGCCGGTGGCGAGTCTTTCATGGTCTACGAACTGGACCGCTCGGGGCGCATCTCCACGGTGCACACCGGCAACAAGTGCGCCTCGGGCACCGGGGACTTCTTCCTCCAGCAGCTCAAGCGCATGGGCCTGGGCATGGGCGAGGCCATGGGCCTGGGCGATGGCCAGAAGCCCTACCGCATCGCCAGCCGCTGCTCGGTCTTCTCCAAGAGCGACTGCACCCATGCCCTCAACAAGGGTGAACCCAAGGGCTCGGTGGTCTCGGGCCTCTGCCATATGATCGCCTCCAAGATCCTCGCCCTTCTCCAGAAGGCCAAGCTCCAGCGGGTGCTCTTCGTGGGCGGCGTAGCCCAGAATCCCCACGTGGTCACCTTCCTCCGGGAAGAACTCGAAGACGTCCAGGTCCCGGAGGAGGCCCCCTACTTCGAAGCCCTCGGCACGGCCCTCTGGGCCCTGGACCACGCGCCTGCATTCCAGGGCAGCAACGACATCTTCGCCCAGGGCAAGGCCCCCTTCGGCTTCCTCTCCCCCCTGGCGGAGCACACCGGCAAGGTCATCTGGAAGCAGCTGGACCGGGGCAAGGTCCAGTCCGGCGACCGCTGCATCGTGGGCCTGGACGTGGGCTCCACCACCACCAAGGCTGTGGTCTTCCGCGAGTCAGACCAGTCCATCCTGGCCTCGGTCTACCTGCGCACCAACGGTGACCCCGTGGGCGCCTCCAAGGAGTGCTACCAGGCCCTGGCCAAGCAGCTCGACCAGCCCATCCAGGTGGTGGGCCTCGGGGTCACCGGCTCCGGACGCCAGATCGCGGGCCTCCACGGCCAGACCGAGGGCGTCATCAACGAGATCATCGCCCACGCCGCAGCCGCCGCCCACTTCGACCCCGAGGTGGACACCATCTTCGAGATCGGCGGGCAGGATGCCAAGTACACCCACCTCTCCAACCGGGTGGCCTCCGATTACGCCATGAACGAGGCCTGCTCCGCCGGCACCGGATCATTCCTGGAGGAGGCCGCCAAGGAGTCCCTGGGCGTCGATACCCTGGAGATCGGCGACCTGGCCATGAGGGGCGTCCAGCCCCCCAACTTCAACGACCAGTGCGCAGCCTTCATCGCCAGCGACATCAAGACCGCCATCCAGGAGGGCCTCACCCGGGAGGACATCTCCGCAGGCCTGGTCTACTCCATCTGCCTGAACTACCTGAACCGCGTGAAGGGTAACCGCGAAGTCGGCCGCAAGGTCTTCATGCAGGGCGGCGTCTGCTACAACAAGGCCGTTCCCGTGGCCATGGCCGCCCTCACAGGTCGCGAGATCATCGTGCCCCCCGAGCCCGGACTCATGGGCGCCTACGGCGTGGCCCTGGAGGTCCAGCGCAAGCTGGAGCTGGGCCTGCTGCAGGAGGACAGCTTCAATCTGACGGAGCTGGCTGAGCGCGGCGTGGAATACCTTGAGCCCTTCACCTGCGCTGGCGGCAAGGAGGCCTGCGACCTCAAGTGCCGCATCCAGCGCGTCAAGGTCAACGGCGAAAACTACCTCTTCGGGGGCTCCTGCAACCGCTACGTCAACATGCGCCGCAACCGCACCATCGACGCCGAGGCCCTGGACCTCATCACCCAGCGCGAGCGCCTGCTCTTCCTGGAGCGCAAGCCCAACCCGCGGCCTGAGCGTCCTCTCCGTGTCGGTGTCAATAAATCGTTCATGACACACACCCTCTACCCCTTCTACTCGGCCTTCTTCACCGGGATGGGGATGGAGATCGTCATGCCCGATTCCGTGGACGCCGATGGCGTGAGCCGCCAGGGTGCCGCCTTCTGCTACCCGGCGGAGGTCTCCCACGGAGCCATGGCCAGCCTGCTCCGGCAGAAGCCCGATGCCATCTTCCTCCCCCAGGTCCGGGGCATGTTCGTGGAGAACGGTGCCCCCGAGAGCGTGGTCTGCCCCCTGGCCCAGGGTGAGCCCTACTACCTCAAGGCCGCCTTCCCTGAACTCAGCCAACTCAAGCTCATGACCCCCATCCTGGACTTCAGCCAGGGATTCCAGGGTGTCCGGCCGATCTTCCTGGAGATCGGCGCCAGCCTGGGTGTGGACAGCCGCACCGTAGCCTGGTCCTTCCGGCGGGCCATCGCCGCCCAGCGCAGCTTTGGCAAGAAGCTGGCCAAGCTCGGGCAGGAGGCTCTGGCCAAGCTGGAACAGGACCCAGAGCAGCTGGGTGTGGTGGTCTTCGGGCGCTCCTACAATGCCTACACCCAGGGCACCAACATGGGCATCCCGCGCAAGTTCGCCTCCCGCGGGCATGTGACCTTCTCCCTGGACATGCTGGCCTACGCCGAAGAGGAGCCCGTGGGCTCCATGTACTGGTCCACCGGTCAGCTCATCCTCAAGGCCGCCAAGCTGGTCAAGCGCCATCCCCAGCTCTTCGCGGCCTATGTCACCAACTTCAGCTGCGGCCCCGACAGCTTCCTGCTGGGCTACTTCCGCCAGATCATGGGCGACAAGCCCTCCCTCACCCTGGAGCTGGACAGCCACACCGCCGATGCCGGCATCGACACCCGGGTGGAGGCCTTCCTCGACATCGTGGCCTCCCACCGGGAGATCCAGCGTCGCAAGGTCGAGGCCCAGGTTGAGGCCGACGGCTTCCGCCTGGCCGAGGTGGTGGGCTCCACGGTGGTGGATTCCAACGGAGAGCGCCTGCCCCTGACCCACCCCCGGGTCAAACTGGTGATCCCCAGCATGGGTGAGCGGGCCTCCCGCTACATCGCCTCCACCTTCCGGCACTTCAACATGAGGGCGGAGACCCTGCCCGTCCCAGGTGAGCCCGACCTCAAGGTGGGCCGCGCCAACTCCACCTGCAAGGAGTGCCTGCCCTTCACCCTGGTGATGGGAGCCTGCCTCCGCTACATGGAGACCCGCCAGGACCCCGACGAGATCACGGTCTTCTTCCTTCCCGAGTCTGCGGGCCCCTGCCGCTTCGGACAGTACACAGTCCAGCTCGGGCAACTCCTGCGGACCCGCAAGATCCGGCAGACGGCCATCCTCTCCCTCACTTGCGAAAATGGCTACGCGGGCTTCGGCCAGCCCTTCCAGCTGCGCGCCTGGCGGGCTGTCCTCATGGCCGATGTCATGGACGACATCTACAGCGCCGTGCTGGTGCTCTCCAAGGACCGCGAGGCTGGCCTGGAGGAGTTCCACCGGGTCTCGGCCCTCCTGGAATGGGCTCTGGAGAAGGAGAGCGTGGACGGCATCATGAAGGCCCTCCGCACCGGCACCCAGAGGCTGGCAGCTGTTCCCCGCAAGGGGGACATCCGCCATGCCAAGAAGGTGGGCGTGGCCGGCGAGATCTTCGTACGGCGCGACCCCCTCTCCACCCAGTTCCTGGCGGACCGCCTCGCCGAGCGCGACATCATCTGCAAGGTGGCCCCCATCCACGAGTGGATGTACTACACCGAGTACATCTACCGGAACGCCATCTACCTGGCCCAGCCCAACTTCATGGACCGCCTGGGCTCCCTGGCCAAGGACTTCGTCAAGAACCGCATCGAGCGCCAGATCAAAGGGGCCTTCGCCTCCAGTGGCTTCTACGAGTTCCGCTTGGTCAATGTCGGCAAGATGATCAAGAGCGTGGAGCACCTCATTCCCGGCCGCTTCACCGGAGGCGACGCCGTGCTCACGGTGGCCGCCGCCATGAATGAGATTGTGGACGAGACCCACGGTTTCATCATCATCGGCCCCTTCGGCTGCCTGCCCAACCGCATCGCCGAGGCCGTGCTGACCCACAGCATGCGGGATGAGAAGGTCAACGTCACCGACCACCTCCACCTGGTGAAGGCGATTCTGGAACAGCAGGCCTCCCTGCCCTTCCTGGCCATCGAGAGCGACGGCGGGGTCTTCCCTCAAGTGGTGCAGGCCCGCATGGAGACCTTCTTCCTCCAGGTCGACCGGCTCCACGCCACCGTAGAGGGCATGGTCAAGTCCCACTGACCCTGAACGCCGGTACAGAACGAGGCCCCCTTCCGGGGGCCTCTCTTTTGCACCTGGCCGCCTACTGGGCCATCAGCTCCTTCACCAGGAAGTCTGCATCGTACAGCTTCTCCAGAGCCTCGGTCATGCCCGCGGTGTGCACGGCCACGGCCCGGTTGGCAGTGTCATCGTAGATCATGTTCCCCACCAGGGACTCGATGTTGCCATCGAAGATCAGGCCCACGATCTCACCCTCGCGGTTCAGCACCGGAGAACCGGAATTGCCCCCGATGATGTCGCAGCTGGCCACGAAGTCCAGGGGCGTGCTGAGGTCCAGCTTCCCCTTCCGCTCCACGTAGCGGGCAGGGAGGTTGAAGGGCGCCTTGTTGTCAAAGCTGGCGGAGCGGTCGTAGAGCCCATAGAAGGTGGTCTTGCTGGGGGCGATGGTGCCGTTCATGGGGTAGCCCTTCACGGTGCCGAAGGTCAGGCGCAGGGTGAAGTTCGCATCGGGTGAGAGCTGCCTGCCGTAGACGGCGAAGCGGGCCTTGCCCAACTTCTCCCCGGCGGGGGCCAGCACGCTCTCCACCTTGTCCTCGTGCCACTTCCGGATCTCCCGGAGCAGGGGATCGACCTTCAGGACCCACTTCACCAGAGGATCCGTGGAGGCGGCAATGGCCTTGCTCCCGCCCTCCAGGAGGGCCTGCCGGGCGGCGGGATCCATCAGGTGCGTCCCAGTGATGAGCTCGTGGGCCACCTCGGCGGGCTTGCGCCCTCCCAGGGCGGCCTTGACGAAGGGATCCTGGGGTCCCAGCTGATCCAGGCTCTGCTGGAGGCTGTCGGCCAGCAGCAGCTCCTCCAACCCGGGGTAGAAGGGGGCGGGAGAGACCAGGCGGAAGCGCAGGGAGTCCAGCCCGGCGTCATGGTATTCCTCCATGCGCTCGGCATCGGGCTTGGCCGTCTCGGCGGCATAGCGCACCAGACTCAGCACATTGGCAGGAAGCCGGTAGCCCCCCATCCGGCGGAAGTTCAGCTCCTTGATCCGGGAGAGCTGGGAGTGCTCAGCCTCGGCGATGGTGTTCCACACATCTCCATAGGCCTTGGCGAGCCCGGGATCCGCCTGGACCTTCCTGCGGAACTCGGATTCATCCGCAGCCTTCTTGGCCATCAGGGCCTTGTCCCTGAGTCCCTCCAGCCGACCTCCGATGGCCTTGATGCTGTTCTGGATCCCGAAAATCAGGCTACCGGCCTGCCGGGCCTCCTCGGGCCCCCTGGCCGCGAAGGACTTTACGACAGCCAGACGCCGCTTGAGCATATCCATGTAGAAGGGGTAGGCATGGTCGCGGGTGAAAGCCAGCTGGGCCATGGTGTTCAGACGCTCGGTGCTGCCGGGGTGACCCGAGACGAAGACCAGGTCTCCATCCGCCGCCCCCTTGGGGTTCCACTTCAGGTGAGGCGTGTGGACCGGCTTGCCATCCTCGTAGACCCGGAAGAGGGCCATGTCGAGGTCGTGACGGGGGAAGGTGAAGTTGTCGGGATCCCCACCATAGAAGGCCGCCTGCTGCTCGGGTGCGAAGACCAGGCGGATGTCGGTGTACTTCTTGTAGCGGTAGATCCAGTACTCGCCCCCCTGGTAGAGGGTGACCATGTCGGAGCGCAACCCCGTAGCCTTGAGGCTCTCCTTCTCCAGCCTGGCCATCTCGGCTCGGCGGGCCTCCAGGGCGGTCTTCTCATCCATGCCGGGCTTGACGGCCCCCTGGACCTTGGCCGTGACATCCTCCATGGAGACCAGGACATTGAGCTCCAGGTCGGGGCACTTCAGCTCCTCCGCCGCCGAACCGGCGATGAAGCCGTTCTGGATGTAGTCCTTCGCGGGGGTGGAGACCTTCTGGAGCTGCCCACGGGCCACATGGTGGTTGGTGAGCACCAAGCCGTCGGCGCTCACAAAGGAACCCGAGCCTCCATCATTGAAGCGCACGGAGGAGAGGCGGACATGGTCCAGCCAGGCCTTGGTGGGCTCGAAGCCGTAGCGGGCCTTGAGGGCCTGCGTCGGGGGATTGTCATAGGTCCACATCCCCTCGTCAGCCTTGAGGGCCCCACCTGCGAGGCAGAGGGTGAGTGGCAGAAGGAAGGCGCCGGACCAACGCCGGATCTTGGAATGAATAGCCATGGATGGTCTCCCTGGGAATGGGGTTGCAGCCTACATCGCGTAGCGATACCTCACATATACTCGCCCACCCTCCCCGCGGTTTACCCCTGCAATGCCCCCCGCTAGAATGAGCATGCGAGAGACGCACCCTGGAAGGTTGGCCGAGTGGTTGATGGCTCTGGTCTTGAAAACCAGCGTGGGCGCAAGCTCATCGGGGGTTCGAATCCCTCACCTTCCGCCAAAAAGTAAATCCTTTTCAAAAAAGGATTTACTTTTTTCAGTTTCAACCCTGAAGCACTCGGCCACACGGGCGGCCATGCCTAGGGCCAGAAAGAGGCCAAGGTCTTGCCGGGGCAAAGGGGTGCTCACCGCGCTTCCCACAGGAATACTCCTTGACCTTTGCCCCCACCACAGGCAAACTGATTTCTCCCGCCGTCCGCGGCAAGGGCCTATAGCTCAGTCGGTAGAGCAGCGGCCTTTTAAGCCGTTGGTCGCAGGTTCGAGTCCTGCTGGGCCCACCAGCACACACCCCATGGGGCTATCGTCTAGGGGTTAGGACATCGCCCTTTCACGGCGACAACACGGGTTCGAATCCCGTTAGCCCTACCAGCACAACCCCCTGAGAAATCAGGGGGCTTTTTGCATTTAAGCGGCATTTGTTTTTGCCAGATTGGGCCCGTGCTCAAACCGTGCTCAAAACCCGTTCCTGAATCGGCCTGATTCGGGGTGGACCGGGCTGAACTTGCCCCCCTATCCGGGCATGCGTGAGGGGAAGACGACCCCTCTCAAGAAGGGCTGAATCATCGAGGAGGAAGAACCTCCCAACGGATCAGCACCCTATCCCCATTTTGATAGCCTTTACCCTGACTACAGGAACCGATGTTTACCTGTTCATGAGGTTATACGGCCCTAGTCATTCCGTGCTAACCTCACTCCAGACAACCTGGTGCAGCGAAAGCGTGTTGCAGCGATTGTGAGGTGCCAGACGATGGACTCCACCCTGCTCGACCGCATCGCGTTCCTCGGCGGGTACCTGCCCAGGCTCTGTGGCATTGCCACCTTCACCCATGACCTTTGCGAGGCCGTGGCCGAAGCCTCACCCCAATCCCTCTGCTATGTGGGCGCGGTCAACGACCGGGCGGAGGGCTATGCCTATCCCCCCAGGGTCCGCTTCGAACTGGATCAGCGGAACCTCGACTCCTACCGGCGAGCCGCGGACTTCCTGAACTTCAGCAATGCCCGGGTGCTCAGCGTCCAGCACGAATTCGGCATCCATGGCGGGCCCGCCGGCAGCCACCTCCTGGCCCTGCTCCGGGAGGTGCGGATGCCCGTGGTCACGACGCTGCACACTCTGCTCCGGGAACCGGATACCGCCCAGCGCCGGGTGATGGACGAGCTGGTGCGCTGCAGTGACCGTCTGGTGGTGATGGCCCACAAGGGTCTGGAGATCCTCCAGGAAACCTATGGAGTCCCCGCATCCAAGGTGGACATCATCCCCCACGGCATCCACGACATGCCTTTTCTGGACTCCGCGGCCTACAAGACCCAGTTCGGCGTGGAGGGGCGGGAGGTTCTGCTCACCTTCGGCCTGCTGGGACCGGGCAAGGGCATCGAGCACGTCATTGAGGCGCTCCCCGAGATCGTGCGTCAGCACCCGAATGTGGTCTACATCATCCTGGGAGCCAGCCACCCCCACTTGGTGGCCCAGGAGGGGGAGCGGTACCGCCTGGGCCTTGAACGCCTGGCCGAAGACTGCGGTGTAAAAGAACACGTGATCTTCTTCAACCAGTTCGTTTCCCTGGAGGATCTCAAGGAATTCATCGGGGCCACGGACATCTACCTCACCCCCTACCTCAACGGGGCCCAGATCACATCCGGCACCCTGGCTTACGTTTTCGGCGCCGGCAAAGCGGTGGTCTCCACCCCGTACTGGCACGCCCAGGAACTCCTGGCGGAAGGACGGGGCACCCTGGTGCCCTTCCGGGATCCCCAGGCCATCGCAGCAGCGGTCTGTGCCTACCTGGACGACCCAGTCAGACTCCTGGAGACCCGGAGACGGGCCTATGCCCTGGGCCGGGAGATGATCTGGCCTTCCATTGCCCAGCGCTATCTCAAGTCCTTCCACCGCGCCGGTGCCGATCGAAAGGCCCAGCCCCGCATGGCCTTCGCAGACTGGACCCTGGCCAGCCGCCCCTTCGAACTCCCTCCGATTTCCATGGACCATGTGGCCCGGATGAGTGATGGCACAGGCATCTTCCAGCACGCCCGTTTCACGGTGCCGAACTACGAGGAGGGCTACTGCACCGATGACAACGCCCGGGCCTTCATCCTCTGCACCCTGGTGGACGAGTTGGGTGAACGTCCACCGGCGGAACCCATTGAGCGTCTGGCCACCCGTTACCTTGCCTTCCTATCCGGGGCCCTTGACCGACCCACGGGACGGTTCCGCAACTTCATGAGCCATGACCGGCGCTGGCTCGAACCCACCGGGAGTGAGGATTGTCATGGCCGGGCCCTCTGGGCGGTGGGCACCGGGGCGGGACGCTCACGGCACGCCGGCCATCGGAAACTCTCGGCCCAGCTTTTCGAATCCGGACTCCCTGCGGTCACCGCATTCACCTCCCCCCGCGCCTGGGCCTTTTCCCTCCTGGGCATCCAGGAATACCTCCGGACCTCCCCGGCGAGCCCCGCCATCCAGAACTGCCAGTCGGAGTTGACCCTTCGGCTCACAGGGCTGTGGCGGACCTGCGCCACCGAACACTGGCCCTGGTTCGAGCCCTGCGCCACCTATGAGAATGCCCGGCTCTGTCAGGCCCTGATCCTCAGCGGCCGCAGTATCCCCGACCCGGATGCCCTGACCATCGGCTTGAAATCCCTGGCCTGGCTGACCTCGATCCAAAAGACCCGGGAAGGCCACTTCCGCCCCATCGGCAGCAACGGGTTCTACCCGAGGGGCGGGGCCCACGCTGACTTTGATCAGCAACCCGTGGAGATCCAGGCCATGATCGCCGCCTGCCTGGAAGCCCATCGGGCCACCGGGGACGCCACATGGTCCCGGGAGGCTCGTCGGGCCTTCGAATGGTTCCTGGGGCGCAACGACCTGGGTCTTGCCCTCTATGACGCCACCACCGGCGGGTGCTCCGACGGCCTGCACGCGGATCGGATCAACGAGAACCAGGGCGCAGAGTCAACCCTGGCCTTTCACCTCTCCGCGGTGGAGATGAGCCTAGCCCGGCACCAGATCGTGTTCCCTCCGGTCCACACCGCATGAAGCCTCTCCCCCTGCGCCGCCACGACGTCACGCTGCTGCCCCGCAGCGAGCGGGTAATCCTCCGCCCATTCATCCCTCCGGACTCCCAGCGGGTCACCACCATCATCGGCCGGGCTCTGGCCCTGGGGGAGGACGAAGTGGATCGGGAAATGGCTTCGGTCCGGCAGGATTTTGCATTTCGCCACCTGGACCTGGAGTCCACCCTGCTGGCCAACTTCGAACGGGTGCAGCCTCACCTCTTCACCCAGCGGCCCCTGACCCTGCGGCGAAAGCTCCTCATCGGAGCACTCTTCTCGGGCGAGTACGCCCTGGAGTCAGCAGCCCTCTTCAATCCATCCATGGTTCCCCACCCCTCCCAGGAGGGGATCCCGGAGGGCTGCCTGCGTATCGTGATGAGCCTGAGAGCCACGGGGGAAGGTCACATCTCCTCAATGGAATTCCGCACGGGCATCATCGACGCCGGAGGGGCAGTCCACATCGATACACCCTCCCGCTTCGTCAGCCTACCCGAGATCAACCCCAACCCCAGTTACAAGAAGACGCTCTTCATCGTCAAACTCCACGAAATGGGTTTCGACAACTGGCACACGGCCGCCGTAATGGAGGATCTGGGGGAGAGTTTCACCCGGAGTGAACTCGACCAGAGCGTCCTCCGGGTCCGCCGGGAGACTCTCCCCATCACCCGGAATCTCACCAACACCCTGCAGTGCGTGCAGTGGCTGGCGGATTCCAACTACGAGATGGACTTCACCCCGGAGCTCGACCAGAGTGAACGCTGCATTTTCCCGGTATCCGGCAATGAGAGCAATGGAATCGAGGACGCCCGATTCGTTCGCTTCGTGGAGGAGGACGGCGCCGTGCTCTACTACGCCACCTATACGGCCTATAACGGCCATGCCATCCTTCCCCAGCTAATCGAAACCTCGGATTTCCGTCACTTCCGGGTCCTGACCCTGAACGGTGCCGCCGCCCAGAACAAGGGCATGGCCCTCTTCCCCCGTCGGATCGACGGCTGCTACGCCATGCTCTCCCGCCATGATGACGAGAATCTCTTCATCATGTTCTCGGATAATCCCCACTACTGGAGCGCCCCCAAACTGCTCCTGCGCCCGGCCGCCCCCTGGGAGTCCGTGAAGATCGGCAACTGTGGATCACCCATAGAAACCTCTGCGGGCTGGCTGGTCATCACCCACGGAGTGGGCCCGATGCGGAGGTATTGCATCGGGGCGGCCCTGCTGGACCTCCAGGATCCGACCCGGGTGATTGGGCGCCTTCCAGAACCCCTGCTGGCCCCCGAAGGGGAGGGACGGGAAGGTTATGTCCCCAATGTGGTCTACAGCTGCGGAGCCCTGATCCATGCCGGAGAGCTCATCCTGCCCTTCGCCATGAGCGACCGGATCTCATCCCTGGTCAGCCTCCCACTGGATGCGCTGCTGGATGCCATGGTGTCCCCGGAATAGCCCCCTGCAGAAGGGCCGGCCCCTCCTCGTAGCTCCAGCCCACCCCCCCCCGCAGAAGATCGTGTGCTCGATCCTCCGGAAAAGCCCCTTGCCGCCCTTTTTCCGGGCCTGCTGGAGAATCCGCTGGATCAGCCGCCATCCCCCCTGGGGCAGCACCTGGCGAATCAGGGTGGGCCCGGCCTCCCCCACTGCAATGCGGTCCAGGAAGTCAGCCTGGCAGCGGGCCAACTCGATCTCGACGTCCCTGCCCCGTGGTTCCCAGTGTTCCCCCAACGCTTCCCAGTGCAATTTAATAACAATACAAACACCCAAAAAGCGGCTCCCGGCTCAGCGGAGCAACCACCTCGCCCTCCGGCAGAGGATCACTCAGAGCGATGCCGAGCCTGGCGGGCCTCAGGCCGTGGAAGCTGTCCACCTCTCTGAATGTGCCCTTCCGGTGCAGCCTGCGCAGGGCGTCCAGCTGGGGCTTCAAAGCGCGATGCAAGTTGAGGTGCAGCCCGGCTTGACCATCCCGATCCCTCGCATCGAAGCCATGCTGATCATGACGGTCCTGGCGTGGAGAGATCGCGGCCTGTCCACCCAGGGACGGGGGTGCCATCGATACGGTGGAGACCCTCGGCTCGCAGGAGCTGAAGTCCAGGGCAGCATGGCAAGGCACTGCATATCAGAATCCCTGACAGAAGAAGTCTGAGCGCCTGAGGCAGGCGTGGACGATCAACCACCCGATCATCCTGCGCGGACGTCTGCGGGTGCGCCGCTTCGCAGCCAAGGAGACTGACTGGTGGCAAACCGCGCACCCCGAAGCCTTCGGAGGATTCTGGGGCGGGGAGGTTGCCGTGGCCAAGCTGATGGGCAACATGAACCCCAAGACCTTCACCGTCTATCTGCCCGAGGATAGAGGAGGCTCCATGACCAATACCTGGCTTGATCCTCAGCGTCCTTTGGACCCGAGACTGGACCGCCTCCTCAGGCTAGCCTGAGGTAACTTCCCATCCAGATTGGGGCACAATCGGAAGGAACCGATGAGGCAGTATGGCGCACGAGTCCCTCTCCATCCCCCTCCTGGTCGCCGGATGCGGCCTCCTCTTCTTCATTGGGCATGGCTTTGAGCAGGTCTTCAGGCGCTACCGGGTGCCCGACGTACTCCTCCTGATCCTCCTGGGTCTCCTGATCGGGCCTGGCATAGGATGGATCACCCCTACCGGCAACAGCTCCATCGAACACCTCTTCGGACACATCGCCCTGATTGTCATTCTCTTCCACGGCGGCCTGGACTTGAGTCTCAGGGACCTCCGGGCCCATGCCTTCTCGGCTGGCCGAATCGCCATGGGGCTCCTGGTGGCCACTACGGTCCTCGTAGCCCTGCTGGCCCACTTCGCCTTCGGGCGCCCCTGGTCCGCCTCCTGGCTCATCGGCCTGGTGCTGGCCCCCCTGGCTGCCACCGTCGCCCTGCCGCTCTTGGAGCACCTGCCCTTCTCGCCGCAGATGCGCAGCATCATCACCATCGAGTCGGCCCTGGGCGACGTGGCCGCCATCGTGGCCGTCCTGAGCCTCTCCCAGGCCCTGGTTTCCAGGGAGGCGGACATCGGGCTCTCCATCGGCCGCTTCGTGGCCGCCCTCGGTGGGGCCGCCATCATCGGATCCGTGGCCGCCCTGTTAGGCTCCATGGTCCTCTCAAGGCTCCAGGCCCTCGCCAAGATGGGCTTCGCTTCGGAGGCCATGCTCCTGGTGGTGGCGGGGCTCACGGAGTGGATGGGCTTCAGCGGCGCCATCGCCGCCTTGGCCTATGGCATCGTCTTCCGCAACCTCGACGAGATCGCCCCCAAGCTCCTGCCCGCCCAGTTCAAGGGCCTTGAGGGGCTCACCCCCAACGAGTCCGCCCTGCTCCACGAAGCCGTCTTCATCCTCAAAGTGACCTTCTTCTGCTACCTGGGCACCCTCCTGGGCATCCATGACCTGAGGATCCTGGGGGCCGGGCTGGCTGCTGCCCTGCTGGTCATGCTCCTGCGGGTCGCCTGGTTCCGCTATGCCGTCGGGGGCGGGGCCGAGGTCCGGGAGCGGCTGATGGGAGGCGTCCTCTGCGGACGGGGCCTCAGCAGCGCCGTCCTGGCTGCCATCCCCCTGGAGCTGGGCCTGCCCGAGGGGGCCTGGATCCGGGATGTGGCCTTCGTGGTGATCCTCATCTCCAATATCCTCACCGGTGCCGGGGTCATCCTCGTCGCCCGGAGGAGGCCCCTGCCGGTGGAAGGCAGCGGGGCCTGAGCTGGCCCGCCAGGCCACCCTCATCCCACCCAGACCCTCACCCCAGGAATCCGCCCGCATCCGGCCCATGGACTTCGCAACCTGCTAATCCCGGGTGAGACAGGATCCCGTGACCCTATTCATGTTCAGGGTCATGTGCGACCTGCCCGAGGGCACGGCCGCCTTCAGGAACCTCACAGGAGATGCCCGGGAGTGCTTCCTGATGACCCCCAAGGTGATCTCAGATCCGGGCTATGCCAATCCCTTCTACTGGTCACCCTTCATCGTGCTCTCACCGGGCTGGTAGCCGAGCACGGAGAGGACCAGCTGAGCCTGGTGCCCGAGGAGCTCCCGGAGCTCCTCGGGGGAGGTCAGGGTGGCCCGGAAGCCATGGATCACCGCACCCAGGAGGCGGGCCAGCTCCGCCGGGTCGGCCATGGGAAAGCGCGCCTTGCCCACAGCTTCCTCCAGCACCTTGGCGATCTCCGCCTCGAAGGCGCCAGAGCAGGCCCGGATCCGCTCCCGGGCGAAAGTCAGGCAGGCATCCATGTCTTCCTGGGCGTCGGGCATGGACCAGATCTTCTCGAAGGGACGGAAGACCCAGAGCTCCATGATGAGCATGAGCTTGTCCCGGGGGTTCCCGCAGGAGGGGATCCCCTCCCGGATCTCATCGAGGATCCGGTCATTGAAGAACTGGACGGCACCCTCGAAGACCTTCTCCTTGGAACAGTAGCGCAAATAGAGCGCGGGCCTGGAAATGCCCGCGGCCTGGGCCAGGTCCCCCATGGTCGTGCGACGGAAGCCGTAGCGTCCGAAGACCTCGACCGCCGCTTGGAGGATCTGGTTGTCTCGTTCATCTGCCATGAGATAAAGTTTGACAAATTTTGTCATTTTGTCAAACATGGTCGGTATGACGAATGCGGTCATGACACCAGAGCGCCACACCCAGGCCCGACCAGACCCGGGCCCGGGCTTTTGGCGTGTCCGGGGCGACCGCTGGCGCATACCCCGGCCCCAGGACCGGCGGAGGCGCTACGCTACGGCATCCGTATGGACCGCAATGACGGGAGGCGACCCCACGGTGGGAGCCGCACCCATGGGAACTGAAGCAGGGAGGAATGCATGATGTTCAACCGCAACGCGACCTGGCTGGGAACGACCGGCCTCCTGGGGGTCGGGATCCTGCTGACCGGATGCAAGACCACTCCGCCTCCCCGTCCCCCCATGGAGGTCTCCTTCCAGACCATCCAGCCCCAGGCCATCACGCTGACCACCGAGCTGCCGGGGCGCACCGCCCCCTTCCTGGTGGCCGAGATCCGGCCCCAGGTGAATGGCATCATCCTCAAGCGCGCCTTCCAGGAAGGCTCTGATGTGAAGGCGGGGAGCGTCCTTTACCAGATCGATCCCGCCCCCTACCAGGCAGCGGTCGCCCAGGCCCAGGCCACCTTGGCGCAGGCCGAAGCGACCCTGCCCTCCCTCACCGCCCGGGCCGAACGCTCGAAGAAGCTGGCTGGGGTCCACGCCGTGGGACAACAGGAGGCCGATGAGGCCGAAGCGGCCCGCCTTCAGGGCGCTGCCAATGTGGCCGCTGCCAAGGCGGCCCTGGAGAGTGCCCGGATCAACCTGGCCCACACCCCCATCACCGCCCCCATCTCCGGACGGGTCGGGATGTCCGCCGTGACCGTGGGCGCCCTGGTCACCGCCTACCAGGCCACCTCCCTGGCCACCGTCCAGCAGCTGGACCCCATCTATGTCGATGTCACCCAGTCCAGCACGGACCTCCTCAAGCTCCGCCGGAGCCTGGAGAGCGGTCGGATCAAGAACGGCAGCGGCGAGCGTAAGGTCAAGCTCATCCTGGAGGACGGCACCCCGTACCCCCTGGAGGGCAAGCTCCAGTTCAGGGATGTGACCGTGGATGCCTCCACCGGTGCGGTGACCCTCCGCATGGTCTTCCCCAACCCCAAGCATGTGCTCCTGCCGGGCATGTATGTCCGGACTGTGGTCGAGGAGGGCGTGAACGAGCAGGCCATCCTGGCCCTCCAGCAGGGGGTCACCCGGGACCTCAAGGGCAATCCTGTGGCCATGGTCCTGACCCCGGACAACAAGGTCGAGCAGCGCACCCTCACCGTGGACCGCACCATGGGCGACAAGTGGCTGGTGACCAGTGGGCTCCAGGCCGGAGACCGGCTCATCGTGGAAGGTTTGCAGAAGATCCGCCCCGGCATGCCCGTGAAGGCCACGCCCTTCCAGCCCCAGGCCGCCACCCCGGCTCCGGGCAAGTAGGGAGTCCCCATGTCGGCATTCTTCCTCAAACGACCGGTCTTCGCCTGGGTCATCGCCATCGCGATGATGATCCTGGGCTGCCTGTCCATCTATTTCCTGCCCGTCTCGCAGTATCCGCCCATCGCCCCGCCTTCCATCTCGGTATCGGCCACCTACCCCGGCGCCTCGGCCAAGACCGTCGAGGACAGCGTGGTCCAGATGATCGAGCAGAAGATGACGGGTCTGGACAACATGATCTACATGTATTCCACCAGCGATTCCGCGGGCAATGGCCAGGTGACCCTGACCTTCGCCCCCGGGACCGACCCTGACATGGCCTGGGCCAAGGTGCAGAACAAGCTGCAGCTCGCCCTGCCCTCCCTGCCCGATGTGGTCCAGCAGCGGGGCGTCACGGTGGCCAAGTCCACCCGCAACTACCTGATCATCGTCGGCATCACCACCGCCGACGGGAGCATGGACAACGCGACCCTCAACGACTACGCCACGACGAAGTTGCAATCCTCCATCGCCCGCGTCGAGGGCGTGGGCGAGGTGACCATCTTCGGCACCGGCCTCTCCATGCGGATCTGGTTCGATCCCGACAAGCTCACCCAGTACGGGATGACGCCTACCGATGTGGCCACCGCCGTGGGTGCCTACAACGTGGAAGTCTCCGCAGGTCAGCTGGGCGGCGCCCCCGCGGTGCCCGGGCAACGCATGAACGCCTCCATCCTGGTGCAGTCCATGCTCACCACCCCGGACGAGTTCGCCAATATCCCCGTGCGCACCAATGCGGATGGATCTGTGGTCCGGGTCCGGGACATCGGCCGCACCGAGCTGGCCTCTGAGTCCTCCGACATGCGCATGGCCTATAACGGCCGGGCCGCGGGCATGATCGCCATCAAGCTGGCCTCCGGGGCCAATGCCCTGCAGACCGCCGACCGGGTGAAGGCCAAGATGGCCGAGCTCTCGACCTACTTCCCCAAGGGGATGGAGGTGGTCTACCCCTATGACACCACCCCCTTCGTCCGGGTGGCGGTCCACGAGGTCATCAAGACCCTCATCGAAGCCATCATCCTGGTCTTCCTGGTGATGTACGTCTTCATGGGCAACCTCAGGGCGACCCTCATCCCCACCATCGCGGTGCCTGTGGTGCTCCTGGGCACCTTCGGGGTCCTGGCGCTCTTCGGCTACTCCATCAACATGCTGACCATGTTCGCCATGGTCCTGGCCATCGGCCTCCTGGTCGATGACGCCATTGTGGTGGTGGAGAACGTCGAGCGCATCATGAGCGAGGAGGGGCTCCCACCCTGGGAGGCCACAGCCAAGTCCATGAAGGAGATCAGCAGCGCCCTCATCGGCATCGGTCTGGTGCTGGCGGCGGTCTTCGGCCCCATGGCCTTCTTCCCCGGCTCCACCGGCGTCATCTACCGCCAGTTCTCGGTGACGGTGGTGGCCTCCATGCTCCTCTCGGTGGTGGTCGCCCTGATCCTCACCCCGGTGCTCTGCGCCAGCATCCTCAAGCCCGTTGAGAAGGGGCACGAGGCTGCCGAGACCGGGATCAAGCTCCTGAGGCCCTTCTTCCTCTGGTTCGACCGCCAGTTCTACCGGGTCCGGACCTTCTACCTGGGCTGGGTGACCCGGATCCTGGGCAAAAAGGCCCGCTACGGGGTGATCTTCATCCTGATCGTCGCGGCCATGGGCTTCTTCTACAAGCGCATGCCCACCGGCTACCTGCCCGATGAGGACCAGGGATCGATCATGGCCATCGTCCAGCTCCCCGTGGGTTCCACCCTGGAGCAGACCGAGGCGGTCCTCGCCCGGGTGCGCAAGCACTTCCTGGAGGACCAGAAGGATGCCGTGGCCTCCTGCATGACCGGTGCGGGCATGAGCTTCGCTGGCAGCGGCCAGAACCAGGCCATGGTCTTCGTCCACCTCAAGGACTGGGACCTGCGCCAGAAGCCCGGGCTCCGCGCCAAGGATGTGGCCGGCAAGGCCATGATGGCCCTGGGCGGCATGAAGGACGCCATCTTCATCTGCTTCCCCCCGCCCCCCGTCATCGAGCTGGGCACGGCCACCGGCTTCGACTACATGCTCCAGGACCGGGGTGACCTGGGACACCTGGGCCTCACCGCCGCCCAGGGACAGCTCCTGGGCATGGCTGCCCAGGACCCGCGCCTCACCAAGGTGCGCCCCAACGGCATGGCCGACGTGCCCCAGTACAAGGTGGACATCGACTGGGGCAAGGCCGGGGCTCTGGGCGTCTCCGTCAGCGACATCCAGAACTACGTCTCCGCCGCCTTCGGCAGCAGCTACATCAACAACTTCGTCCAGGGCGGCTATGTGAAGCGGGTCTATGCCCAGGCCGATGCCTCCTTCCGCATGAGCCCCGAGGACTTCAACCGCATCCGGGTGCGCAACAGCAAGGGCACCCTGGTGCCCCTCTCGGCCATCGCCACCGGCCACTGGATCTACGGCTCACCCCGCCTGGAACGCTACAACGGCTTCCCTGCCCTGAACATCCAGGGTGAGGCTGCTCCCGGGCGGAGCACCGGCGAGGCCATGCTGGCCATGGAGGAACTCGTCAAGCGCCTGCCTCCTGGCGTCTCCGGCGAGTGGACGGGCCTCTCCTACCAGCAGCGCATGTCCGAGTCCCAGACGGGTCTCCTCTACGGGTTCTCCATCGTGGTGATCTTCCTGGTGCTGGCAGCCCTCTACGAGAGCTGGACCGTGCCCATCACCGTGCTCCTCGCCCTGCCCCTGGGCGTCATCGGCGGCGTGCTGGCCACCTCCTTGCGGGGCCTCTCCAATGACGTCTACTTCCAGATCGGTCTGCTGACCGTGCTGGGTCTCACCACCAAGAACGCCATCCTGATCGTCCAGTTCGCCAAGAGCGGGGTGGAGCAGCAGGGTCTGGGACTGGTGGAGGCCACCCTGGAGGCGGCCAAGCTGCGACTCCGGCCCATCCTCATGACCTCCATCGCCTTCGGCTTCGGCGTGCTCCCCCTCGCCCTGGCCTCGGGAGCGGGCGCTGGAGCTCAGATGGCCATCGGCACCAGCGTGCTGGGCGGCATGATCACGGCCACCTTCCTGGCCATCCTGTTCATCCCGCTCTTCTATGTGGCGGTGGTGCAGTTCTTCAGTAGACGGAAGACCACCACTCCAGAGAAGGAGGCCTGAAGATGAAGACCCGCATCCTGCTGCCCCTCGTCAGCCTCCTCCTGGCTGCCGGCTGCAACCTGACGCCGAAACTGGACAGGCCCCAGGCCCCCATCCCCCAGAAGTGGGATGGGGCCTCCCAGACCGCCGCCCCGGCTGAAGCAGAGCTCCACTGGAAGAACTACTTCACCGACCCCGGCATGGCCAAGGTCATCGATCTGGCTCTGGCCCGGAACCTGGACCTGCGAGTCTCCGCCCTCACCGTGGAGCAGACCCAGGCCTCCTACCGCATCCAGCGGGGCAACATCCTGCCCACCGTAGGGCTCCAGGGCACCTCCACCAACTACCGGATCTCCGAGAATCAGTCCAGCAGCGGTGAGGCCAGCATCTACCGGCAGACCACCGCCTACGCGGCGGGCCTCTCCTGGGAGCTGGACTTCTTCGGGCGCCTTCGCAGCCTCAAGGACCAGGCCCTGAACCAGTTCCTGGCCAGTGAGCAGGCCCATGTCGCCGCCGAGCTCACCCTGGTGGGCACCGTGGCCCAGGCCTACCTCCAGTATGCCGCCGACGCCGAATGCCTTGCCCTGGCCCAGTCCACCCTCGAGGCCCAGCAGAGCACCTTCGGCATGGTCTCGAAGAGCCGCGAGGTGGGTGTGGCCTCAGAACTGGACCACAGCCAATCCAGGAGCCAGGTGGAGACAGCCCAGATCTCAGTGGCCACCTACCGCAGGCTGGTTGCCCTGGACCGCCACAACCTGGACCTCCTGGCGGGCGGACCGGTGCCTGAGGAGTTCCTCCCCAGGAACCTCACGGCCGTGGGCGAACTCAGGGATGTCCGGGCTGGCCTGCCTTCCGATGTCCTCCTCAACCGCCCCGACATCCTCAACGCCGAGTACCAGCTCAAGGCAGCCAATGCCAATATCGGAGTCGCCCGGGCAGCCTTCTTCCCCAGCATCAGCCTCACCGCAGGGCTGGGCTCCATGAGCCCTCAGGTCTCGGGCCTCTTCCAGTCCGGCACCCGGACCTGGCTCTTCACCCCCACGGTGCAGATCCCCCTCTTCTCCGGGGGATCCCTGTGGGCCAACCTGAAGGTCTCCAAGGTGGGCCGTGAGATCGCCGTGGCCCAGTATCAGAAGGCGATCCAGTCCGGCTTCCGCGAGGTCGCTGATGGCCTGGTGACCCGCGAGTCCCTGGTGGAGCAGCTGAAGACCCAGCGGGCCCTGGTGCAGTCACTGGACACGGCCTACCAGCTCTCCAAGGCCCGCTACGAGGCGGGCATCGACAGCTACCTGACCGTCCTCGTGGCCCAGCGCTCCCTCTTCAGCGCCCAGCAGGCCCTGGTGTCCACCCTCCTGGCCCAGCAGGCCAACCAAGTCACCCTCTACAAGGCCCTGGGAGGACAGATGTAGTCCAAAAAGATAGACTTGCATGCAGGAAATGACCCCGGACTGCCGGGGTCATTTTCTAGGCTGGTGCCCGCTGGTGATGGAGCCGGCATCAGGCGCCAGGGTGAAGGCATCCACCAGCCCCACCACCATGAGTGCCCCGGCCATGAGGAAGGCCACCTGGAAGTCGCCGAGGGTGGTGGCCGCACCCGTCCCCCCCCGGAGGAAGGCGCCGAAGCGCAGCCCCAGGGCCCCGATGGCCACACCCATGCCCATGGTGAGCCGCTGGACCAGGGTGCTGAAGCTGTTGGCCGCCCCCATGCGCTCCTGGGGCACATCCACGAAGGTGATGGTGGTGATGGCGGTGAGCTGCATGGAGCGGCAGACACCATTCCAGAGCAGGATCACCACAATGAGGGCCAGGGGCAACCGGGGGGTGAAGAGGGCGCAGGCCGCCACCGAGAGCAGGGTGAAGAGCCCATTGGCCAGGAGGGAGGCCCGGAAACCGAAACGCTTGAGGACCCCGGTGGTCAGGGGCTTCATGCCCAGATTGCCCACGAAGAGCACGAAGGTGAGCAGCCCAGCGTGGAAGGCGCTCATGCCGAAGCCCACCTGGAAGAGCAGGGGCAACAGGAAGGGCGTCACGCTCACCGCCGAACGGAAGATCGAGCCGCCCCCCAGGGCGAAGGCGAAGGTCCGCAGGCGCAGGGACTCGAGGTCGATGAGGGGGGCCCTGGCCCGGCGGGTGGTGAGCACCGCAAGGACACTGCCCACCAGAGTGATGGCCAGGAGGAGCCCCACCAGGCGCCAGTGGAGCACTTGGCGCCGGAGCTCCTCCAGGGCGATGAGGAAGGCTGTGCAGGCTGCACCCGAGAGGAGGAAGGTCCAGACATCCAGGGGTGGGGGATTCTGGGCCTTCTCATTCCTCACCCAGCGCAGGGTGAGGATCAGCGCGGCAACACCCAAGGGGATGTTGATGAAGAAGATCCAACGCCAGTCCGCGTAGGTCGTGAGGAAGCCCCCGATGGGCGGCGCCACCACCGGGGCCACCAGCCCCGGCCAGACCAGGGTCGCGATGGCCCGGACCAGATCCTTCTTCTCGGTGGCGCGGAGCACCACCAGGCGTCCCACCGGCACCATCATGGCCCCGCCCACCCCCTGGATCACCCGGGCCAGGACGAACATCGGCAGGGTGCTGCAGAGTCCGCAGAAGAGGGAGGCTGCCGTGAACACGGCGATCGCGGCGGCGAAAACCGTGCGGGTACCGAAGCGGTCAGCCACCCAGCCGCTGATGGGGATGAAGACCGCCAGGGTGAGCATGTAGACCGTCATGCCGATGTGGAGGTCCACCGGACTGACCCCGAAGGCCCGGCCCATCTGGGGCATGGCCGTGGCGATGATGGTGCCGTCCAGGTTCTCCATGAAGAAGGCCCCGGCCACCAGGGCCACACCAAAGCGGGGATCGCGGGCTGAAATCGCCATGGTGGGATTCTCGCGCAGGCGATGGGAAACCGGATAGGGGAGATTCAAGCCTCTGCACCCTTGATTCCCCCGGCCCGGGGAGCGCAACCTGGGCGGAGCCCATCCGGAGGCCCGACCATGCTGCCCGAACTCGCCCCCCTCGCCCTGACCTACGCCACCAGCGCCCGCTTCCTGGGGAATCTGCTGGACGACTTCACTCCGGCGGACTGGTACCTCACCGATGCCCAGGGCCACCAGCCCCGATGGATCGTCGGCCACCTGGCGGCCTCACGCCTCAAGCTGGCGGCGGCCCTGGGCAGCCCCCTGGAGCCTGTGGCGTGGGAGGCCTGTTTCGCACGCGGAACCTCGCTCCTGGACATCCCGCAGGAGCTCCAGGGCCCTGAATGCCTGGAGGTGTTCAGGCAGACCCAGGCGGCCCTGGAGTCCCGCTGGGAGGGCCTGATCCCCGCGGATCTGGAGCGGCCCATAGGCCGCACACTCCCCAACGGCAGCGACACCGTTCGGGGCATGGTCGCCTTCCTGGCTTGGCACGAGGCCTACCACCTTGGCCAGCTGGGTCTCCTGAGGCGGCTGGCGGGCAAGGCAGGGCTGGCCTGATCAGGCCAGCATGTTCACCTGGGTGCCACTGGCCGCAGCCTGCAGACTCACATTCCCGCCCTGGTTGTACTGGCCTGAGGCCTGGGCTTGCTGCTGCTGATACTGCTGGATCTCATCGGGCGTGACCACGCCGTCCCCGTTGAGGTCCATGGGATCATAGCTGACCTTCTTGCTAGAGCTAGTGGAGTTGGTGCTGGAGGAAGAGGTGGCGGACTGGACCGCCTGGGAAGCACCTCCGCTCTGGACGCCGCTGATCTGCATGGCTCCCTCCTGGAGGGTCAATATGGGTCCTGAGCGGGCGTACAGCCAGCCCGAGCCGCCCAATCGCCCACAAGGATCGCCGAATGGACATTGCGCCCCCCTCACGACTTTGCCCCGGATCGGATGAGGCCGCCCGCCCCCAAGTGGTCTACCCTGGAGCCATGCCCCCCACAGCCGTGCTCCTGCTCAACCTGGGCGGTCCCGCTACCCTGGAGGAGGTGCGCCCATTCCTCCTGAACCTCTTCCGGGACCGCGAGATCATCAAGCTGGGGCCGCCTCTGCTCCAGCCCCTCATCGCCCGGATCATCGTGGCCTCGCGCCTCAGGGAGGTCCGGGAGCGCTACGACCTCATCGGCGGCGGAAGCCCCATCCTCCGGGAGACCCGGGCCCAGGCCGCGGCCCTGGAGGAGTCCCTGGCCCGGGCAGGAAGCCCCATGGAGGTCCATCCAGTCTTCCGCTATGCCCCTCCCAGGGCCAGGGACATCCTCCGGGAATTGGCCGCCCGGGGCATCCGCCGCCTGCTCCCCGTCACGCTCTACCCCCAGGCCTGCCGGGCCACCACCGGCTCCAGCCTGAGCGAACTCAGGCGCGAGGCGGCTGCCCTGGACCTGGAACTCCTGCCGGGGGTGCAGTCCTATGCCACCGATCCAGGCTATCTCGACGCCCTGGAGGGACTCCTCCGGAGCACCCTGGCCGAGGCCCCCGGGGCGACGGTGGTCTTCAGCGCCCACAGCCTGCCGCTGAGCCAGATCCGGGCAGGGGATCCCTATGAGGCCGAGACCCGCGCCACGGTGGAGGCCCTCAAGTCCCGGCTCGGGGAACTGCCCGGAGGCTGCCGACTGGCCTACCAGAGCAAGGTCGGCCCCGTGGCCTGGCTGGAGCCCTCCCTGGACTCCACCCTGCAGGAACTGGCGGGACGGGAGGTCGTGGTGATGCCTGTGAGCTTCGTCAGCGAGCACATCGAAACCCTCTTCGAACTGGACATCCAGTACCGGAACCTGGCGGCCCGCTGCGGGATCCGGCGCTACCTGCGGGTCCCAGTCCTTGGAATAAATAAATTATATATATCAACTCTGACCCGCCTCACCCAGGAAGGACTCCCATGAGCACCCTTGTGATCGGCGCCGGCATCTCCGGACTCCTCTCCGCCTGGCACCTCCACCGCCGGGGGGAAGCAGTGGAGGTCTGGGAGGCAGAAGCCCAGGTGGGCGGGTGGATGCAGACCCTGTCCTGGCCTTGCCCCGATGGTCGGGAGGGACGGGTGGAGCGGGGGCCCCAGGGGCTCCTGGTCTCCCCGGGAAGCCCCACTGACCAGCTCTTCCGGGAGCTGGGCCTCGCGCTCCGGAGCCCCGGCAGAGGCGCCCGCTGGGTGGGCCGGGGCGACCGCCTCATTCCGGTGCCCGCCCACCCCATGGGCCTGGCCTTCACGCCCCTCATGTCCCTGGGCACCAAGCTCCGCATGGCCCTGGAGCCCTTCCAGCCCGTGCGCCCCGCCGAGCCGGAGGAGGGGCTCTACGACTTCATCGCCCGCCGGGCAGGCAAGGGCATGGCGGACGAACTCCTGGCCCCCATGGTGGCGGGCATCCTGGCGGCCCCGCCCCGGCTGCTGAGCGTGGACGCCATCCCCAAGCTGAGGCAATGGGAGTCCTTCGGCAGCCTCTTCAATGGCGTCCGCAAGTCCGGTATCAGCCACCTCATGGTCCCGGAAGGGGGCATGGGCAGTCTGCCCCTGCGCCTGGCATCCACGCTGCCCACCGTGCGGACCGGGCTCCGGGCCCGCCGCCTTGAAAAGCGCCCCGGAGGCTGGCGGGTGGAGGCAGATGGGGAGATCCGGGACGTCGCCCGGGTCATCCTGGCTCTGCCTGCCTTCGAAGCCTCGGCCCTCCTGGCCCCCCACGCTGAACCCAGCGCCCGGGCCCTGGCCGCCATCCCCTACACCTCAGTCAAGCTCTGGCACAGCCGCCACCAGCCCCTGGCCCCTTACCGGGACGGCTTCGGCTTCCTCATTGACCCCGAATACGGACGCCCCTACCTGGGTACCCTGGTCCCCTCCTGGATCGACCCGGGCTCGGCCCCCCCCGACCTCATGCAATTGAGGAGCTTCATCGGCGACTCGGCCCTCTGGGACGACCCGGAGCCGGGACAGCCCAAGGACTGGCCCTGGACCGAGGGACACCTGAAGCGCTGGCTGCCTGGGCTCGGGCCGGCCCTCCAGACCCGGGAGGAGAGCAGCCCCGACGCCATCCCCCGGCCGGAAGTGGGCCACCGCGCCCGGGTCCGGGAGGCCCTGGCAGGCCTGCCCCCCGGCATCGAGTGGGCCAGCAATGCCCGCTTTGGCGTGGGCGCCCGGGATGTCATCGAGGGGCTTCCCGCACTCTTCGCGGATCAAGCCCCGTCCCATTGATGTCGAAGAAGGGAGGCAGAGCCGAGCGTCCATGGATCCCCTCGCCCCCACCGCCACCCTCGCCGCCATCGTCCTGGCGGCGGTCCTGGCCTGGGCATGGCGCCTCAGGAGCGCCATCCGGCTGGCCCAGCGGAACCACCAGCTGAACCGGGAGCGGCTCTACAAGTGCCTGGCGGGAGTCCAGGACCTGGTCTGCTTGCTGGACACGAGAGGGCGCTTCCGTTTCGTGAACGAGCACTACGCGCGAGTGCTCGGCTACCCGGAAGCGGAGATCCTGGGGCGCCTGCCCTCCGAGATCGGGATGCTCCCCCCCGGGGAGCTGGAGATGATCCGGAGCAAGCTGGCCGAGGTCCTCGTCCTGGGCAGCGTGCCCCCGGTGGAGCATCATCTGATCTCCCGCAGCGGCGAGCGACACCTCTTCGAGAGCCGGGCCACGGTGTTCACCGACCCCAGCCGCCTCTCCGGCCTGGTGGTCATCTCGCGCTGCATCGAGCTCCAGCGGCAGACCGAGGAGCAGCTCCACCGGACCACCGCCCTGCATAAACTCCTGGTGGACAACTCCCTCATCGGGCTGGCCCTCACCCGCCAGGGGCGGATCCAGTGGGTGAACCCGCGACTCGCCGCCCTGCTCCACAGCACCCCGGCCGCCCTCCAGAGCCTGGCTGTGAACGACCTCATGGAGACCAGCCTGGGCAGCCCGGAGGCCTTCAGGGCCCTGGCCATGCCGGTACTGGAGAGTGGGGACTGGTTCGACCAGGAGGTGGAGGTCTTCCTCAAGACCGGCTCCAGCTTCTGGGCCCGGATCGTGGCCCGGGCCCTGGACCCCTCTGCCCCCCTCGAGGGGGTGCTCTTCCTGGTGGAGGACATCACCGCCCGCCGCCAGGCGGAAGGGGTGGTCCGGCAGGCCCAGAAGCTGGAGAGCCTGGGCCTCCTGGCGGGTAGCATCGCCCACGACTTCAACAACCTGCTCACCGCCATCCTGGGCAACCTCAGCCTGGGTCAAAGACACCTGCCCCGGAACTGCCCGGCCACCGACTACCTGGATCGAGCCGAGAAGACAGTGCTCCAGGCCTCGGACCTCACCCGCCAGATGCTGGCCTACTCAGGGCGGGGGCACTTCGTGGTCCGCCCCCACGACCTCAACCAGGTGGTCCAGGAGGTGGCCCGCCTGCTGCACGCCACCCTCTCCAAGAAGATCCACCTCTGTTTCGACCTGGCCCCGGGACTCCCCCTCTTCCAGGCCGATGCCGCCCAGATCCATCAAGTCATCCTCAACCTGGTGACCAATGCTGCGGATGCCATCGGCGTGGTGGAAGGGACGATCACCATCAGCACCCGCGTGGCGGACCTCTCCCCGGAGGAGACGACCCGCCTCTCCCCCGGGGGGAACCTGCGGGGTGGCCCCTCCGTCATCCTCTGCGTCCGCGACACCGGATGTGGCATGAGCCGGGAGGTGGTGGAGCGGATCTTCGACCCCTTCTTCACCACCAAGGCCAGGGGGCGGGGCCTGGGCCTCTCAGCCATGCAGGGGATCCTCCGGGGGCACCATGCCGGGATCCGGGTCCTGAGTGAACCCGGGAGGGGTTCCTGCTTCGAGGTCTACTTCCCCGTCGATGGAGAAGTCCTCCTCCAATCGCCCCCCGAGCCAGAGCTGCCGGAGGAGAGCTTCACAGGCAGGGTGCTCCTGGTGGATGACGAGCCCCTGGTCCTGGAGACCGCCGCATCAACCCTGAAGAGCCTGGGCTTCCAAGTCACCCTGGCCACGGACGGCCTGGAGGCCCTGGAGCTATTCAGGGAGACCCCAGAGGACTTCGCCCTGGTCCTGATGGACATCACCATGCCCCGCATGGACGGCAAGGAGGCCTTCGAGGCCATGCGGGCTATCCGGGCCGACATCCCCATCATCCTCTGCAGTGGGTACACCGACCTCGACTCCATCCAGCAGCCCCTGGGCTCAAGGCAGACCGAGTTCCTCCCCAAGCCCTACCAGATGAGGGATCTGCAGCGGGTCATCCGTTTCTGCCTCGCCTGACCTTGCGGAGGGCCATGTCCAGGGTCAGGCGCCCCTCGGGGACCTTCAGGAGAAGGCTGGCCCCCAGGTAGATCAGGGAGCCGAAGGCGATGAGGGGCAGCAAGCGCTCGGCCAGGTGCCAGAAGCCCCGGAAGCTACCCAGCCCCAGGAGCCTGGCCCCAGCCCAGACCGCCAACCCCATGGGAATACTGGAGGCGATCATGACCCCCCAGCCCCCCAGGACCCGCCGGTAGGGCAGCGCGGGCAGCCGATGGGCCAGACAGGGCACCAGCACCGCAAGGCTCGCCAAACTGGCCAGGGCGTTGGCCAGCGCCATGCCCCGGGTGCCCAGGGGGCCCATGAGGAGCGCCGAGAAGAGGATGTTGGCCCCCAGACTCACCAGGGCTGCCAGGGCCGGGTTCCGGTAGTCCTTCAGGGCATAGAGGGACTGGGCCAGGATCCGTCCCGTGGCGATGAAGAGGAGTCCCACGCACTGGAAGGCGAGGGTGTCCCCGGTCCAGGCCACGGAGGCGGTATCGAAGCGGCCGCTCTGGAAGATGAGGGCGATGATGGGCCGGGCCAGCACCGCCATGCCCACGCTGGCAGGGATGGCCAGGAAGGCCGTTCCCCGCAGGGCACCGCTGAGGCTCTCCCTCAGGCCATCCAGATCCCCGGCATCCACCAACCGGCTCATGAGGGGCAGGCTCACAGTGGCCACACTGGCAGAGAAGAGCCCCAGCACCAGTTCCCCCATCATGTTGGAGTTGAAGAGCACGGTCTGGGAGCCCACGGCCAGCCGGGAGGCCAGGAAGGTGGAGACGAAGACATTGATGGGGTGGATCCCCGTGCCGAGGAGCCCCGGAGCCATGCGCCGGAAGGCCTTGCCCACCCCGGGATGCCGGCCGTGGAAGCCCCACTTGATGCGGTAGCCCAGGCTGCGGAAGGAGGGCCAGAGGACGAAGAGCTGCACCACCCCGCCCACCAGCACGGCAACGGCGAAGAAGCGGCTGGCCATCCGGGGGTCCCGGGCGGCCCCGGGCACCCACTTCATGCACCCGTAGCCGAAGGCCATGAAGGCCAGGTTCCAGAAGGTGGAGACCGAGGCGGGCAGCCCGAAGCGTCCCTTGAGGTTCAGCACGGCCGAAAGACCCGCTGTCAGGCTCACCAGAGCCAGGTAGGGGAACATGATCCGCCCCAGGGCCGTGGTGAGGACCACCTCGGGGGGGGCCGTCCGGGTACCGGCCAGCACCTGGCCCAGGGCCATCAGCTGCGTCCCCACCGAGGAGCCCGGAGCCAGGCGCCCCAGCATGAGGAGGCCCGTCAGCGCGCCCATGAGGAAGATCCCCAGGACACAGATGAGCAGCAGGACCGAGGCCAGGGTCCCCAGAAAGCGGGCGGCCAGTTCCACCCCGGCCTCCTGGCCCTCCCAGGCCTCCGTCTCGCTGAGGGTGGGCAGGAAGGCGCTGGTCATGGTCCCCTCCGCCGTGAAGCGGCGCAGGAGATTGGGCAGGCGGAAGGCCACGAAGAAGGCGTCAGCAGCGGGCCCCACCCCCAGGAAGGTCGCCAGGAGCCGGGACTGGAGCATGCCCGAGATCCGGGAGAGGAGGGTCATGGCCCCCACCACCACCGCCGAGCGGAGGTGGGAAACGGAGGACTTCGATGCATCTGCCATCCCTCCATTCGACCATGAAACCGGGCCCTCCCCCCTTTTCACAGCGCGGGAGCGGGACCATCACGAGACCTTCACGCCCGCCCAGCATCCTGGGGCATGCCGCGCGTCCGCACCATCTTCCTCTCCGACCTCCACCTGGGCACCCGGGCCTGCCAGGCCGAGCGTCTGCTGGACTTCCTCAAGGTCTATCCCGCAGAGAACCTCTTCCTGCTGGGGGATATCGTCGACTTCTGGGCGATGCAGCGCTCCCAGCAGTGGGATGCCACTCACAACACGGTCATCCAGAAGCTCCTGAAGAGGGCCCGCCAGGGGGAGCGGGTGATGGTGATCCCCGGCAACCACGACGAGGCCCTGAGGGACTACTGCGGCAGCGACTTCGGCGGCATCCGCCTGGAGCGGGAGCATGTCTATGAGCACCCGGATGGCCGCCGATTCCTTCTGGTGCATGGTGACGAGTTCGACCACGTCACCCTCTACCACAAGTGGGTGGCCCTCCTGGGGGATGCCTCGTACAACGCCCTGGTGCGCGTTAACCTCTGGATCTCCTGGATTCGCCGACAGCTGGGCATGAGGGGGCACTGGTCCCTGGCGGGCTTCGCCAAGCGCAAGGTCAAGCGGGCCCTGGAGTATCTCTTCGAGTTCGAGGGCCATGTCCTGAAGGCGGCCCGGGGCCGCGGCCTGGACGGCGTGATCTGCGGGCATGTCCACTGGGCCCGCGTGCGGGAGGAGGGTGGCCTCCTCTACATGAACTGCGGGGACTGGGTGGACAGCTGCACGGCCCTGGTGGAGCACCTGGACGGGCGCTTCGAGATCATCGAGTGGGGCCGGGCCGTGACGGAGGAGGTGGCGGCATGAAGGTCCTCAAGGTCACGGATGTCTACTTCCCCCGCATGACGGGTGTCTGCACCGCCATCCAGACCTATCGGAGCCAGCTGGCGGCCCAGGGCATCGAGACCCTGCTCATCGCCCCGGACTATGGCCCGGCCCAGGATCCTCCGGGTACCACCCGCCTGCCCTCCTTCGCCGCGCCCTTCGACCATGAGGACCGCCTCGTACGTCCGGGTCGCTTCCGCCGGGCGGCCCTCCGGCTGGCGGAGGGCTGCGACCTCGTTCACATCCATACCCCCTTCTCGGCCCACGGCGCGGGACTTGCCGCCGCCCGGCGCTTCGGCCTGCCCGTGGTGGCCACCTACCACACCCTCTTCGAGGAATACCTCCACCTCTATGCCCGCTTCCTGCCCCGGGGCTTCAGCCGCCCCCTGGCCCGGCATCTCTCCCGTCGGCACTGCAACCAGATGGATGCGGTGGTGGTGCCCTCCTCGGCCATGGCGGAGCGGCTCCGGTCCTACGGCGTCACGAAGCCCATCCACATACTGCCCACGGGTATCCCCATTGAACGCTTCGCCCGGGGCGACCGCAGGCGCTTCCGGGCCGCCCAGGGCATCCCCGAGGAGCGACCTGTGGCCCTCTTCCTGGGACGCGTCGCCCGGGAGAAGAATCTGGGCTTTCTCCTGGAGGCCTTCCGCTGTGCATTGGCGGACTGCCCGGAACTGCTGCTCATCCTGGCCGGAGAGGGACCCGCCGAGCCCGAGCTCCGCAGCCGCATCCAGAGCTGGGGGCTGGAGGACTCGGTGCGATTCCTGGGCAACATGGACCGGGTCATCGCCCTGCCGGACTGCCTGGCGGGCGTGGATCTCTTCGCCTTCGCCTCCAAGACCGAGACCCAGGGTCTGGTCCTGCTGGAGGCCATGGCCGCGGGACTCCCAGTGGTCTCCCTCGCCGAGATGGGCACCCGGGACATCCTCCAGCCAGCCTCAGGGGCCCGGGTACCAGAGGAGGACCCCACAGCCTTCGGCAGCGCCCTGGCCGAGGTGGCGCAGGACCAGGATCTGCGGAGCCGCATGTCCGAAGCCTCCCGGGCCTGGGTGGGCGTATGGTCCGACACGGCCCTCACAGCCCGCCTCGCAGATCTCTACCGGAAGCTGATCCGGGAGAGAGGGGAACGGGCTGCCTTGCCTGGATTCTGATCTCGGGCGATTCAGACCGGAACCTGCGCTGATGCCTTCGGCACACCAGAATCCAGGCTTAGGATGGATTCCATGGATACCAAGCCCGCCCTCTTGACCTATGGGGACCACCCGGCCCAGTTCCTCCAGATCTGGCCTCCCCAGGGTCCCCCGACCGGGGCCATCCTGGTGATTCATGGGGGCCTCTGGCAGGCCCGCTATGACTTGGGTTACATGGAAGCCCTCTGTGTGGACCTCGCGGCAAGGGGCCTGGTTGCCGTGAATCTGGAGTACCGCCGGCTCGGCCACCCGGGAGGCGGCTGGCCCGGCACCTACCAGGATGTCCTGGCTGGCCTGGCTGCCGCCCAGCAGGCCTGCCCTGGCCTCCCCTGGCGCGTGCTCGGGCACTCCGCCGGGGGGCAACTGGCCCTCCGCCTCGCAGCGGACTGCCCGGATCTGGAGGCTGTCTTGGCCCTGGCACCGGTCTCGGCCCTCCGCTGGGAGGGACAGCCCCCCCTCTGCCGGGAGGCGATTGCAGACTTCCTTGGGGGGACACGGGATAGCCGATGGGATACCTATGAGGAGGCGGATCCCCTGGCGCACCCTTGCAAAGTGCCCACGCTGCTCGCCCATGGCACCGCTGACCACATGGTGCCGGTGGGCATGAGCCGGCATTTCAAGGAGAGGTGGAGAAGCGGCGGGGGAGCGGTGGAACTCCTTGAACTCCCTGGCGTGGACCATTTCCGCCTGGTGGATCCCCTGTCGGCAGCTTGGCAGGAGATCGCGGGGCACGTGGTCGCCACACCACAACACTGAACACCAGTCCAACACCATTCGGCCACCCAGGAAGACCGTTCAACATCAGACGGCGCATCCAGGCATGCCCTCTGCTGACGGGGCCTTCATGTCACGCATTCTGAGGCCCCCCATGTCCTTCAAGCTCCTGTTCCCCCTTCCCCTCCTCGCCCTCCTCGCCTGCGGCGGCGGGGGAAGTACGCCTGCCACCACGGGCACCCTGACCCTGAAACTGGGCAGTGACAGCACCTCCAGCTACTCCGAGGTCTGGGTCAGCCTGGAGAAGGTGGAGGTCAAGAAGAGCAGTGCCAGCTCCTGGAGCACCCTGGCAACGGTGGAGAAGAGCTGGGACCTGATGGCCCTGCAGAACGGCAACGGCACAACCCTGGCTACCGCAGCCTCCCTGGCCACGGGGACCTATGATGTCCGCCTCACCTGGGCGACCCAGAACTACGCGGTCGACTCTTCCTATCCAGGGACCCTGATCCCGAGCGGGGAGACGGCCAGTTACCGGATGACCCTGCCCACCACCACCACGGCCACCGGGACCTTCACCATCAGCGACAGCCAGCTCACCACGGCCGAGGTCTTCATCCAGGGGAACCAGATCGCCCAGTGGTATCCCACGACCTCCACCACCAACGTGCATTACCTCTTCCACCCCACCGCAGAAGTGGTCGACCTCGCCGAGTGCGCGACCCTCACCGGAACCGTGAAGGACAGCGCAGGTACCGCCCTCTCCGATGCCGAGGTCTTTGCGGAAGTGCCGGTCAGCGGCCTCGGCACCATCCTCCGTCGAGCCGTGACCACAAATGGCACCTTCACCCTTGAAGGGCTCCCCATCGGCAAGACCTACTATGTCGCCACCCAGCCCAGCGGATACCCTGCCAGCAGCGCTGCAGGCGTGAGTGCAGCCAGCGCCACCGACTACACGGTGGACATCACCTGCGGAGCCTCGGCCACACCCGGGAGTCTCGAGGTGGACACCACAACGGCCTCAAGCACCTCCCAGGGAACCTGGGCCGAGCTCTACCAGACCCTCGCCACAGGTTCGAGCTACCATACCCTGGCCGTCCGTTCCCAGATCCTCACCACCGGCAGCAGTGCGGACAGCACGACCTTTGAGGGTCTCTATCCCAGCGCCTACACGGTGGAGGTCCAGCGCAGCACCAGCGGCGGGGACGCCGTGACCACCGGCGGAGATGAGGTCACCGTCACCGCCAGCACCACGGCAACGGATTCCGTCACCACAAACTGAAGCACTGGCGATTTCGCCGCAGGTGCACCAGAATCAAAGGCATGGCGGACGCTGCGAGTAGCAAACCCCTGATCCTCCGCGAGGGGGACGGGGTGGCATGCGAGGTTGACAGCTGCCGGACCCTCGACGGGGCCTACCAGCGGGTTCGCGAGACCTTCCTGAACCATCATCCCGACGGGGATGTGGCCCTCCTGGACCGGGCCTACAAGGCTGGCCGGGCCTCCCACGCCCACCAGCGGCGGAAGAGCGGTGAGCCCTACTTCTTCCATCCCCTGGCGGTGGCCCTGAGTCTGGCGGAGTGGCGGCTGGACGCCGTGAGCATCGCCTGCGGACTCCTCCACGACACCGTGGAGGACACCCTTCTCACCCTGGACGAGATCCGGTCCCAGTTCGGGGAGGAGATCGGCCTCATCGTGGATGGCCTGACCAAGATGTCCAAGCTGGACTTCACGGACCGGGCCCTCCTCAACGCCGAGAATGTCCGCAAGCTCCTGGTGGCCATGGGCAAGGATGTGCGGGTGCTCCTGGTGAAGCTGGCAGACAGGCTCCACAACATGCGGACCCTGGGGTCCATGAACGAGGAGAAGCGCCGCCGCATCGCCCGGGAGACCATGGAACTCTATGCCCCCCTGGCCAACCGCCTGGGCATGGGTACGGTGCGCTCGGAACTCGAGGATCTGGCTTTTTCCCACATCGAGCCAGAACGCTACCGGGAGCTCCGGGAGGCCATCGACGCCAAGCACCAGAAGAACGCCCGGCACATCAACACCATCCAGCAGTCCCTGGAGGATGCCCTCAAGACCCAGGGCATCCAGGCCAAGGTCTTCTTCCGCGCCAAGCACCTCTACGGCATCTGGAAGAAAATGGGGGCCCAGGAGAAGAGCCTGGACGACATCCACGACTGGCTGGCCTTCCGCATCATCTGCCCCGACCGTGCCACCTGCTACACGGCCATGGGTCTGGTCCACGCGCTCTACAAGCCCATCCCCGGACGTTTCAAGGATTACATCAGCCTGCCCAAGGACAACGGCTATCAGAGCATCCACACTTCGGTCTTCACCCCCAGCGGCGACAGCTTCGAGGTGCAGTTCCGCACGGAGGAGATGCACGAGCACGCCGAGGCGGGCATCGCGGCCCACTGGACCTATAAGGAAGGCCGCATCGCCAACAAGCAGGAGATCAACCAGACCTCCTTCCTGCGCCGCATGGTGGAGCTGCACCAGGAGGCCAAGGACAGCCGGGATCTGGTGGCGAACCTCAAGGGCGAGCTCTCCTTTGCCCGCATCCAGGTCTTCACCCCCAAGGGGGACCTGAGAAGCCTGCCAGAAGGCTCCACCCCCGTGGACTTCGCCTACAACATCCACACCGAGGTCGGCCACCGCTGTGTGGGGGCCA
This sequence comes from uncultured Holophaga sp., assembly GCF_963677305.1. Lineage (GTDB taxonomy): Bacteria > Acidobacteriota > Holophagae > Holophagales > Holophagaceae > Holophaga. The sequence goes on from NZ_OY781925.1 coordinate 3,530,726, forward strand.
AGGTCAACGGCCGGATGGTCTCCCTTCGCCACACCCTGCAGAACGGCGACCGCGTGGAGATCTTCACCCGGGCGGACCACAAGCCCAGCCGGGATTGGCTCGCCTTTGTCAAATCCGCCGGGGCCAAGTCCAAGATCCAGGCCTTCATCCGCGAGCAGGAGCGGATCCAGGCCATCACCATGGGCCGGGAGCGCCTGGAGCGGGAGGCCAAGGCCCTGAGCCTGCACCTGGACAGCCCTGAGGTGAAAACCGGCCTGGAGGAACGCCTCAAGGAGCTGAAATACGGCAACTGGGATGCCTACTTCGCTGCCGTGGGCTTCAACCGGATCACCGTCCGCCGCCTCCTCGACCCCCTCCTCCCCGAGACCGTCAGGACCAAGGAGGATCGCGCCTCCGTCTTGAGCCCCAATGACACCGTGCTGGTGGACGACAACGTCGGGGTGCTCTTCATGCTCGCCCAGTGCTGCAAGCCCATCCGGGGCGACGAGATCGTGGGATACACCACCCGGGGACGGGGCATCAGCATCCACCGGGTCAACTGCCCTCACCTCACCTCCTCATCCATGAACCCAGAGCGCCGGGTCAGCGTGGCCTGGGGGGGCAAGGCAGGCAAGGGGGTCTTCGACACCGAGCTGGCCATTACCGGGGAGGACCGGCCGGGCATGGTGGCGGCCATCTCAGAGGCCATGCAGAAGGCCAACATCAACATGCAGCGCTTCAGCGCGGTTGGGGCTGAGGGGGGGACCGGCGTCTTCCACATCGCTCTGCGGGTGCGGGACCGGAACCACATCGTCGAGATCATGAGCTCGCTCCGCAAGGTCCGGGGCGTCTTCACCGTGGAGCGGGTCCGTGGATCGGTCTTCGGCAGTGTCCGCTGAACCCTGGGTGCCTGGCAGTGAGGCCCCTCCCCTGCCTTGGCCCAGAGTGGAAGCCAGTCTGCGACAGGCCAACCGCCTGCCCGACCCCCACCGCCTGACCCGCCTCCACCCCCACTCCGACCGCCGGGCAGCAGTGGCGGTGCTCCTGTGGGGCGACCCGGAAGGTGCCCGCAAAGTCGTCCTGGTCCAACGGGGCCAGTCAGCCCCTCAGCACCCTGGTGAGCTGGCCTTTCCCGGGGGCATGGCGGAACCCAGGGACCGGGATCTGCCCAGCACCGCCCGCCGGGAGCTGATGGAAGAACTGGGCATCACCGAGGATCTCTGGGAGCTGGGCTGCTTCCCCGATGGCATCGCCAAGGGCCGGACCCGCTTCACCCCCGTCTTCTTCCGCTGGGAGACCCCGAACCCGACCCCAGTGCCCGGCCCGGAGATCCAGCGGGCCCTCATGCTGCCCCTCCAGGGCCTCCTGGATGCGCCGTGGACCACCCAGCGTCTGGCCCTGGAGGGCACCTACTTCAGTGCCCCCCGCCTGGAAATGGAACCCGTCGCCCTCTGGGGAGCCACGGCAAGGGTGCTCAAGGCCTGGCTGGATCTGTTGGCTGGACCGAAGCAGGACCGTGAGAAGCACCTATAGTTCTGGGCAGGACCCGAGAGGGATGGAATGAGGCGGCTTCTCAGCGCTTTGATCATGGCAACGCTGCCCCTGCTGGCCCAGGTGGACCATAGGCCTTCGGACCGCCAGATCCTGCTGGTCAGCTCCCAGGACACCCGCCAGTCATTCTATGGGCGCTGGCTGAACCTGATCTATACGGAAGCCTTTCGGCGGCTCGGATTGGGATTCCGCTATGAAGGCTATCCCGGGGCCCGTGCGCGCCTCCTGGCGGAGAGCGGGCAGGTGGATGGAGAGATCCATCGCCCCATCAGCTACACGCAGATCACCCGAAGCATGATGCAGGTGGGCGAACCGAGCTTCACCTTCCGTTTCATCGCCTACACCACCAAACCCGGAATCAGCCTCAAAGGCTGGGAGAGCCTCCGGCACACGGAATACACCGTGGACTACCGGCGTGGGACCCAGACCTCAGGAGCCGCCCTCATGAACGTGGTGAGCCCGGCTCGGCTCTCGGACGTTGCGACCACGGAACAAGGCCTGCGCAAGCTCCTGGCAGGGCACTCGGACATCTACATCGACCAGGAGGCCGTCGTGGCTGAGACCCTCGCCCGGATGCCCGGGCCGGAAGCGGCCCGCATCCACACGGCAGGGGTCATGGCCAGCCTGGAGAGCCATGTCTACCTGAACCGCCGCCACGCTGAACTCATCCCCCGACTCGTCAAGGTGCTGAAGACCATGAAGCGGGAGGGACTGATCGAACACTACCGGGCGCAGGCGGCCAAGCCGCGGGAGGAGCGGAGCCCCTCCCGCCGACCTATCCATGGAGGCCTGACTAGCCCTTGATCCTGGCCAGCAGATCCTTGGCTTCCACGCTGTCGCCCACGGAGATATGGAGCTCGGAGACCACACCATCCATGGGGGCGTATACCGTGGTCTGCATCTTCATGGCTTCCATCATCAGGAGCTTGTCGCCCTTCTTGACCTTGGCACCCACGGAGACGGACAGGGTGGCGATGAGGCCCGGGATGGGGGCGCCCACCTGGCTGGGATCCTCGAGGTCGGCCTTGGGCTTGGGCTTGGTCTTGGGCGCGACACTCTTGTCCAGGATGTGGGTGGCCCGGGACATGCCGTTGAGCTCGTAGTTGACTAGGCGCTTGCCGTCCTTGTCGGGCTCGCCCACGGAGATCAGCTTGATGATCAGGGACTTGCCCTGTTCGATGGTGACCGTGATCTCCTCCTCCGGACGGAGGCCGTAGAAGAAGACAGGAGTGGGAACCGGGGAGATGTCGCCGTATTCCTTCTGCTGCTTGACGAAGTCCAGGAAGACCTGGGGGTACATCAGCCAGGAGAAGAGCTCGTCGTCGCTGGGTTCGCGGTGCAGCTTGTCAGCCAACTCTTTGCGGAGCAGGGCCAGGGCCGCCTCGTCCACCTGGGCCCCCTTCATCTTCAGGGCCTCCGGGGTGGTCTCCCGCTGGTAGCGGGCCTGGGCCTCGGCGTAGCGCTCGGGGCCGAGGATGGCCTGCCATACGTCCACGGGCCAGCCACCCTCGGGCCAACCCAGGCCACCCGACATCATATCGATGACGCTCTCGGGATAGGGGATGGTGCCGGGCTCCAGGTTCACCACATCGGCGGGCTTCACACCCCGGGTGAAGAGCAGGAGGGCCATGTCACCCACCACCTTGGAGGAGGGGGTCACCTTGACGATGTCACCGAAGAGGGTGTTCACCTCGGCGTAGGTGCGGGCGATCTCGGGCCAGCGGTGGCTGACGCCCATGGCCGCAGCCTGCTCCTTGAGGTTGGTGTACTGGCCACCGGGCATCTCGTGGAGATAGACCTCGGCGGAGCCGGTCTTGGGGGCTGTATCAAAGGGTCTGTAGTAGTCCCGCACCTGCTCCCAGTAGTCGGAGAACTGGTTAAGGGCATCCAGGTCCAGACCCGTGTCCCGCTCGGTGTGCTGCAGGGCGGCCACCACGGAGTTGAGGTTGGGCTGGGAGGTGCTGCCGGACATGGAGGCCAAGGCCACGTCCACGATGTCCACCCCGGCTTCGGAGGCCTTGAGGATGGAGGAGGCGGCCACGCCGCTGGTGTCGTGGGTGTGGAAGTGGATGGGCAGGCCGACCTCTTCCTTGAGGGCCTTGACCAGCTTGAAGGCGGCTTGGGGGCGGCAGAGGCCCGCCATGTCCTTGATGGCCAGAACGTGGGCGCCCATCTTCTCGAGCTCCTTGGCCAGCTTGACGTAGTACTTCAGCGAGTACTTGTCCCGCTTCTCGTCCAGGATGTCCCCGGTGTAGCAGAGGGCGGCCTCGCAGAGGGCATGGGTCTTCTGGGTCGCCTCCATGGCCACCCTCAGGTTGGGCAGGTAGTTCAGGGAATCGAAGATGCGGAAGATGTCGATGCCGGTCTCGGCAGCGTGTTTCACGAAGCCCGCCACTACGTGGTCGGGGTAGTTGGTGTAGCCCACGGCATTGGCCCCGCGCAGGAGCATCTGGAAGCAGATGTTGGGGATCTGCTCGCGGAGCTGGCGGAGGCGCTCCCAGGGATCCTCGCTGAGGAAGCGCATGGCGGTGTCGAAGGTGGCGCCGCCCCACATCTCCAGGGAGTAGAGCTGGCTGGTGCGGTGGGCCACGGCCCCGGCCCCGTTAAACATGTCGATGCTGCGGACACGGGTGGCCATCAGGGACTGGTGGGCATCCCGCAGGGTGGTGTCTGTGATGAGAAGCCCCTTCTGCTCCCGGGTCCACTGGGCGAAGCCCTTGGGGCCCAGTTCCAGCAGCTTCTGGCGGGTGCCGGCGGGGGGCGTCACCCGGTGATCGTAGACCGGGGCCTTGGCCAAGGGGAAGGCCTTGGCGGGCATGTAGCCCTTGGTGTGGGGGTGCCCGTTGACGATGACGTTGCCGATGTAGTTCAGGAGCTTGGTGGCGCGGTCCCGGCGGGGGCGGAAGGCGAAGAGCTCGGGGCTCGTGTCGATGAGGGTGGTGGTGGCCTCACCGTTCCGGAAGAGCTCGTGGTCCACCACGTTCTCCAGGAAAGGGATGTTGGTCTTCACACCCCGGATGCTGAACTCCATGAGGGCTCGGCGGGTGCGGGCGATGGCCATGTCCCAGGTCTGGCCGCTGGTCACCAGCTTGGCCAGGAGGGAGTCGTAGAAGGGGGTGATGACCGAGCCTGCGAAGCCCATGCCGCCATCGAGACGCACCCCCAGGCCACCAGGGGAGCGGTAGACGGAGATGCGGCCGTAGTCGGGGATGAACTTCTTCTCGGGATCCTCCGTGGTGATGCGGCACTGGATGGCGAAACCGTTGCGGGGGACATCCGCCTGCTGGGGCATGCCCACCTCGGGGCTGTGGAGCTCGTAGCCCTGGGCGATGAGCACCTGGGCGCGCACCAGGTCCAGGCCTGTGATGACCTCAGTGACGGTGTGCTCCACCTGGATGCGGGGGTTCATCTCAATGAAGAACCACTCGTGGCGGTCCAGGTCATAGAGGAACTCCACGGTGCCGGCGTTGTCGTAGTGGATCTCGCGGGCGATGCGGGCGGCAGCCTCACAGAGCTCACTGATGATGGCGGGGGGCAAGCCGTAGCTGGGGGCCACCTCCACCACCTTCTGGTGGCGACGCTGGATGGAACAGTCGCGCTCGTGGAGGTGGATCACGTTGCCATGCTTGTCACCCAGGATCTGCACCTCGATGTGCTTGGCCCGGCCGATGTACTTCTCCAGGAAGACCGCAGGGTTGCCGAAGGCCTGACCGGCCTCCCCCTGAGCCTCGTCCAGGAGGGCAGCCAAGTCCTCCTCCCGCTTGACCACGCGCATGCCACGGCCGCCTCCACCGAAGGCGGCCTTGATGATCAGGGGGAAGCCGATCTCCTGAGCAATCTTCATGGCCTCGGCCCGGTCACTCACGGGTTCTTCGGTGCCCGGCAGGACAGGCACCTGGATGCGCTTGGCCAGGGCCCGGGCGGCGGTCTTGTCGCCCATCATCTCCAGCAGCTCGGCCCGGGGACCCACGAAGATCAGCCCGGCCTCATCACAGGCCCGGGCGAAGTCGGCGTTCTCGGAGAGGAAACCGTAGCCGGGGTGGACCGCATCCACACCATTCTCCTTGGCCACGCCGATGATGCTCTCGATGTCGAGATAGGCAGCCACGGGGGCCTTGCCCGCACCCACCTGATAGGACTCGTCCGCCCGCTGCCGATGCACACAGAAGCGGTCCTCCTGGGCATAGATGCCGACCGCCTGAAGACCCAGCTCATGCGCCGCCCGGATGATCCGGACCGCAATCTCCGAACGGTTGGCGGCCATCAGCTTATTGATCACGCGCACACCGCTGGGCACCGCAGACTTCTTCACTTTCGACATGGCAACACCTGCAATTCGGGGGAGATCAGACGGCCCACGCTACATCGTCTTGCGAGGTATAACTTGGGCAGGGGCAGACATCTGTCCCTGCCCAATCATACCTGCTTTGACCCCTCCCCCGCGACTCCGTGACACACTGCTGGGGTATGGTCACACCGAGCCGATCCTCCGCCGCCCAAGTCCTCCACCGTGTATTCGGGGAGGGACAAAGGGTACCCGACGCCTGGGATGCCCGCCTCAGCCATGAGGACGCCGCCCTGGCCCAAGCCCTCCTGGGGCTCTGTCTCCGGCGCTGGGGCCGCCTCATGGCCTGGCTCACCCCCCACCTCAAGGACCCCAAGCGGGGCCTGCCCCTGGGCTCCCAGGTCGCCCTGGCCCAGGGGCTGGCCCAGTTGGCCTGGCTGCCGGGGGTCGGTGCCCACGCCGCCGTCAACGAGTCGGTGGAGCTGGCTGCGGACCGGGAGCTGGGTTTCCCTCCGCACCGGGGCCTGGTGAACGCCATCCTGCGCCGGGCCTCCGGTGATCGGGAGGGGCTCAGAGCCGCCCTGGACGACCTCCCAGCGAGCCTGGACCGCACCCCCTGGGCGGAGCGGATCCTCAGGGCGGCCCATCCGGGCCGGGAGGAACAGGAGGCTCTCTGGACCAGGCTCCAGGTCCCACCCTCCCCCTGGTTCCGCACCCTTGACGATACGCCCCTCCCCGAGGGGATGGAGCGGGACCTCCGCGCCACGGAGGCCCTCCACCTGGCTCCCGGGAGCCCCTTCCCCCGGGCCTGGCTCCTGGAGGGGCATGGCATGGTCCAGGACCTCAGCTCCCAGGCCCTCATGGACTTCCAATGGGATTCTCCTGTCACCCGGATCCTGGACACCTGCGCCGCCCCGGGTGGCAAGACCACAGCGCTCTCACGCCGCTTCCCCGAAGCGGCCCTCTTCGCCCTGGAGCAGGAGCCCCGGCGGGGCCAGCGCCTCCGGGAGAACCTGGAGAAGCGCAAGGTCCGGGCGCAGGTGATGGTGGAGGAGGCGGGCGCCTGGATGGCCAAGGGAGGGCGCCCCTTCGACCTCATCCTCCTGGACGCCCCCTGCTCCGGAACAGGGACCCTCCAGAAGCACCCGGAGCTCACCTGGCTGGGCCAGACCGTGGACCTGGGCAGACTCCAGGCCACCCAGGCGAGGCTCCTGGACCATGCGGCCGCCCGCCTCGTCCCGGGGGGCCTGCTGCTCTACGCCGTCTGCTCCTGGCTCCCTGAGGAGGGCGCAGATCAGGCTGCGGCCTTCCTGAAGCGCCACCCCGGGATGAGCCCGGCGGAGGTCTGGGGGGGGCACAGCGCCTTCCACCCCGATCCTCTTACCTGGCCCGGCGAAGGTTTCCAAGGATTTGCGTTCACGAAGGGGTGAAAGGCCGCGGCCCCGGCCCGGCGTGGATCAGAACCCAGCGTCGATGACCTCGCACCAGAAGTGATAGACCATCTGATGAACCTCCTGGATGCGGGCCGTAACCGGGGTGGGCACCACCAGCGCCTCGTCGGCCAGCGTCTTCAGGGAACCCCCGTCCCGACCCACCAGAGCCAGAGTCTTCATACCCAGCTCCCGGGCGGACTCGACGGCCCGGATGACGTTGGGACTGTTACCGCTGGTGCTGATGCCCACCAGCAGGTCCCCGGGCCGACCCAGGGCCTCCACCTGACGGCTGAACACCTGTTCGAATCCATAGTCATTGCCGATGGCGGTGAGGGCCGAGGTGTCCGTGCTGAGAGCGATGCCCGCCAGGGCGCGACGCGCCTTCACAAAGCGCCCCGAGAGCTCGGCGGCGAAGTGCTGGGCATCGGCGGCACTGCCTCCGTTGCCGCAGATCAGGACGCGGCACCCCCGCCGCAGGCGCTCAACCATATCCTCACCCTGGGCGACGATGCGGTGCATCTCCCGGGCGAAAAAGGCCTCCTTCAGAGAGAGGGATTCCCGCACATGACCCAGCAACAGCTCGTACATCAAGACACTCCAATGCGCGTTCAGAAAATTCAGCTTGCCTTCTTACAAGGAAATCCCAACAAGCCCGCCAGAAGCCTGTCAGAGTACCAAGGCGTGTCCCCATAGCATAGGAGAGCCTTCACACCATGTCCTGGACGGAATGGATCGCCAGCCAGCATACCTTCTTCATGCACCTGCCGGTGGCGGCGGCGGTGATGCTGGTCATCCCACTCATCGCCTCCCAGCGCATGGGTCGCGGCATCCGTCCCTGGTGGCTTCTCTCCCGCTATTTGGCCATCTTCGGATTCCTGGGCCTGCTCCTGACCATGGTCAGCGGGTACGCCTCGGTCCCCGGGGCGTCCCCCCTCCGAAGCCTCCTGCCCGGCAGGGCCGCCACCACCCTCGTCTATCACCAGTTCTTCTCCACCCTCAGTCTGGTGCTGGGCATCCTCACCCTCATCGCCCTCTTCCGGAAGCGGAGGGACCACGAGAGCCTGGGACTCAGCTCCCTTATCCTGGGTCTGCTCTGGGCAGCCAGCATTCTGGTGGCCCATCGCTATGGGAACCGAATCACGGGACCTGCCCAGCCGCCGCCGCCCCAGATGCCGGCCCCCGCTGCCCCACCAGTCCGGACCCCCCACACAGAGGACCCGGAGGCCAAACTGCCCATCCGTATCCTCGACTACCCGAGTCTCACCCCGATCCAGGATGCCCCGATGCGCTCCAAGCCCCACGGGGACCGTTGGATCCGCACCTGGATCACCCCCTCCTCCGCGGAGGCCTACCGAAAGGGCGAAGCCCTGCCTGAGGGGACCCTGGCCGTACTGAGCACCCTTGAAGACCGCTGGGGCCGCCCCAGCTTCGAGCCCGGCCCGCTGTACGCACTGGAGATCCGGAATGGCAGGCCCCAGTTCACCTTCTACTGGGGAGAGGTCCCCGAGAGCCACCGCAGCGAGATCGGAGGTGCCCAGCGGGCCTACTGGCGCGGAGACGCCCCCGGACTCACGAGTTGTCTGGCTTGCCATGCCCAGGGCGCGGCGCCCCTGTCCAGTCGGAGTCACTGGGGAGTCCCCCGGAAAGCCCCAGCTTCCACCCCTTGACCCCAGCACCCATAATGGAGCCATTCATGAAAATGAGGAGGTTCCATGCGGGGCTCCATCGCGTCGATGTTGGCTGTGATATGGATGGCAGGGTGTCTCGGCGGCCTGAGCAACGCGCTCATGACCGATAATGGTTTCCTCATGCCCAAACGGGAGCGCAGCGGGGCTTCCGTCACCATCCTCCGCCCAGGCTGCCTGGGCAACGTCTTCACCGGCGGGGTGGCTGCCCTGATCTCCTGGGGGCTCTACGGCCCCCTGAGCGCCTACCTGCTCCTGGGCTCCCAGGAGGCCCTGGCGGGGAACCAGAACTTGGCTGGCCTGGGCCTCTCCCTCTCCTCCCTGGTCGGGGCCATCCTGGTGGGCATGGGTGGAGCCCGATGGCTGAGCAGCGAGGTGGACAAGTCCCTCCTTCGGGCGGCCGCGGCCCATGCAGCCGCGGGACACCCCTCCCTGGCCGCAGCCCAACAGATTGCCCTCGCCCCCCCGGCCCAGGCCCTGGGGGTGGCCAGGAACCTGGTGAAGTAGGACCCACACCTCCTCCACCGATCACGGGCCTCCCCATCCGGTCCCGGATGGAGGGATCTACGCCTCCTCCACCAGTACTTCCCTCGGCTTGCTCGCACCTCTGTCAGGGCCGATCAGCCCCTCTTCCTCCATCCGGTCGATGAGGCGGGCGGCACGGCCATAGCCGATGTTGAGCTTGCGCTGGAGGAGGCTGGTGCTGGCCTTGCGCTCCCGACGGACCACGGCCACGGCGCGGTCGTAGATGTCATCCCCACCGGAGCCTCCCGGGTCCTCGTCGGCACCGGCCGTATCCTCGTCCGTCTCCATGGCGCTGAGCAGGGCCTGGTTGTAGTCGGGCTTGCCCCGCTCCCTGAGCCAGTCCACAAGACGGAGGGTCTCCTCCTCGGAGAGGAAGGGGGCGTGGATGCGGCGCGGCCGAGCGCTGCCCGGGGCCAGGAAGAGGGCATCGCCCTTGCCCAGAAGCTGCTCGCCGCCCCCTGAGTCTAGGATGGTGCGGCTGTCGATCTTGGTGTTGACGCGATAGCTGAGCCGACTGGGCAGGTTGGCCTTGATGACCCCGGTGACGATGTCCACACTGGGACGCTGGGTGGCCAGGACCAGATGGATGCCGACGGCGCGGGCCTTCTGGGCGATGCGGGCAATGCTCTCCTCCACCTCGCTGCGGGCCACCATCATGAGGTCCGCCAGCTCATCGATGACCACCACCACATAGGGCAGGTGTTCCAGGAAGAGGGGACGGTCCGGCCAGCGGGGGTTGGGCGTGCGGTCGCTGAGGTCGATGGAGCCCCCGAACTCGAGGATCTTCTGATTGAAGCCCTCCAGGTTGCGGACGGCCAGCAGGGCCAGACGGCGGTAGCGGTCCTCCATCTGGGCCACCACCCACTTGAGCACCCGTCCGGCCTCCTTCATATCCGTGACCACAGGGGCCCAGAGGTGGGGGATGTCCTCATAGATGCCCAGCTCCACCATCTTGGGATCCACCAAGATCAGCTTGACCTCGTGGGGCATGGCCCGCAGCAGGATCGAGCAGATCATGGCATTGACACCCACGGACTTGCCGCTGCCGGTGGAGCCACCGATCAGGAGGTGGGGCATCTTGGCCAGATCGGCCACCACGGGATGCCCCGCAAGGTCCTTGCCCAGGGCCAGGGTCAGGAGGCTGGTGCCGTCCTTGGCCTCTGGGTCCCGGAAAGCTCCGCTGTCGATGACCTCCCGGAAGCTGATGGTCTCCCGCCGCGGGTTGGGCACCTCGATACCCACCAGATTCCGGCCGGCGATGCGGTCGATGCGCACCGCCTCGGCCTGCAGGGCCAGGGCGAGGTCATCCTCCATGTTCATCACCTTGGCCAGGGGCACACCAGGGTCCGGGGCGAACTCGTAGACCGTCACCACCGGACCGGGCTGCATGCCCACCACGTTGCCCTTGACCTTGAACTCGGTGAGCTTCTGCTGAATGAGCGCGCGGGTGTCCTCCAGGAGACGGGGATCCAACTTTCCTCCGGCCTTGGGGGGATCGAAGAGGCGCCGGGGGGGCAGCTCCGTCCGATCCACCGGACTGGCGAGGTTCACAGACTTCGGACGCTCCGCCCGCTCGGGACGGGGGCTCCAGGAGGGGCCTTCAGGCCTGGGGACAGGCAGGTCGGGCATCGAGGGCAGGGGCAGGTGGGGGGTGGGTTCGGTCAACCCGAGGGCGGGCTGCTCGACCCGCCGTCCGAAGCGGTCCAGCTCCACCTGATCCTCCACCACCAGGGGTTTGGGGGGCGGAGGAGGCGGCAGATCTCGGAGAAGCGCTGGGGGAGGGAGCTCCAGTTCCAGACTCGCCGCCGGATCCTCTGCCCAGGGCACGAGGTCCAGGGGCTGGGAGTCGAGCGGCACGGACTCCAGGGGCATGGGGTCCAGGAGCATCGAGTGGATGACGGGCAGCGCCATCTCAGCGGATGGCTGATTCCCGGCCCTCCGGTAGGCCAGGGCTTCACGCTCAGCCCGGTCCAGGGCGGCCACCGCGTCTTCGGGAAGGCCGAGTTCAGCCAGATCGGAGGCGTCGAAGTCCCGCACCGCAACCTTGGGTTTCTCCCGCCACCCCAGGAAGGAGCGGCGCACCATCCCCAGGAAACCCCGGGCCCCCTGGGCCCCCTTGCCGGGCAGGGGGCGGAACCAGGGCCAGGCCCGCTCGCCGAACCAGCGGACCATGAGCTTGCCGAAAGCCCGGGTGAGCACCGGGGCGATCACCAGGGCACAGACGAAGATCACCAGGGAAAGCAGAATGGGGAGCCCTGCAGGGCCCAGGCTGCGCCGGAGGGGCGGCCAGATGCCGTTGCCGATCCAGCCGCCCCAGCGCAGGGGAATGGCCGACTGGGCGTTCTCCCTGGAACCCAAGGCCCCCAGGGCCGTCCAGAGGGCCAGAGCCAGGACCAGCCAGGCGAGGCGCCTGTACCAGCGGGCATTGTTCCGGGGGAGGCATTCCCAGAGGATGTAGGCGGGGACCAGCCAGGCCCCCATGCCCATCAGGACCTGGAGCAGGCCGGCCAGATGGGCACCCCAGGTGCCACAGAGGTTGTGGATGACGGGATCCACCTGCCCCTGGGCAAAGAAGACCAGCGGGTCCCGGGGGTGGAAGCTGAACAGGGAGAGCACCAGCACCAGGGCGAAGGCGCCAGCCACCACCCTGAGCAGGAGTCTGCCCATCCCCTCTTTCACGCCCCCTCCCCGACCTGCCGAAGTCTTCCCGATTTTACTGCCTCGCGGCTGCTGACGCTTTTTCAATCCTACTGCCCCATGAGCCATGGCAAGCGGTTCCGCGGATCCCAGACCGGCTTGCCAGAGTCCTTCAGATAGCTGCCGACGGTGGTGAAGGTCCAGCCCGCCGCCAGGGCCCTGTCCAGCCAGGGGCCGAGGATCCGGCCGGGCCTGTCCCGCTCGGGTCGGCCCGATCCGAGATGCATGAGCACGATGAGCCCCTCCCCATCCCGCCGTTCCATCCGGCTGCTCAGGCGGTCCAGGATGGCATCCCCAGAGTGGTAGAGCCGGCGCTCCTTCACGGTGGCCCAGTCGAGGGTATCGGCCCCTTCGCTCCATCCGACGTGGCGGTAACCCAGTTCCTCGGCCCAGGTCCTGATCTCGGCGGTCTGCTCGCCATAGGGGGCTCGCCAGAGGGGATCCATGGGCCTCCCCACAAGATGCAGGAAGAGCCGGTCCGTCTCCAGCAGCTCGGCCTGGAAGCGCTCCCGGGTCCAGCGGGGATCCCGGCGCATGCCCGGAGCCAGATGGGGATGGGTGAGCGTGTGGTTCCCGATCTCATGCCCCTCATCCGCCATGCGGCGGACGAGGTCCGGGTAGTGCCGGATGAAGGCCCCGGTCAGGAAGAAGGTCGTACGGATGTGCCTGGCCTTGAGGGCATCCAGGATGTCCAGGGCCACCTCGGCGGTGGAGCCCCCATCAAAGGTCATGCACACCCGGCGGGCTCCACGGGGCCCTCGGTAGAAATTGAGGGCCTCCCCGGCCCCGGGCCACAGGTCCTGCCCATGCCGGGGAAGCGGCGACGCGGGTGGAGCCCCTTTGGGCACGCCAGACTGGGGAGCGGGCTTCGGCGCAGGCTTCGCGGGAGACGGGCGGGGCGCAGGGGCGGGCCGGACCGGGGGCACGCTCGGCGACGGGGCGGGCTTCGGCGCAGGTTTCACGGGGACCGGGCGGGGTGCGGGGGCGGGCCGGACCGGGGGCGCATTCGGCGACGGGGCGGGCTTCGGCGCAGGTTTCACGGGGACCGGGTGGGGCGCAGGGGCGGGCCGGACCGGGAGCGCACTCGGCGACGGGGCGGGCTTCGGCGCAGGTTTCGCAGGAGACGGGGGTGCAGCGGGCTTCGGTGGGACCGGGAGGACTTGGGGGGCCGGGCTGGGTTGAGCACGGGGCGCACTCGACGGAGGGGCAGGCGTCACTGGAGTCGGCTGGGGCGCCGTTGACCGGGGGGCAGGCGCGGGGCCCTCCACAACGGGCTTCGCAGGTGGGGCAGGAGGTCTCCAGGGCTGGCTCACATCCCAGCGGGCCAGGACCTTCCCTGTACCATCCCTGAGCTCAAGGATCTCCCCCTTGGGGGGCATGTACCGCTCCCATCGCACCGGACCGAACTCCACATGCCTGGAGTCGTGGACGTACTGCCCCTCCAGATAGAGGTCCGTGGGCCGATCCACCTCCCCTTCAATCACCAGGACTCCGCCCAGGGTGTGATAGGACCAGGGGGCCAGCTCAGGAGAAGGGGCCTCCGCCACGGGTACAGGCGGCGGGGGAGCCTTCCGCTCGCAGGCGAGGGAAGCGACCAGGAGCAGCGTGACCAGGGAGAAGCGGTGGGTCATGCACGCTCCAGGCAAGCCGCCCAGTAGTTCGCCTTCTCCCGGATCCGCACACGGACCGGGTGGCAGCCCGCCGCCTCCAGGTGCTCGAAGGCCCACTGGGCCAGCAGCTCGGCGGTGGGATTCCGCCCCTGGAGCCGCCCATGTTCATTGAGCAGGCTGTAGTCAAGCGCAGACACCCAGTGGTCCAGGGCCGCGACGAAGCGCGCTTCCTCCCCGCCCCCCTCGAGCCTCACCTCCGCCTCGACGGCCCAGTTGTGCCCGTGCCGGGGCTCCATGAAGCCGGGCAGGTCATGGAAGTGGTCGGCCACGAAGGGGCGCTGGAGGGTCAGAGTCGGCAGAGACACGGAGTCAGTCTAGCGGGGAAGGCCCTGGCCGGCTCGGGAAACTCCCAGGCTCACAGCTCCTCGCGGAGCCCTTCGAGATAGGCCAGCATCCGCTGGTGGCGCCTTTCGGCCTCCCGCCGCCCGGCACCGGTGTTCATGCCCCCAGCCAGGCGGAGCAGCTTGCGCTCGAAGTGGTCCAGACTGTAGCGCTTGTCATCCAATTGCCGCGCCTCCCCCCAGGGATCCTCCTCATCCCACATACCCGCCCCCATGGAGCCGCCCGTGGCGAAGACCCGGGCAATGCCGATGGCCCCCAGGGCGTCGAGGCGATCCGCGTCCTGGAGCACAGCCCCCTCCAGGGAGCGGGGAGCCAGCCCCCCGGAGAAGCTGTGGGTCTCCACCGCATCGGCCACAGCCTCCGCACAGGGGGCCAGTCCCGGATGCTCCATGCACCAGACGCGGGCCTCCCGGGCCGAGTACTCGGCCGTCCTCGGCGAGTCGGGATGGTTCTTGGGCAGATAGACCAGGTCGTGCAGAAGGGCCGCGGAACGGCAGATCACTTCCGCGGCCCCCTCCTCCTGGGCCAGGACGGAGGCCAGACGGACGACCCGCAGGACATGTCCCAGACCGTGGGCCCCGTCCCTGCCCTCTCCGGCCATGCGCTGTTTCAGGCGATCCAGGAGACGGGGGTCGGGAGGAAGGGCATCGCTTATCATCATGATGCGAGGGTACCCGATGCGCGCTTTCCGATGGCTGATGATCCTGCTCCTGGGCCTCCTGGGGCTCCACCCGGCACAGGCCTTCGACCCCGAGGCCGATGTGACCCTGGCCTTCCGCAAGGGGGCCGTGGTCCTCCAGGTGCCCCCCGGCGCCCACCTCAAAAAGGCCTTCATGGAGGTCCACCTGAAGCCCGGCAGTCCAGGACGCATTCAGGTGGGCAAGCTCCCTGCCACCGACGGCAAGGACGAACTGGGCGACCCCGTCTGGCACGGCACCGTCGCCATCCCCATCAAGGGTGAGGGACTCAGGGGCACCGTGGACCTGGAGCTGACCTACCAGCCCTGCACCGAGGGAGAGGGCGGGGCATGCTACCCGCCCACAGACAGGACCCTGAAGGTCCCGGCCTCGGCGATCCCCGCCCTGGGCCCAACCCCGACGTCGCCTGCCCCGGAGCCCCCGACCAGGGTGACTCCGGCACCCTTTGCGCCTCCTGCGGCCAGCCCGGCTCCCCCACCCCAGACCTCCGCCGCCCCGGCTGTTCCACAGGCCCCTTCCGCCCCGGAACCCCACGCCCCCGGGCGCAGTCTGCCCTGGGCCCTCCTGGTGGCCTTCGGCTTCGGACTCATCGCCTCCCTGACCCCCTGCGTCTACCCCATGATCCCCATCACCATGGCCATCGTCGGTGCCAAAGGGGGCGGCAAGGCCCGGGGGCTGGCCCTCTCCCTGGTGCTGGTCCTGGGCATGGCCGTCACCTACACCATCCTGGGGGTTCTGGCCGCCCGGACCGGGGCCGTCTTCGGAGCCGCCGCCCAACAGCCGGGTTTCCTGATCCCCGTCTCCGTCATCTTTGGCATCTTCGCGTTCAGCCTGCTGGGCGCCTTTGAGATCCGCCTCCCGGACAGCCTTCAGTCCAGGCTCCAGACCGGCCCGCGCAAGGGCTGGCTGGGGGCCTTCCTCATGGGCCTGGTGCTGGGGCCCATCTCGGCCCCCTGTGTCGGGCCCTTCGCCGGGTCCGTCCTCCTGGCCATCGCCCAGCAGGGGCAGGTCTTCCTGGGCGGACTCCAGCTCTTCGTCTTCGCCCTGGGCATGGGCATGCTCTTCGTAGTGGTGGGCACCTTCAGCGCCACCCTGCCCCGCAGCGGAGACTGGATGCTGCGCCTCAAAGCCCTCATGGGGCTGGTCATCCTGGCCTTCGCGGTCTGGAACCTGCGGAACATCCTCCCCCTCTGGGCCAGCCAGGGACTCTGGGCTCTGGTCCTGCTCTACGGAGCTTCCCTGCTGGGCGCCTTCCAGGCGGCCGGGGGGAGCGGTGCAGGTTTCCTCAAGGCCCTAGGCCTCTTGGCATTGCTCCTGGGCCTGCTCCTGGGCCTCCGCAGCCTGGAGTCGGGGCTGGGCCTCCAACTCCTCCCCAGAGGAGAGGGCCATACCCAGGCCAGTGCCGCCCCGGACCTCTGGATGGCTCAGGACCTGGAAGCAGCCCTGGCAAGAGCCCGGCAGGAGAACCGGATGGTGCTGGTCGATGTCTACGCCGACTGGTGCGCCCAGTGCAAGGAGCTGGACGAGAAGACCTGGCCCGATCCGGAGGTGAAGGAATGGATCCAGGCCCACGCGGTTCCGGTCAGGATCGACACGGACAAGGTCCGGAAGGACCTCGCTGGCTCTCTGGCCATCCGCAGCTACCCCACCGTCATCCTCCTGGATGGGCAGGGACGGGAGCTGAGGCGACTACAGGGTTACCAGGGGCCCAGAAGCATGATGGGCTTCCTGAACGTTGGGAAATAGTCACAAACCCACAATATTTCCAAACTTTCACCTCAGCAGCCCCCCCGACCCGCTAGCCTCGAAGAGAGATTGGGAGTGCATATGGCTCTGATGAACTGGTCCAAGGATCTGGAAGTCAATTTCCCCAAGGTGGATGAGCAGCACCGTTCGCTGCTGGATGCGGTCAATCGCCTGCATGACGCCATGAAGGCGGGCAAGGGGAAGGATGAGGTGGGCAGGGTCCTGCACTTCCTCGCGGACTACACCGTCTCCCACTTCCGGATGGAAGAGGAGCTGATGGCCAGCCATGGTTATCCCGGAGCTGCGGCCCATCGCCAGATCCACGCAGACCTCCTGGCCCAGGTCGGTCAGCTCGTGAGCCAGTTCGACTCCGGCACGGTGACCCTGACCCTGAAGGTCATGACCTTCCTCCAGGAGTGGCTGACCCACCACATCAAGGGCGAGGACATGAAGCTCGGGGCCTTCCTCCGGACGGCCGTCGCCTGAGCAGGTAGACTGGAGGCATGACGGAAGCAGTCCCCACCGCCCGGGTCGACCGGGCCATGACCTCAGATCACACCATCCGCCTCTCGGCCCTCAGCGCCTCGCCCCTGTGGGACGGGGTCCGACGGGGGCATCCCGACCTGGAACCCGGAGCCTGCGCGGCCCTGGTGGAGACCTTGGCCGCCGCCCTCCTCCTCCAGTCGCGGAACTTCTTCTCGGAGCGCCTGCAGGTCCTCATCAAGGGGTCGGGACGCGCCAGGGCGGTGGTGGCGGACTCCTGGCCCGAGGGAGACATCCGAGGCATCCTGGATCCTGCGGGTGAAGGCGCTCAGGAAGCCTGGGTGGCCGCCCCGGGCATGCTCTCGGTGATGCGGTCCAACGCCAGCGGCCATCCCTACATCGGCCATCTCGATCTGGTGGACGGCCCCGTGGCCGTACAGATCGAGGCCTACCTCCAGCAGTCGGAGCAGATCCAGGCCAGCCTGACCCTCTGGTGTGATCCCTCCACCGGGGAGGCCGGGGGCCTTCTGGTGGAACCCCTGCCCGGCTGCCCCCCGGAGCGCATGGCCAACCTGGTCCACGCCATCGAGGGACTCGAAGTGGTTCCCAACTGGGAGCGGACCCCTGAGTTCCTCATCAGCTGGATCAATGGGGGCGAGGGCGCCGAACTCCTGGCCAGCACCGGAATCCGCTACCACTGCCGTTGCAGCCGCGAAGCGCTCCTGGGCACCCTGCAGTCCTTCCCTGCCGAGCGGCTCCAGGAGCTCTTCCAGGGGGGGGATCCCGTGGAGGTCCGCTGCGACTACTGCGGCAGGGCCTATCAGATCGCCCATGAAGAACTGGGAGCCGGCCGTGGCCAAGGTTGAGATCGTCCCCCGGGGACGGGCCCTGGGATCCCCTCTCTCCATCTGGTTGAACTACCGTCTTGTCCCCTTCCTGGCCGCCCACCTCCTCAAGCTCCTCACCTACACCCTCAAGGTGCGCCGGGAGAACTTCGAGCCCGTGGCCGACCTGGTGCGGACCGACTCCCGCTTCATCCTGGCCTTCTGGCACCGCCGCCTGGTCTCCATGCCCCTGGCCTACCCCTGGAACCGCCGGGGTCCCATGGGCGAACCCCTCGGGGTGGCAGCCCTCCAGAGCGACAGCAAGGACGGCGAGCGGAGCAGTGCCACCTTCCGCTGGTTCGGCATCGAGGCCGTCCGCGGGAGCGCGGGCAAGACCGGCACCCAGGCCCTGGTCCGC
This sequence comes from uncultured Holophaga sp., assembly GCF_963677305.1. Lineage (GTDB taxonomy): Bacteria > Acidobacteriota > Holophagae > Holophagales > Holophagaceae > Holophaga. The sequence continues at coordinate 3,549,062 of NZ_OY781925.1, forward strand.
ATGATCCAGGCTGTGAAACAGGGGTGGGATCTCGGCATCACCCCCGACGGTCCCCGGGGTCCGGTCCAGATCGTCAAGCCCGGCACCATGGCCGTTGCCCGCAAGACCGGCGCCTGGGTGGTTCCCGTCTGTGTGGCCTTCAGCCGCGCCTGGACCCTGCGGAGCTGGGACCGGATGCTGGTGGCCATGCCCTTCTCCACGGTCACAGTCCGCTACGGCAAGCCCTTCCAGGTCAGAGCCGGCGAGGAGGAGGCCCTGGGTCAGGCCTTGCAGGACGAACTCAATGAACTCGAAAATTGGGCAGAGGAGGTACAGCATGGCTGATCTGGCCATCGTTTCCCTTTCAGGCGGGCTCGACTCCTGCGTCACCGCCACCATCGCACGCAACGAGGGCTATGACCTGGCCCTGCTCCACGCCGACTACGGACAGCTCACCGAAGCCCGGGAGCGGCAGTCCTTCATGGACATCGCAGACCACTTCGAGGTCCCCCCCGAGCGCCGCCTGGTCATCAGCTTCGAGTATCTGGGCCGCATCGGCGGCTCAGCCCTGACGGACCCCCGCATCGCCCTCCCCGAGGGGGATCTCACCCGCCCCGGCGTGCCCTCCAGCTATGTCCCCTTCCGCAACGCCCATCTCCTGGCCACCGCCACCAGCTGGGCCGAGGTTCTGGGCGCCAAGCACATCTTTGTCGGCTTCGTGGAGGAGGACTCCAGCGGCTATCCCGACTGCCGGGAGGTCTTCCTGAAGTCCTTCGAGCAGACCGCCAACCTGGGGACCCGCCCCGAAACCCGCCTGCGCTTCCATGCCCCCCTCATCCACATGGACAAGAGCCAGATCGTCCAGCGGGGTCTCGGCCTCGGGGCCCCCCTGCACCTGACCTGGAGCTGCTACCAGAACGAGGACAGGGCCTGCGGCAAGTGTGACTCCTGCCTCCTGCGCCTCCGCGGCTTCAAGCTGGCCGAGAGCCCCGACCCCATCCCCTACGCATTCGTTCCCGACCAACTGAAGGTCTGAGTCAAAGAAAAGGGCACCAGTGTGCCCTTTTCTTTGAAATATCTGGGAATGCCCCTGGCGAAACGCCTTGTGCCGCAGCGGGGACCCTTCACCAGAAGCAGAGGGTGCCCCGAGGCGCCCCCTGCTTCTGGTGAGCCTAGCAGCGGAAGGCCTTCACGGGCTTGATGAACTGGGCCACGATGGCCCCCACGATGGCCACGGCCGTGACCACCATGATGGAAGCGTGGTAGTTTCCGGTCTTGGACAGGAGGGCCGAGCCCACCCCGATGGCGGGGACGCCAGCGAAGAGGCCGATGCCGAACCATAGACCATTGATCTTGCCCGTGAGGTGAACGGGGTAGTTCAGGGTCACGAAGGCGATGCAGGCGGGAATCACCCAGGCCTCAAAGAAGCCTGCCAGGGCGAGAACCACGGGCAGGAGCTTCATGTTGGTGTAGACGGCCGGGAAACGGATGGAGAAGGCAAAGATGGCGAAGCCGATGAAGGCCACGGTGATGCAGGCCCTGGCGTTCTCCTTGAAGACCTTTTCATAGATGGGCCCCAGGAGGGCGGCACCGATCATGAAGGCGATCTGTACGGTGCCCATGAGGCGCCCGGCGACAGCCGGGCCGTAACCCACGCCCGTGGGCTGGCTTACGGCGAAGTACCCGGGGGTCAGGTCGTTGAAGGAGACGAAACACCAGCAGAGCAGGAACATGGTGATGATGCCGATGTAGAAGACCGGTTCCCTGACGGCCATCTGCCAGTCACGCTTCATGGTGGCCGCGTCCCCATGGGCGGCGGAGGCGATGGGAGCCTTGGGGCCCATGGGGATGACGGTGGCGAGGATCAGGCCCAGGATCGGAGCCACGGCCATCCAGGCCATCATGGCCTGCCAGTTCCCATGGGTGGCGTGGAAGGCCGCAGGAGCAGCGATGAAGCCGATGAATACACCCAGGGAAGTGGCAAAGCCCTGGAGCCCGGCGACAGCGGCCCGCTCCCTGGGGGGGAACCAGGAGGCGGCCATGATGGGGGCGATGGAATAGATGGGTCCGACGCCCAAGGGCTGGATCACCCGGAGGACCACCACTGCCGGCAGGTTGTTGCCCAGGAAGGGGTAGAGGATACTGGGCACGATGAGCAAGGCCGAGCCCAGGATGAGCATCTTGGTGATGCCCATCCGATGGACATAGAATCCGGCAATGATGGTGCCCAGGGGGCCGACGAGGTTCCAGATGCCCATCATGATGGCCGTGGTGGGACCCACGCCGAGTCCAAGGGACTTGGAGATGAACTCCACCATGGGGGCTGGGGCGATCATCACCACGGTCTGGGAGGCCGTGGCGATCAGCATGGCCAGCATCAGGTACCACCGGAAGCCGGGATAGCTGATGGTGGAAGCTCCGGCTACTGGGTTGCAGGTCGTGTTATCGCTCATCAGACAGCTCCTCCATGGGCATTTGGGGGTACAGGCCGACCAGGACAGGTGGAGAGCCTGGCCGTACAGTGGGATGGGGCTTGGGGAATGATGCTGAAGGCTACCAGAAGGCTCAATCGACCATGAAATCGATTCTATCGATACCCACAATCCATGGAATTGATAACAGGCAACCCAGACGGCCGACCACTTCCGCTCCCTTCTGTTTGCGTCTGTGACTGCACGCAAAGGGGCGCCCCGAAGGGCGCCCCTCTGGAGAGCAGACCGTTCACTTCTTGGCAGGAGCCTTGTCGGGGGCTGCAGGGGCAGACGGCTCGACAGCCGGGGTGGCTGCGGGGGCGGGCTTGTAGCCCTCGGCGTAGGTGACCGGGGACTTGGCCTCGGCATCCTTGAGCACACCCTCCACCAGGGCCTGGCTCTTCTCCTGGCGCCAGAGGTTGACCAACTGGGGCCTCACGGCATCCATGGGAGGCATCTTGACCTCCTTGCCGGGCTGGGCCTGGCTCTTCATGAGCCGCTCAAGCAGTGCCTGAAGATCAGCCTCACTGGGCTCACCCGCCCGCTTCTCGATCATGGCCTGCATGTAGACGCGGGCCGTGACCTGCTGAAGCTGGGCCTGGACCTTGGGGTCCTTGTCCATGCCCTCGGCCTTGGCCAGCTGGACAACGGACTTGTCCTGGACCAGGGACTCGAGGAAGTGGTTGCGCTGATCCCGCATGGATTCGCTGCCGAGGACTTCCTTGGCCTTGGCCTCATCCCCGGCGGCGGCCTTCACGAGTTCAGTGAACTGATTGAGGGTGATCTTCTCCGTGCCCACGCTGGCCAGGACGGGGCTGGTGTCCTTGGAGACCTTGTTGCAGCCCATCGCCAGAAGGCCCGCAACCGCGGCGGCGACAGCGATGGGGGCCATGCGGATCGTCATGCTCGACTCCTTGTCAACACTTCAGGATGACAGCCCGCTCCGTTTTGTGGGAAGCCTCATTCCGTGGCATCCTGGATGGTCCTCTGGAGTCGTCGTGCCCAATCCCTTCAAGACCCAGTTCTGGTCCAGCCTCTTCACCTCCGACCTGGCCATCGACCTCGGCACCGCCTCGGTGCTTGTCCACACCAAGCAGTCGGGGCGCATTGTGATTTATGAACCATCAATCGTAGCCCTCAACACCCGCACCCAAGAGGTGGAGGCCGTGGGCGATGAGGCCAAGCAGCTCCTTGGCCGCGCCCCCCAGGGGGTGGTCACCATCCGCCCCATGAAGGACGGCATGATCTACGAGGTGGACGCCGCCGAGAAGATGCTGGCCGCCTTCATCAAGAAGGCCCGTCCCAACCGGGGCCTGGCCCGCACGCGCATCGTCGTCAGTGTCCCCCCCAGGGCCCATCAGGTGGCCCGCCGCGCCGTCAAGCAGGTCTGCTACGACGCCAAGGCCGGTGAGGTCTTCCTGGTGGACCAGACCATGGTGGCCGCCATCGGCGCCGGTCTCGCCATCAACGAGAAGCGCGGCTGCATGATCGTGGATGTGGGCGGCGGCACCACCGACGTGGCCGTCATCTCCTACAACGGCAAGGTCTTCTCCGACTCCATCCTCATCGCCGGTGACGAGATGGACGAGGCCATCATTACCTACATCCGCGAGAAGTACAACGTGCTCATCTCCGAGGCCGCCGCTGAGGAGGTGAAGTGGAACCTGGGATCGGCCTTCCCCTCGGACAAGGGGCGCACCATGACGGTCTCGGGCCGCGACCAGTTCGAGGGCCTGCCCAAGACCCTGACCCTCAACGACAATGAGATCCGGGAGGCCCTGGCCGACCCCGTCAGCGCCATCGTGGACTTGGTCCGCAAGGCCCTCAACGAGACCCCTCCCCAGCTGGCCGCCGACCTCATCGAGCGCGGCATCTGCCTCACGGGCGGCGGTTCCAAGATCCAGGGCCTCGACATCCGGATCAGCAAGGAAACCCACCTGCCCTGTTACCGGGCCGAGAACCCGGAGACTGCCGTGGTCCGGGGCACCGCCGTCCTCCTGGAGGACATCCCCTTCCTGAGGCGCATCCAGATCCTGGACTAGGTCCATGAGGCTCAACCCGATCGAGAGCTGCCGGCCATGAGGCCGCGTCCCTGGGGCTGGAACCCCACGGGACGGCGGCGCTATGCCGTCCTGGTCCTGCTGCTGGGGCACCTCGCCTGGGTGGTGCTCGGGCCCGGCCATGGGGAGCGCTGGCGTTCGATCCTGGGGACCCTCACCTGGCCGCTCCGCACCATCAGCGGCCCCCTCCTGAGGACCCGGGCCCAGCGGGCCGAGCGGCGCCACTCCCTGGAGACGGCCCAGTCCGAGCTGAAGCTGCTCCAGCAGCGGCTGGACATCCTCCAGCAGGATGCCGCCCGCCAGGCCCCGCGCTACCAGGAGGCGGACGAAGCCATCCGATTGTTGGGATTGAAGAAACAGGTTCCCCTGGAGCTCAGGGCGGCCCGGATCCTCGCCAATGTCCGCAAGGCCCCCTTCGGAGGCATGATCCTGGACCAGGGGCAGGACGCGGGTCTGCTGCGGGATCAAGGCGTCCTCTGTCCTGAGGGTGTCGTGGGCCGGATCTGGGAGGTGGCCCCCACGCAGTCGAGCCTGCTCCCCCTGGACGCCTACAACGCATCCACCGCCGTGATGCTCGCCCAGAGCCGGGCCACCGGTGTCCTGCAGGGCGTGGGCCCGGGCCGGGCGGAGATCCGCTACATCGGCAGCCAGGAGGTGGTGCAGGTCGGTGAGTCGGTCTACACCTCGGGCCTGGACCGGGTCTTCCCCCGGGGGCTTCTGGTGGGCTATGTCACCGGGGTGCGGCCCCAGGGCCCTGAGCTCCAAGTGGATGTGGCCCTCGCCGCCCCCCTGGACCGCATCCAGCTCGTGCTCATCCTGCCCCCCCAGCCCCACCTCGAGCTGCCCGTCCCCGATGTCCCGAAGGGTCAGCCATGAGCCAGCCCACGCCCCTCGACCCTGTCAAGCGCAGCATCCTGGCCTTCGTCTGCCTGGGGGCCATCCACCAGTTGAGCCCCTGGCCGGGTCCCCAGGCCCTCTTCCTGGCCTTTCTGGTGCTGGCCGTGGCTCCGGGTTTCCACTCCCCGGTGGCGGCCCTCCTCTGGTCTGCCGCAGCTGGCTGGATCCTGGAGGGGAGCCTGCGGATGTATCCCCACCTCGGGGGCACCGCCCTGGCCAACCTGATCGTCTGTCTGCTGGCGCACTGGCACTTCCGGAACCGTCCCCCCGACACCCGGATCCCCTACTGGGGCCAGCTGGCCCTCTTCCAGGTGGGACTGCTCCTGCTCACCCACCTCTGCGTCCGCATCGCCGCGGGACCCCACCCTTGGGGCTGGTCCTGGCTCTGGCCCCTGGTGGGCATTCCCTTCTGGGGCTCCCTCTCCCTCTGGTTGAGGCTTCCCGACCGCCGGAGGTGATCCCTGGACGCCCGCGGTCGCCATCTCCTCCTTAAACGCCTCGCCTGGGGCAGGGCCCTGGCCTGGATCATGCTCCTGACCCTCCTCACGGCCTACGCATGGGTGCAGCTGGTCAAGCGCAGGGAAATGCGGGACCAGGCCGAGCGCCAGGCCGTCAAGACCCGCACCACCCCCGCCCCCCGCGGCATTGTCTACGACCGCAACGGCAACAAGCTGGTGGACAACCAGAGGGCCCTGCACCTCGTCATCCAAGCAGAAGACCTGCCCAAGGATCCCGCCCAGATCGAGGCCCTGGCGGCAGCCCTCCAGCGCGATCCCGCCGAGCTGAAGCGCCGCATCGCCGCTGGACGCCAAGCGGGAGGCAACCGCATGGTCGTCCTCCAGGACAACCTGGATGAAGCCAGCCTCGCCCAGGCGGAGCTCCTCCGGGCCCGCTTCCCCTTCCTCAGCATCGAGACGGCCCCGCGGCGGGTCTATCTGGGACAGGACCTTGCAGGGCACCTCCTGGGCTACGTCGGCGAGGTGGATGACCGGCTGATGAAGAAGGAGCCCGGCAAGTACCAGCTGGGGGAGATCATCGGCAAGGTGGGCCTGGAGGCCAGCCACAACGAGCTCCTCAAGGGCGTCGATGGCGAGCGGAGCATCGTGGTGGACTACCTGGGCCGGGAGGTGGCCCTCAAGGGCATGGTGGAGTCGGTCCCGGGCAAGAGCGTCTACCTCACCCTGGATGCCGGTCTCCAGCAGGTCCTCCGGGAGGCCTTCGGCAAGGAGAACGGTGCCGCCGTGGTCCTGGACCTGCGGGATGGCGGCGTCCTGGCCATGTATTCCAGCCCCTCCTACGACCCCAATGTCTTCCTGAACCGCCTCACCCAGGACCAGGTGAAGGAATTCTGGCAGAACCCCGTCCGCCCCATGCTCAACCGGGCCGTCCAGGGTCTCTACCCCCCGGGCTCCACCTTCAAGCTCCTCACGGCCCTGGCCGCCCTGGACAAGGGGATCATCACCCCCGAGACGCGCTTCACCTGTGCCGGACACAAGAACTACTACGGACGCGACTTCCGCTGTGACGGGGTCCACGGTTCCCTGAACCTCGTCCAGGCCATCGCCCAGAGCTGCGACATCTACTTCTACGAGCTGGCCTCCCGCCTGGACATTGATGATATCTATGCCGCTGCCGTCAAATACGGGCTGGCAGGCAAGACAGGAGTGGACCTCCTCCATGAGGTGGCCTCCCGGGTCCCCAGTCGGGAGTGGGTGAAGAAGGCCCGCCCCAAGGACCCTCACTGGTACGCGGGCGAAACCATCAGCGTGGGCATCGGCCAGGGCGCCAACGGCATCACCCCCATCGCCCTCGCCCGCTTCTATGCGGCCCTGGCCACCCGGGGCCGGGTCATCACCCCCCACCTCCTCCTGGGACGCCAGGATGAACAGACGGGCAAGATGGTCCCCATACCCCCGCCCCCCTCCCACGAGAGCGGCATGGATCCAGGCACCTGGGCCGCCCTGGATCAGGGCCTCTTCGAAGTGGTCCACAGCGGCACCGCCCATGCCAGCGCCGTACAGGGGGTCACCATGGTGGGCAAGACAGGCACCAGCCAGGTGGTCTCCTTCGTGAGCCGCTCCCACTACTCAGGCAGCTCCAAGAAGCTCCGGGACAATGCCCTCTTTGCGGGCTATGCCCCCCGGGAGAACCCCCAGATCGCCTTTGCCGTGGTGGTGGAGAACGGCGGCTTCGGTGCCAGCAGCGCCGCCCCCATCGCCAAGAAGCTGGTGGAGTACTGGTTCCTGCAGCGGCCCTCCAACCCCCTGCCCCCGCCCTCCCTCAAGCCCTTCTCGCCCTTCCAGGAGAGTGAAACCGGAGAGACCCCATGAAGCTCTCACTCAACACCCTGGACCGGCGTCTGCTCATCGCCATGTGCCTCCTGACCCTCATGGGGCTCCTGACCATTTACTCCGCCGGCCGCGGGAGCCCGAGCCAGGGGCACATGTGGATGAAGCAGGCAGGCTGGATGATCATCGGCTTCGCCGCCATGCTAGGGGTGTCCCACCTGAACCCCGAGCGGCTCTTCCGCAACAGTGTCGTCTTCTACGCCCTGGGGATCCTTGCCCTGGTGGCGGTCTTCGCCATCGGCCGGAGCATCGGCGGGGCGAAGCGCTGGATCGCCTTCGGCGGCCTGACCTTCCAACCCTCAGAGCTCATGAAGTGGCTCAGCCTCCTCTTCGTGGCCCACCGCCTGGGCACCCGGCCCCCGCTCGAGCTCAGTACCTGGGATCTGCTCGGCGCCGCCGGTCTGGTCTTCTTCCCCATGCTCCTGGTCATGAAGCAGCCGGACCTGGGCATGGCCATCAGCTTCCTTCCCATCCTGGTGCTCATCCCCCTCATCCGGGGCCTCAAACTCAAGTGGGTGGTCCTGGGGGTGCTGCTGCTGTCGGGCCTGGGCTTCATCGCCTGGCACAAGGTCCTCAAGCCCTACCAGAAGCAGCGGGTCCTGACCTTCCTCAACCCGGAGGCCGACCTCCAGGGCAAGGGCTACCAGATCAACCAGAGCCGCATCGCCATCGGAGCGGGGGGCCTCCTGGGCAAGGGCTTCACCAGCGGCACCCAGACCCAGCTCAACTTCCTCCCGGTCAAGACCACGGACTTCGTCTTCTCCGTCTGGGCCGAGGAGCGGGGCTTCCTGGGGGTGCTCATCGCCCTGGGGCTCTTCGGCCTGCTCCTCAACCGGATCCTGGACATCGCCCGGGATGCCAGGCGGGCTCCTGAGCTCTACTTCTGCGTGGGCACGGCCGGCATCTTCGCCCTGCATGTCTTCGTCAATGTGGGCATGGTGATCGGCATCCTGCCCAACAAGGGCATGGTGCTGCCCTTCTTCAGCGCGGGCGGCAGCAGCACCCTCAGCTATTTCCTGGCCCTGGGCCTGGTGATGGGCATCCACCGGCGCTCCCTGGTGCAGTAGAACCGAAAGGGAGAGTCCGTGCTTGATCCTGAATAGGGCACGTGCATAAAATCGCGACAGCCACTCAGTCATGCATGCGACCGTCCGACCGGCAGCGGTTCCGCCAGCACGGATATCCGGTCTCTCACTTTGGAGGCTCGCCATGTTCCCTGCCCGCTCTGTATTCCGCGCCACCCTGTCCGCCTCGCTCCTCCTGGGCCTGGCGGCTCCCGGCCTCCTCAGGGCCAAGGCCCCCGCCGTGGCACAACCACCCCAGATGCTCACGGCCAGGGGCTTCCAGGGCATGTTCTTCATCACCGCCGTGCTCAGTGGCGCCTACGCCAGCCGCCACCCCGGGGTGGCCCCGGATATCCAGATCGATGGCGAGTCCGAGGCCATGAAGGCCCTCACCGAAGGACGGACGATGATGGCCATGATGGGCCGCGACCTCCTCCCGGCCGAAGATGCCGCATTCAAGGCTAAGTGGGGCTATGCCCCCACCCGAGTAGCCCTCGCCATGGATGCCCTGGTGGTGCTGGTCAACCACAACAACCCCATCAAGCAGATCCGGGTGGAACAACTGGACGCCGTCTACAGCCTGGACCGGAAGCAGGGCTGGCCGGAGGATGTGCTCACCTGGGGCGATCTGGGGGTGAAACAGGGGGGCTGGGAGAACCGCCCCATCGAGCGCTTCGGACGCCCTGAGGACAGCGGGAACTACTGGCTGCTGACCCAGGCCCTCACTCTGAATGGCCGTCCCCGCCTCCCCATCCGCGGCGATATGGACGCCATCACCCTCACGGAGGAACTGGCCGCCAACCAGGCCGCCATCGCCTACGGCAACATGGTGGAGAAGTTCGCTTCCACCAAGATCGTCCCCCTGGTGCCCAAGGGGGGCAAGGATGCCGTTGAGGCCACCCCCGCCACCGTAGGCTCCGGCGCCTATCCCCTCTGCCGCAACCTGTACGTCTACATCAACAAGGATCCCCACAAAGGGATGCCCCCCCTGGTGAAGGATTTCCTCTCCTTCGCCCTCTCCCCCGCCGGCCAGGGGATTATCAGGGATTCCGGACAGGTTCCGCTGCAGCCTGATATCGTGGCCCTCAACCGCCTGAAGGTCACCGACAAGTTCGACGCAGACAGTTCCACCCTGCGCTAGGACCCCATTTTTCCGCTTTGGATCTGGCCCCCGCCATGATCTTCTGTAGTATTGCGTCCAGCGTTTCCATGAACGCCGGGCCCGGAGGACATCATGGCGAGACTGAGCAAGTCCTGGAAGGCCGAAACCGAGGGCAGGGCCCTGGCGACGGAGCTCCACACCATCCTGGAGGTCAGCCACCGGCAGGCCAAGGGGATCATCGACGGAGGCCTCGCCCGGGTGAACGGCGAGCCGGTCCGTTCCGCCGGGCACCGGCTCAAGGCCGGCGACGAGCTCTCCGTGGCCTTCGACCCCGACACCGAATACACCGCCATCCCCAAGCCGCGAAAGAAGGGGCCGGGCGCCGATGTGGACATCCTCTGGGAGGACAAGCATCTCCTCTTCGTGGACAAGCCCGCGGGTCTGCTCACAGTGCCCACCGAGCGCACCCACGAGACCTGTCTGGCGGACTCCATCACCGACCTCTACCGGCGCCGCGGCTTCAAGCGTTTCCACCTCTACATCGCCCACCGGCTGGACCGCTTCACCTCCGGCGTGCTGGTCTTCGCCAAGACCCCCGAGGCCCTCAACGGTCTGAAGAACCTCTTTGAGGAACACCACCTGAACCGGGTCTACAAGGCCATTCTGGTGGGCGAGCTGCCGGAGAACGCCGGCACCCTCACGGGCAAGCTGGTGGAGCACCAGAAGAGCCTGAAGATCAGCGTGGTCCAGCCCAAGAAGGGCGAGCCCAAGGGGGCCAAGCACGCCATCACCCACTACCGGGTTCTGGAGCGCCTGCCCGGCCACACCGTGGTGGAGGTCAAGCTGGAAACCGGTCGCCGCAATCAGATCCGCGTCCAGTTCGCCGACCGGGGCTTCCCCATCCTGGGAGACCATGTCTACGGCACCAAGAGCGAGCTCATCGACCGCCAGGCCCTCCACGCCGAACTGCTGGGCATCCGCCACCCCGTGACCGACGACGCTGTTACCGTCAGCGCCCCCCTGCCCGCCGACATGGAAGCGGCCCTGAAGGCCCTCCGCAACACCCGTCGGGTGGAGCGCGCCGCAGCCGGCGTGAAGGGTGAGGAGGGCATCTTCAAGCCCAAGATCACCAAAGAGCGCAAGCTCGCCCGGGTCTATCGTTCCAAGCGCTTCGGAGAAGAGGAGCTGGAGGCCCCCCGGCTGACCGGCCCCCGCAAGAGCTTCGACCGTGAGCGCAGCGGTGAGGACCGTCCCCGCAAGAGCTTCGACCGGGAGCGCAGCGGCGAGGACCGACCCCGCAAGAGCTTTGACCGCGAGCGCAGCGGCGAGGACCGTCCCCGGTCGGTCGGCCCCCGCAAGCCCTTCGATCGTGAGCGCGGCGGCGCAGACCGCCCCCGCCCGACCGGCCCCAGGAAGTCCTCCGACCGCCCCAAAGGGCCCGCGAGACCCAAGCGCAAGCCCGAGTGACCCCCCTTTTCATGAGATGAGCCGACTCCGGGGTCGGCTCATCTCATGAAGCCAGCACCTGTTTGACGGCCGCCACCACTTGGTCCTGGTCCTCTTCCGTGAGCCCCGGCCACAGGGGCAGGGAGAAAAGGCGCTCGCCGCTCCAGTCAGTGTGAGGCAAGCCCTCCTTGGGCATCCCGTGAGGATGCTGGTTGTAGAAGTCCCGGTAGAAGGTGTGCTGGTGGGTGGGCTTGTAGTGGATCCCCGTGCCGATGTTCTCGGCCTTGAGGGCGGCCACGAAGGCGTCCCGGTCCATACCCGCCTTCTCGGGGCGGATCCGGGCCACGAAGAGGTGGAAGCAGTGGGCGTGGTCGCTGTCGCCCTCCCAGGGCATCACCAGCTCCTCAACGTCCTGGAAGAGCTCCAGATAACGTTTGAAGAGCTGTCCACGACGCGCATTGAAGCCATCCAGTTTCTGGATCTGGTGCAACCCCATGGCGGCCTGGATATCCATGAAGTTGGCCTTGCGGGCAGGCTCCAGCACATCGATGTGGGGGCTGCCATCCTTGCTCTGGCGCTTCCAGGCGTCCCGCTCGATGCCGTGGAAGCGCAGGCGCTGGATGCGACTGGCATAGGTATCGTCATGGAAAGCCAGGGCCCCGCCCTCACCCGTGGTCATGTTCTTGTTGGGGTGGAAGCTGTAGGCGGTCATGACGGAACGCGGGTCGCTGCCGATCTTCCGCCCCTTGTAGTGGGCACCCATGGCCTGGGCGGCGTCCTCCACCACCCAGAGGCCGTGCTTCTCCGCGAGGGCCCAGATGGCCTCCATCGGACAGGGGAGCCCCGTGAGGTGCACAGGGATGATCCCCCTGGTGCGCGGGGTGATGGCCGCCTCAATCCGGGCCGGGTCGATATTCAGGGTCCTGGGATCGATGTCCACCAGGACGGGGCTGCCCCCCTGTAGGATCACCGTGGAGAGGGTGGAGACCCAGGTGAGGGAGGTGGTGATGACCTCATCCCCCGGCTGGAGCCCCAGCACCTGCATGGAGATCTCCTGGCCCGTGGTGGCACTGTTGAGTGCCAGGCAGTGGGGCACCCCGTTGTAGGCCTTCAGAGCCTCCTCGAAGCGCGCGGCCTTGGGGCCGGTGGTGATCCAGCCCGACTGGATAGAGTCGATGATCTCGGCGATCTCCTCCTGGCCCACCATGGGGCGGGTGAAGGGCAGGAACTCGGAACGGCGGACGTAAGCCATGGAAACTCCAGAACCCCTCATCATAGCAATCCGGCGCCGCCCGCCGTCCCCTCGGGACTCAAAGGGCGCCCAGGGTCGCGCGGAGGGCCGCCTCGACCTGGGCTGGGGCCCCCGCGGGGGGCAGGTCATCGGGCTGCAGGTAGGTGGTCCGAGCCCACTCGAAGAGAACGGGGCCGTTGGCGGGGCCGGCCATGCACTCACCGTGATTCTTCCAATAGTCGAGCAGCATCCAGCGAGTGCGGGGGAAGAGATGGACATGGAAGCGGCGATCCGCCTCGGCGAAGACCAGGGTGTAGACCCGATCCGCCCCCGTGGCCTCCTCGATGGCCCTCACGGCCCTCGCATAGAGGACCCCGTAGGCCGCAGCCTCCCTTTCCGTGAAGTCACTGACCGTGCTCGCGGCACCTTTGCAGCGGAGGATCAGATAGCCGGGAATGGCGCAGTAGTCGGCTGTCTCCAGCCAGAAAAACGCATCTTCATAGACCCTCATGCCTGCCCTCCCGGAGGCTTCCCTTCCGTGCAGCCCCCCCGCCCACCTTACAATGGATACCCAGCAGGAGCCCCATGCACCCCTTTCTCTTCAAAATCGGCAGCTTTCCCATCGGAACCTACGGGCTCCTACTGGTTATCGCCTTCTTCTGCGCCCTGGCCCTGGCCCGACGCCAGGGCCGCCTGGACGGCCTCTCCCCGGACGCCATCACCGATCTCAGCATCAGCCTCCTCATCGCTGGCGTCATCGGAGCCAAGGCCCTGATGGTCATCGTGGATCTGGCCAGCGGCACCCCCTTCAACCAGGCTGTCTCCCTGGACACCCTCCGGGCGGGCGGAGCCGTCCATGGCGGCATCATCGCCGGGGCCATCGTCTTCTTCTGGCGCGCCCGCAAGCTCAGGCTACCCAAGGCCCTCGCGCTCGATGCCTGCGTCCCGGGGGTTTCCCTCGGGCAGGCCATCGGACGCCTGGGCTGCTTCTCCGCCGGCTGCTGCTATGGGACCGAATCCCATCTCCCCTGGGCCGTGACCTTCACCAACCCGGATTCCCAGGCCACCCTGGGGATCCCCCTCCACCCGGTCCAGCTCTACACCTTCGGCGTGGATCTCATCGTCATGGCCCTGCTCCTGCTGGTCCGGAAGCACAGGCGATTCGAGGGGCAGGTCCTGTCCGCCTACTTTGTATTGGAGGGCCTGGCCCGGCTCCTGGTGGAGACCTGGCGGGGCGACCTGGACCGGGGCATCTGGTTCGCCGGGCTTTCCACCGGACGCATCACCGCCCTGAGCTTCGTCGTCGCCGGCATCGCCCTCACGTTCTGGTTCCGCCACCGCGCGCTCTCCCTGAAGAAGGCCTGAGTCTTGAAAATCCTCCTCGAAGAAGACCACCCCCGCCTCGACCGCTTCCTCACCGAGCGCTTCCCTGAAATCGCCCGCTCCCGCTGGGACCAGTGGATCCGTGGCGGTCACGTCCTCCTCAAGGGCCAGCCCGCCACCAAGGCCGGCACCCGCCTCCGGGCCGGGGACGAACTGGAGACAGAGCTCCCGGAGACCACCCCCCCCGGCCTGCACCTGGAACCCGAGGACCTGGACCTGCCCACCCTCTTCGAGGATGATCGCCTCTGGATCCTGGACAAGCCCGCCGGCATCGTGGTGCATCCCGGCCCCGGCCATCCCGGCGGCACCGTGGTGAACGCCCTCCTGGGCCGCCTCCACCGGGCCGCCGATGCGGCAGCAGAGCGGGACGAGGAGGAGGACGACGACGAGAGCACCCCAGTCTGGCCGGGTCTGGTCCACCGCCTCGACCGCTACACCACGGGTTGTCTGGCCACAGCCAAGGATGCCGAAGCCCAGGCCTCCCTTCAGGCCCAGTTCAAGGCCCGCACCGTGGACAAGCGCTACCTCGCCCTGGTCCGCAACAGCCGCAGGCTCCCGGAGCTGGGCAGCCTCCTGGTGGACGAGCCCATCGGACGCCACCGCCTGGAGCGCCTCAAGATGTGCATCACGGTCGGCGGACGCCCCTCCCAGACCCGGGTGAAGGTACTCGCCCGCAGCTCGGGCCTCGCCCTGGTGGAGTGCGAGCTGCTGACCGGCCGCACTCACCAGATCCGAGTGCACCTCAACCACCTGGGTGCCCCCATCATCGGGGATCCCCTCTATGGCGGCCCCACCCAGTGGCAGGATCTGGACAAGCGCCCCTTCACCTGCGGGCACCCCCTCCTCCATGCCCACCGGCTCGAGATCGACCACCCAGGGGATGGCCGCCGGATCGCCGTCCAGGCTCCCCTGCCCGAGACCTTCCGCCAGCTGCTGGAGCGCCTGTCCATCCAAATCCCCTGAGGCGGCCCGGCAGGGGCATCTTGGCAATGGGGAAAAGTGGCCCATCATTGAACCTGATCCCACTCCTGTGAGGCTGGCATGATGATGACCCCCGTGCAGATGGCCCTGGTCCCCTTCTGGCAGACCCCGAGCGGCACCCTGAATCCAGCCTTCGGGATCCCGGTGGCCTTCGCCTGCCTTGTCATCCTGGTCGTCATCATCCTCAAGCTCCGGGAACTTCCCTCCAGCCGGAGGGCCAAGCGTGCCCCCACCATGACCCCCCACCAGGTGGAGGCCCTCATGATCGGGACCCCTCCCCGCATCATCGACCTCCGCCCCCTGGAGGAGTTCAATGGGGCCAAAGGGCACATCCGGGGCGCCCTATCCATGCCGCTCCCGGACCTCCGCAAGCGCCTGGGGGAGCTCAATGCCCGCGACCGGGACGCCATCCTCCTGGTGGACGAGACCGATGAGCTCTCCCACCTGGCCTTGCCCCTCCTGACCAGTGCGGGGCACCCCTGGGTCTACGTGCTCAAGGGAGGCATGCGGGCCTGGAGACGGGCCAAGCTCCCACTCTACAAGCCACACTGAGATGCGGTGGAGGGGGGCACTGAGAGCGCGAAGCGACCGGGCGGCCCCCCCTCCAAGGCCAGTCCTACAGGCGAAGCCGGTACCCGACACCGGACTCGGTGATGAAGTGGCGGGGGCGCGCAGGCTCCCGCTCCAGCTTCTGCCGTAGCTGGGCCATGTAGACCCTGAGGTAGTGGGGCTGGGCACCGGCGGTGTCCCCCCAGACCTCCTTGAGCAGTTGGCCATGGGTGAGCACCTTTCCCGCATTGGCCACCAGGATGCACAGGAGCTTGTACTCGTTGGGCGTGAGATGCACCCGCTCACCGTCCACTCTCAGCTCCCGCAGCCCCAGGTCCAGCCGCCAGTGATCCAGGGTGAAGACTTCGGCCTCGCCGCCCCGCTTGGTTCCGTGGGCCCCATGTCGGAGCGCCACCCGGATCCGGGCCAGCAGCTCCCCGGTCCCGAAGGGCTTGGTGAGGTAGTCGTCGGCCCCGGCGTCGAGGGCCTGGATCTTGTCAGTCTCCTGCCCCCGGGCGCTGATCACGATGATGGGCGTCTGGCAGACCTCCCGCAGGGTCCGGGTGAGCACAAGCCCGTCCAGATCCGGTAGCCCCAGATCCATCAGGATGACCTCGGGATGGTGGGTCTCCACGGCCTGGCTGGCCTCCCAGGCCGTGGAGGCCTCCAGGACCCGGTAGCCGTGAGTCCCCAGGGCCGCCCGAAGGTAGCGCAGCATCTGGGGTTCGTCATCCACCACCAGCAGGGTGATCGCCTCTTCAGACATCCTCACCGGCCTCCTCTGGGGGTTCGGGCGGGGGAGCCGCCAGGGGGAGGCTGAGAAGGAACTGGGCCCCGCCGCCTGGGCGGTTGCTGGCCTGGATCCGCCCTCCATGGGCCTCCATGATCCCGCGGCAGATGGCCAGGCCCAGCCCCGCCCCTGGTCTTGAGCCGGGCTGCTCGAGGCGCACCAGCTTCTCGAAGATCCGCTCCTCCTGACCCGCCGGAATCCCCGGCCCCTGGTCCAGGACCGCCAGGGTAAGGGCCCGGTCCGTGGCCCAGGCCCGCACCTCGATGGCCTTATCCATCGGAGAGTACTTGTGGGCATTCTCCAACAGGTTGATGAGCGCCTGCTCAGCCAGGATCGTGTCCACGGGCACCAGGGGAAGCCCCGCAGGCAGTTGGAGCCGCACCTCCCTGCCCCCCAGGACACTCTCCAGACTGTCCAGCGCCGCCCCCACCAACTCCTCCACCGGCACCCACTCCTTCTTGAGTTCGAGGATGCCCGACTCGATCCGGGTCACATCCAGCAGGTTCGAGACCAGGCGATGGAGGCGCTGCGCCTCCTCATGGATGGTGACCAGAAGCTCCCTGCGGGTTCCGGCATCCAGCCTGCCTTCGTCCTCTTCCAGCAGGGTGCTGGCGGCCCCGGTGATGCCTCCGAGAGGGGTGCGGAGGTCGTGGGAGACGGAGGAGAGGAGGGCGTTGCGCAGGTGCTCCCGGTCCGCCTGGCGCTGGTGCTCCGCAGAGCGCTCCGTCAGGAGGATCCGCTCCAGAGCCAGGGCGGTCTGGTTGGCAAAGGCTTCCAGCAGGTGCCTCTGATCGGGCTCGGTCCAGCGGGGCACATCCTCAGGCAGCACACCCATGACCCCCACCGGCCCCCGGGCTCCCATGAGGGGCAGAAAGAGGGCGCTGGCCCCGGCCAGGGTATCGGTCTCCAGTCCTGCGGGCTCCTGATGGTTGTACACCCACTGGGCCACCCCCAGCTCAGCCGGACTGAAGCGGGCGGCCAGATCGGCAGGAGGCCACTTGAGGCGTCCCTGGGCGTCCGGTAGGAAGATGAGGACATGGCTCTGGAACTGGGCTGCTACGCTTCGGATGGCCTGGGAGACCATCCTGGCGGAGTTCCCGCTGCGGGCCAGGTAGGCGCTGAGTCGGAAGAGAGCCAGGGTGCGCTGCTCCCGGAGCCGAGCGAGCTTGGCCTGCTGCCGCATGCGCTCCGTGAGATTGCCGATGACCACCCCCATCATGAGCAGCACAAGAAAGGTGGCGGCGTGGCGCGGATCCTGGATCGCCAGGGAGTGGACCGGCGGGACGATGAAGAAGTCCAGGGCGAGGACACTCAGCACAGCGGCGAAGAGGCTCGGCCAGCGCCCCACCCGGGAGGCCACCACCAGGATGGCCAGGGTATAGACCATCACCACGTCGGCCAACTCGAAGTGGCGGACCATGAAGTGGACCAGGAGGGTGGCGGCGGCCACCACCCCCAGGCTCCAGGCGTAGTGGCTGGCCGGGAAGCGCCCCCGGCCCCGCCTCTGAAGGGGCCTGGGAGACGGCTCAGCCTCGGCGGCGAGCACGTGGATGTCGATGTCGCCGCTGGCCCGGATGAGGTCGTTCACCAGGGAACCGGTGAAGAGCTCCTTCCAGCGTGCCTTGGTGGGCTTGCCCACCAGGATCTTCGTGACATTGCGCTGGCGGGCCAAGGCCACCAGATCCCCGGCCAGGGCCAGGCTCCCCTGGAGGACCACCGTCTCGGCCCCCAGCCGCTCTGCCAGACGGAGGTGCTCCTCGATGTGGACCCGACTGGCCTCGGAGTAGCTGAGATAGCGAGGCGACTCGATGTACGCCACGATCCAGGGCGCATCCAGGGATTCCGCCATGCGCTTGGCCGCCCGCACCAGGCTGGCCGACTCGGGCCGCGAGCTGATGCACACCATGAGACGCTCCCCGGCGGCCCAGGTGCGGTCGATGCCCTTGTCGTCCCGGTAGCGCCGCATCGCCGCGTCCACCTGCTCAGCGGTCCGGCGCAGAGCCAGCTCGCGCAGGGCGAGGAGATTGCCCCGCCGGAAGAAGCGGTCCGTGGCATGGCGAGCCCACTCAGGGACAAAGACTTTGCCCTCCCGGAGCCGCTCGATGAGCTCTTCGGGAGCGATGTCCACCAGCTCGATCTGGTCGGCCCGGGCCAGCACCTGGTCCGGGACGTTCTCCCGCACCAGCACCCCAGTGATCTGGGCGACCACATCCCTGAGGCTCTCCAGATTCTGCACGTTCAGGGTCGTGCAGACATCGATCCCGGCATCCAGGAGGTCCCAGACATCCTGCCAGCGCTTGGCGTGGAGGGCCCCCGGGGCGTTGGTGTGGGCCAGGTCATCCACCAGGATGACCTGGGGACGCCGGGCGATGGCGGCCACCAGATCCAACTCCTCGATGAACTCGCCACGGTAGGGGTAGGGTTTGCGGGGCAGCTGCTCCAACCCCGCCGTCAGGGCCATGGCCTCCGGTCGGCCGTGGGTGTCCAGGAAGCCCGCCACGACATCGGCCCCCTGCAGGAGGAGGTCCTGGGCCTCGGTCAGCATGGCGTGGGTCTTCCCCACCCCGGGCGCGGCACCGAAGAAGACCTTCAGCCGGGCCCGGGATTCCCCCGCCGGCGGGACACCGGCACGCTCTTCGGACACGGGGCGATTTTCCATGATGTCCCAGTTTAGGCTGAAACCCCGGGGCGTCATCGGGCATCCTAGGGAATACCCCACCCCAGGGGGGGAGGGGATAGGAGGCATCATGGCCCAGCTCAAGATCCAGGGAATGAAGTGCGGACACTGCGTCAAGTCGGTCCAGGAGGCGCTCCTCCAGGTACCCGGCGTGGAGGGGGCGGAGGTGGACCTGAAGGCCGGCACCGCCCAGGTCAAGGGACAGGCGGACCCCGCAGCCCTCATTGGCGCCGTGGAGGAAGAGGGCTTCAAGGCCAGCATCGAGGCCGACTGATGGCCTGCTGCCACGGTCTGAGGCTGGATGCGGAAGTCCGGGAGGATGTCCGCCGCCGCCTGCTTTCAGTCAAGGGGCACGTCGAGGGCGTCCTGCGGATGCTGGAGAGCGACCAGGTCTATTGCGTTGATGTCCTCAAGCAGCTCAAGGCCGTCGGCGGAGCCCTCGGCAAGGTGGGGGACCAGGTCCTCCAGAGCCATCTGAAGAACCATGTGGTGACCGCCCACGAGCGAGGCGACGAGGAGGTGATCGTCGCCGAGCTCATGGAGATCCTGAAATACCGGTGAGCATGATGACAACCCAGAGTTTCCGCGTTGAGGGCATGAGCTGCGCGAGCTGCGTCCGCCGGGTCGAAAAGGCCCTGGGCGCCGTTCCCGGTGTCGAACAGGTGCAGGTCAACCTGGCCACCGAGGAGGCGAAGGTCGAAGGGCAGGTCAACCTC
The DNA here is from genome assembly GCF_963677305.1 of uncultured Holophaga sp. Taxonomy (GTDB): domain Bacteria; phylum Acidobacteriota; class Holophagae; order Holophagales; family Holophagaceae; genus Holophaga. The sequence goes on from NZ_OY781925.1 coordinate 3,568,756, forward strand.
GAGAGTCTGGCAGAGGCCCTCGAGAAGCGGGGCTACCACCTGGTGCCCCCCCAGGCCGAGCCCTCCGGTGAAGGACACGGCTTGGCCCTGGCCAGGCTGGTGGCTGCATGGATCCTCACCCTCCCCCTCATGGCCCCCATGCTACCCGGCCTCCACCTCCACCTCCCCTGGCCGGTCCAGGCCCTGCTCTCCGCCGGGGTGGTCTTCGGCGCGGGCTGGCTCTTCCACCGGCGGGCCTTCGGCCAGCTCCTCAAGCTGGAGACCACCATGGACACCCTGGTGTCCCTGGGTTCCCTCGTGAGCTGGCTCTTCGGCATCTATGAAGGCTGGCGGGGCAGCCTCCATCCACCCTTCGAGACGGCCGCCGCCCTGGTGGCCTTCCTCCTGGTGGGCAAGTACCTGGAGCTCCGGGCCCGGCATCGCGCCACCCGCAGCCTCCAGGATCTGCTGAACCTAGCTCCCGCCACGGCCGCCCGCCTGAATGAAGCCGGCCAGGAGGAGGAGGTCCCCACCCGCCTCCTGGTACCCGGCGACCGGGTGCGGGTGCGCCCCGGGTCTGCCATCCCCGTGGATGGCACCATCCTGGCCGGCGAGGCTGATGTGGAGGAGGCCCTCCTCACCGGCGAACCCCTGCCCGTGCCCCGGGGCCCGGGAGATCCGGTCAGAGTCGGCGCAGTTGTGCATGGCGGGGCGCTGGAGGTGCAGGTCGAGGGCGTCGGCCAGGGCACCTGGCTGGCCCGTCTGACCCGTCAGGTGGCCGAGGCCCAGGGCAGCCGCTCCCCCATCCAGGAAGTGGCCGACCGGGTTTCGGCCATCTTCGTCCCGGCCATTCTGGTGATCTCCGCCCTGACGCTGGCTGGCTGGTGGGTAGCCACCGGATCCCTGCTCCTGGCCTGGCGGCCTGCGGTCACCGTCCTCGTCATCGCCTGCCCCTGCGCCCTGGGCCTCGCCACCCCGGTGGCCATGGCCGCCTCCCTGGGAACCGCCGCCCGCCAAGGCCTCCTGGTCCGCCAATCGGAGGCCATGGAGCGGCTCTCCCGGGTGACGGACCTGGTCTTCGACAAGACGGGCACCCTGACCCAGGGCCGTCCGGTCCTCCGGGAGGTTCTACCCGCCCAGAACGTGGAGACAGCCGAAGTCCTGGCCTGGGCCGCCGGCCTGGAACGGGACTCCGAGCATCCCCTCGCCCGGGGTATCCGGGAGGCGGCGTCCAGCCTGGAGCTTCCAGCCGTGGAGGCCTTCAGGGCCCACCCCGGCGGCGGGGTGGAAGGGCGGATCGGAGGCCGTACGCTCCGGCTGGGCAGCGGCCCCTTCCTCGGGATCCCCCTGCCTCCACCCCCTGCTGGGGCAGTCTCCGTGGGGCTGGCCGAGGCGGGCCGACTCCTCGGGGTCATCACTTTGGAGGACGCCCTGCGGCCCGAGACCCCCAGTGTGCTCCAGGCCTTCCGGCGGCAGGGGCTCCGCATCCACCTCCTCAGTGGCGACCGCCCCGAGGTGGTCGCACACCTGGGGGAGAGCCTGGGCATCCATGAGGCCACCGGGGGCTGCCGCCCCGACGACAAGCAGGCCCGGATCCTGGAGCTGCAGGCTGGCGGGGCAGTGGTCGCCTTCGTGGGGGATGGCGTGAACGACGCCTCCGCCCTGGCCCAGGCCGATGCCGGGATCTCCCTGCCCGGGCTAGACGCCACCCAGGCCGCCGCTCCCCTGAACCTCTTGCAGGAGGGCCTGCGCCCCCTCCTGGCCGCCCACGAACTCGCCCGCCGGACCCGGAGCATCATCCGCCAGAATCTGGGCTGGGCCTTCGGCTACAACCTGATCCTCATCCCCCTTGCGGCCTTCAACCTGCTGGACCGCTTCGGCGGACCGGCCCTGGCCGGTGCAGCCATGGGGCTCAGCTCCCTCACCGTGGTGCTCAACGCCCTGAGGCTCCGGCGGGTCCGGGTCTGAATATTTAATTATATACTAATACTCAACTTCCAACTCCCCTCCCGTCGATAATGGGAGCCGGAGGCCCTCTTGTCCCTGCCCGCCCTGCTCACCAGCCTGCTCCTCCTTGCAGACCCCACCACCCCGGCGGTGCTGGGAGCCTCCCGCCCGGGCTGGATCGAGGTGCTACCCCAGGCGCCGCGGCGCCTCTTCGCCCTGGGGACTGCGGACCTGCCCCTCGGAGTCCCGGAGGGCCGCGCCCTGGCCCAGGCTTCTGACCGGGCGCGCCTGGAGCTCATCGCCCGGCTGAAGGTGAGTGTGCGGGGCGAGACCAGCAGCACCACCCGGACCACTCAGGCCGGGTCAGGTGGCCGCTCCTATGGCTATGGGGACCGCACCAGCCGCGACACGGTCCAGGTCCTGGTCAAGGCCGATGACATCCCCGGACTCGCCATCGAGAGTACCTTCGTCGACACCCAGGCAAGGACAGCCTATGCCCTTGCAACGCTGGACCTGGACCGCGCCACCGAGGCCCTCCAGGTCAGGCTGGGCGGCCTGGAGGCCGAGCGCAGGGCCCTGGAGCCGCAGCGGACCCGCCAGGCCCGCTGGCGCCTCCGCGGGCTCGTGTCAGAGCTGCAGACCCTCCGCGAACTCAGCTCCACCCTCTCCATGGAGGGACTCCAGACCCGCACCCTGGCCGAGGAGCTGAAGGCATCAGAGCAGCTCTCTCGTCTGGAGTCGGCCCAGCTCCCCCCCATCGCTCCCGGACACTGCACCCTCGGGATCCGCAGCAACATCCAACTCTCCCCGGGCCTGGAGGGGCTCCTTCGGGAGAGGGTGACCGCCGCCGGCCTCAAATGCCGGGATCAGGCACCCGACTTCCGCCTCGAGCTGCGCTTCGGGGGCGGTTCCCAAGGGCCCGCCCTCATCTTTGCCGAACCGCGTTTCACCGGCACCCTTGTCTACCGACTGGAGGCAGAACTGAGCATCGTCGCTGCCGATGGTCTCGTCCTGGCCAAGGCAGTCTCCATTTCACTCAAGCAGGAGGGCAGCCCCGAGGGGATGATGGAGGCCTTCCTGCATCATCTGGACCGACGCTGGCCCATGCTGAGGGACCAGCTCATGGCGGAACTCGGGGACTAGGAGTCTAGAATCTCCGCTGGAAGGACTCACAGCAATTCCGGAGGGCCCTGGCCAAGCTCTCACGGTTCGGTCCGAAACGGCGGGTGGGCACCAGGATGGAGACGGCGGCCATCTCCCCCTCGCAGCCCTGCACTGCCATGCCAAGAGAACATATACCCATGATGTTCTCCTCCTGGTCGAAAGCGACGCCCCCTGTCCGGATGTCCTCGAACTCCCTGCAGAGCCCCCCCCAGTCAGTCTGCGTGTGCCGGGTCAGGGGTGCCAGGGGCATTTGCTGACGCATAGCCTCCAGTTCGGCTGCAGGCATGGATGCCAGCATGGCCTTTCCGATGGCCGTCGCATGGAGGGGCAGCGAACTGCCCACGGCACTGGTGACCCGGAGCGTATGAACCCCATGGATCTGAGCGACCACCACAGCCTTGCCGTGGGAGAGGATGCAGAGCTCCACGGTCTCACCGGTCTCACCCGCCAAGCCCACCAGGAAGGGCTGGGCCATCTTGACCAGATCGAAGGGGCGCACGGAATCCGCCAGGAGGGTCAGGGCCGGCCCGAGACGGAAGCCGCTCTTGGCCGAAGCGGCGATGACAAGGTTGGCCTCCTCCAGGGTCCTCACGATCCTCTGCACCGTGGAGCGGGGCAGGTTCATGATCTGGGCAAGGGCAGCCAGGGTGAGTCCGTCCGGATGTCTCCCCAGGACGAAGAGGAGATCCGCAGCCCGGGCGACCACCTGGATGACCGTACCGCCGGATTTGTCCGAAACCTGGGACATCGCGCCATTTCCCTTGTAAGTGAACCAGAGGTTTGAGAAGAAGATGACAGAGTTTCCGGTGCCTGAGGCTCCGAAAAAGGAAAAGCCCTGCGGAGACAGGGCTTCCGAAGGCTCCAGGAGAGCCCTATTCCATCACGACCCAGACGCGGCGGCCGTCCTTGACCCCCTGGACGAGCACCATCATGGCCTCGGAGAGCTGCTTGCTCTTGGAGGAGCCGTCCTTCAGGTCGACGATGGAGATGACATCCTCCTCCTTGATCGGGGGGAGGGCAACGCTGCGGGGGATCTCACCGCGGGTGGGCTTGGCATTGGGGTCCATCTTGGAGGGAGGATCGGGCACCACAAAGCCGTCACCCTTCTCAAGGGCATCCACACTGGTACGGAAGAGCGCGGCCAGAGCCACCATGGCCGATCCGGAGGGCACGATCTTGTCGCGCTCCCAGAAGGAGATGGAGGCCTGATCCACCCGGAGCGCCTCGGCCATCTCCTCCTGGGACCAGCGCCAAGTCACCCGGACGGCCTTGATCCGGCCTCCCAGGCTGTCAAGAGAGATGGGATTTTCAGGACTGGATTCAGCGCGTCTCAAGGGGAACCTCCTGTATGAAGAATGCGACAACACAGGGAAAATTTGCAATCACTAAATCATGTTCATTACGACATTCATACGACAGGTTTTTATAAAAGCCGACAATAGGCCAGCTCCACCAGGCCTACAAAAAGGGCCCACGGCAATGAGCAGTATAGGCATTTTACAGGCCAAGGCCTGTAATCATGCCTATTTTCATGAAAGCGCCAACCCCACACCCCCCGTGCTTTCATGATCCCAACCACGGGGGGATGCAAAAATGGCCCCTCGGTCCACCTCAAGCCGCCAGGCCCATTCATACTAATGACCTGCCAAGCATGAACGCTCCACCAGGCCGCCAGAAGGCTCCCCCGGACAGTTCAACGGGAGAGACGGACCGCCTCCAGGATCCGCAGCACCAGATCCACCTTGTTGAAGGGGGTCATGAAGTAGAAACCGTCCACCTGGGGCATGAGTTCCCGGGCCACCTCCACCGCCAGCGCCACCCCCACCGACTCCGCCTCCTCCCTGGACATCCCCGGATGGAAGCGGTCGATGAACTCCTGGGGCACCTGGATGCCGGGCATCTCATTGTTGAGGAACTGGGCGTTGCGGTAGCTCACCAGCGGGAGGATGCCCCCCAGGATCTTCACCCCCTTCGGGCGCGGCATGGCCGCCAGGTAGTCGATGACCTCCCGGCTGTAGATCGGCTGGGTCAGGAAGAGGCTGGCCCCCCGTTGGACTTTGGTCACCATACGGGCCACCTCAGCCTCCCGCCGCGCCGCATTGAGGTTCAGGGCTCCCCCGATGAGGAAGGGGGAGGCAAGGAAGGGCCCCGCATTCAGCTCAGACAGGAACTCAATGAGGCGGAAGGAGTTGAGATTGAAGACCGCCTTGATCTCAGCCCGGTCCCCGGCTGGGATGGCATCTCCGGTCACCGCCAGGATATTCCTCAGTCCCTCCATGTGGGCCGCGAGGAAACCGGACTTGAGGGCATTCAAGTTCTTGTCGCGGCAGCAGACATGGGGCATGGCCTGGATCCCCGCCTCCCTCTGGATGCGTGCCGCCATCACCAGGGAGTCCAGACGCGCCCGGGCCATGGGCGAGTCGGCCACCGTCACCAGGTCCACCCCCGCCTCCCGGCAGCGCCGGGCCCCCGCCAGGATCCTGGAGGCATCCGCATCAAAGGGGGGGTCCAGCTCCACAGCGACCACGAAATCGCCCCTCTGGAGCTTCTCGGCAAAGGGATTGGGTTCATGCGGAGGTGGGATCGGATGGGCCTCCTGCGGCCGACTGGGGGAAAGCTCCAGCTCGGCCTGCCCCATAAGCCCGGCGAGGGCGCGGATGTGTTCCGGAGTCGAACCGCAGCAGCCCCCCAGGATCCGGGCCCCCAGACGGTGGATCTCCCGCATCCGCTCGGCGAAGTACGCAGGATTGGGGCGGTAGATGGTCCGCTCGTTCTCCACTTCGGGATACCCGGCATTGGGCATCACCGAGACCAGGTCATCCCCCAACTCCAGGCGCTGGATGGTCCGCAAGAGATGGGTGGGCCCGATCCCGCAGTTGAAGCCGTAGCCATCCAGGGTCCCCAGGGCCTTCAGGTCCCGCACCAGCTTCCCGTTGGGCACCCCCGTGCGGCTCAGCCCCTCCGGGGTGGTGGCGAACTGGGCCAGGATGAAGGCCCCAGGAGCCCGCCGCCGAAGATAGGCGGCCGCCCCCGACAGCTGCTCGGGACTGCTGAAGGTCTCGAAGATGAAGCACTCCACCCCCTCCTCGAGGAGCGTATCCACTGCGAAACGGTAGTCCTCCTGCACATCCTTGAGCGTCCCGTCAGGGCCCAGGGTGGGGATGGGCCCGATGCTGGCGGCCACCAGGACCCCGCTGTCCCCGGCCACCCTCCGAGCGATGGTCACACCCGCCCGGAGGATCCTGCTGACCTCCTCCCGATCCGCCCCCAGGGCGGGACAACTGGCCCCGAAGGTGTTGGTGCGGATGAGCCTGGCCCCGGCCTCGATGTACTCCCGGTGGATCCGCTCGATGAGCCAGGGACGCTCCAGGTTCGCCCGCTCGACCGCCCCGCTGTCCTCCCCGGTGATCTGGGCAAAGTAGGTGCCCATGGCCCCATCGGCGATCAGAAAAGGCTCGGCGCCCAGGATCCTATGCATGATGCTCCTCTCCCCCCCCTGGAGGCCCTGGAGCAGTCTAGCTCCGGCCGACCGGCGAACTGGTCAGACAAGGCTCTTGCCGCCCAGGGCCTGACCATGGAACCCTGAGAGGAAACCCCGTTCAGGTTTATGGGAGGCAGGTCTGAATCCTGCGCTGCCCCGCAACGGTAGGCACCACGGCACCTTCACCGACCGACGCTCCTCACGGCTCACAGGCAAGGGGGGCATCAACCGGACCCTCCCGGCGGGCTTCCGGATCCAGTCAGCCGAGTTCTCCGGGGGGTATGAAGCTGCCGCCTGGGGGCTGACGGGGTTCTACCGGAATCAGGAAAGCAGGGACACGAGTCAGTCGAAGGCCCAGCAGCTCACCTCCAATGCGGTGATCCGCCACTCCGGGGCCATCAATGTCGTGGCCGAGGCAGGCCTGCGGGGACACCAGCCTCTCCCCTCCGAACAGCTGCTCCGCTGGAGCCCGGATGTTCTCGTCGGGGACCGAGACGCGGACCTGGAGCAGATTCTGCCCCAGAAGCCCCCCTACAAGTCTCTGCCTGCACTTCGCTACGGCCGTCTGGTCCTCATCCCCCACCCCCTCCTGCCCAACACCACCCACATGCCGGTGGAGGGTTACGAGTGGCTGACAAAGGCACTTCATCCAGAACGATTCAAATAGTTAAAACATCTGGTCTGATCAATCCTTGCCCTGCCCCGCCAGCCATGGGATGCTGTTTCCCACAAACCTGTGCTGGTTTACGGGAAACAGGTCAGATGCCTGTGCTGCCCCGCAACGGTAGGCACCCCGGCACTGCCGGGAGACCAAGCCGGTGCCACTGGGATCCTGATCCCGGGAAGGTGCCGGGGACCCCCTGGGGTCTGTCGCGTGCAAGTCCGGAGACCGGACCGGCATTCACCCAAACCCGCCGCGGGAGCGGGAGAGGTCCGGCCTTCCGGCCCCTTCTCTGCCCGGCGAATCCATGCGTGGAGGCATGAGATGGGACCCACCCGTATTGCACTGCTGCTCGCCCTGGGCGCGAGCCTGATGGGGGCCACCACGGCCACCGAGGGGGAAGCCCCGAAACCCGCCGCCGAAGCCGGTGCCACCGTGACGGTGACCGCCGAATCCAGCCCGGTGGAGCTGAGGAAGACCCCCAACCCCGTCACCGTCGTCACCGCGGAGAAGCTGAGCCAGATCGGGGCGGACAACCTCTCGGACTTGCTGCAGGCCGTCTTCCCCGGCCAGGTGAGCCGCACCGGCGGCATCGGCGCCACCTCATCCTTCATGCTGGGGGGCGCCCGACCCCAGGATGTGGCCGTAACGGTGGACGGGATCCGGGTCAATGACGCCTCAGGGCTGGTGGGCGCCAATGCCAGCCTGATCAATCTCACGGGAATCGATCGGGCCGAGATCCAGCAGGGTCCCTGTTCCGCCCGCTCCGGCACCAGCGCCATGGGCGGAACGGTCGCCCTCTACTCCACCGGCTCCACCCCTCCGGGCTTTGCCGGGGATCTCCGCCTGAAAGGCGGAACCTCGGGCATCGTGGGCAGCACCTTCGCGCCAGCCTACGGATGGGGCAGCGGCTGGGCCAGAGCCTCGGTGGATCTCCAGCAGCAGGACTCTTCCCTGGAGTCCCAGCTCCGCTACCGCTCCACGGGCGTCTTCCTGGGCGGCGGTCAGCAACTGGGGGACTGGGGACTGGCGACCCTCTCCTACCGGAATGCCTATACCGCGACCCCCATCCCAATCGTCTATGCCTCCTACGGCACCACAGCCTACAGCTCCTCCGACTACGACGAGACACGGGAGACCCGATCCCGCGACCAGGTGCTGAGCGCCTCCCTGCAGGCCGTGCTCTCGCCCACCCTCAAGGGTGCCATCACCCTGGGGGGCCATGAGCTCAACCGCGTGGAGCCCGGGATGTACACCGGGGCCGCCCCCGTCCCCTACTTCAGCCGCAACAAGCAGGCCAGCGCCAGCCTGACCTGGGACCCCGCCAGACAGCTCTCCCTGAATCTCGGGGCCGAGGTGATGAATGCCACGGCCAAGGCGCCGGACCTCGATGGGACCGCCATTCTGGTGGGCAAGGACGACCACTTCGCCCTCAGTGGCGAGGCCCAGGTGGAGGCCACCTCCTTCCTCCGCTTGGTGGGGACGGTGCGCTGGGAGCACGACACCCAAAACCTGCCCCTGGACTCCGCCGGCAGCACGGCCGACCGCGGTTCCTCCCAGTACACCGGCAAGGGGGGCATCAACCTCACCCTCCCAGGCGGCTTCCGCCTCTACAGCTCCGCGGGGTGGGGCTTCAGCAACCCCCAGCTCTACCACTCCATCTTCAACGCCCGCTACGGCGGCGACGCCCTGGATAACGAGAAGAGCAAATTCATCGAGGCAGGACTGGGCTGGGAGCAGGGCCCATGGAAGGCCAAGCTGGAGCTTTTCCGTACCCTGTTCTCCAGCCTGGTCTACTACGACAGCAATGGCGGGGTACCCATCGCCTCCTGGGGAGGCTACGACTCCGGCATCTACCGCAACGGCAAGGGCATCCGCATCCAGTCAGCCCAGATCAGCGGGGGCTATGAGACGAAACACTGCGGCCTGACCGGCTTCTACCGGAACCAGGAGGCCCGGGACACCAGCGTGACAGAGGACCAGCAGCTCAGTTCCTCCTCCGTGATCCGGCGTCCCTTCCAATCCCTGGGACTCAGCACCTTCTGCGTGCTCGGCGAGGTCCGCCTGGACGCGCGCTGGTCCTGGACGGGTTCGCAGTATGAGAACGGCTTCGCCTTCCGCACCCACTATAACGACCTCAGCCTGGCCGCCACCTGGGCCATCCAGGAGCACCTCTCCGTCACCCTCCGCGGCGACAACCTGATGCAGCCCTACACCAACCGGGAGGCTTGGCTCTCCAGGGTGAACGACTTCCGCAATGACGGCTCCCAGGTCTACGGCTATCCCGCCCAGGCTCCCAGCGCCTCGGCAGAACTGCGCTACCGTTTCTAGGATGAAAGCACTCGCCTGGCTTCTTCTCCTGGTTCCCGCCCTCCTTTGGGGGCGGGCGCCGGTGCGGGTGGTGAGCCACACGGTGGGAACGGATGACCTCCTGGTCGCCCTGGCGGATCCCGGGCAGATCGCCGCCCTGAGCCACCTCTCCCGGGACAGCCGCTTTTCTGTCGGTTCCCGGACCAATGCCCGCTTCCCGGCCATCCGGGACAGCGAGGCGGAGAGCATCCTGAGGTTCAAGCCTGACCTGGTGCTGGTCACCAACTACTCCAGGCCGGAGGTGGTGGAACTCCTCAAACGCGCCAAGGTCCCCCTCATGGTCTTCGACCGCTTCGAGTCCCTGGAGGATGCCTACGCCAACCTGCGCCGCCTCGGCAAGGCGCTCGGGCACCCCGAGCGCGCCGAGACCATCATCCAGCACACCAGAAGCAGAGTGGCCGATCTGGAGCGGCGCCTCGCCGGGGTGACACCGACCCGGGTAATGGCCGCGGGGCTCTACCCCTTCGTGGCCGGATCCGACACGACCTTCGATGACATCTGCCACCACGCCGGGGCCATCAATGTCGCCGCCCAGGCGGGCATCCGGGGACACCAGCCCCTGCCCACCGAGCAGGTCCTGCGCTGGAACCCCGATGTCCTCGTGGGCCCCCGTGACGAGGAGCATGACCTGGCTGCCATCCTCCGCCAGACGCCCCCCTACAAATACCTCCCGGCCCTGAAGCATGGCCGCCTGGTCCTGCTCCCTGGCTCGCTCCTCAGCAGCACGACCCACACCCGGGTGGACGCCTACGAGTGGCTGGCCCGCGCCCTCCACCCCGAGCGCTTCCGGTGAAGCGCCGGGACCTGCCCCTGCTGATCCTGGGTCTCATCCTGATCGGGGCCTGTCTGGCCTCCCTGGGCTTCGGCGAGATGGGCTTCACCCCCCGGCAGGTCATCTCCGCCCTGGCGGGGAGGGGCGACGAGCTGGTACGGACCGTGATCTGGGATGTGCGCCTGCCCAGGACCCTGGTGGGCATGGCCGCCGGGGCCGGGCTGGCCGCCTCAGGGGTGGCCATGCAGGCCTTCTTCCGCAATCCCCTGGCCAGCCCGGGGCTCCTGGGGGTCAGCAGCGGCGGAGCCATGGGCGCCGTTCTGGTACTGGCCCTGGGCATCGGCCAGACCTCCCTCTGGACCGTCCCCCTGGCCTCCGTGCTGGGGGCCTTCCTGGCCACTGGAGCCGTCATGGCCCTGGCCCGCAAGGGCGCCAGCACTGAGCACCTGCTCCTGGCGGGCGTGGCCCTCAACGCCCTCTTCGGGGCCGTCACCAGCTTCCTGCTGAGCCTCACGGCCGGGCAGTTCCAGGTCAGCGGCCAGATCCTCTTCTGGCTCATGGGCGGGCTGGAGAACCGCACCTGGGCGCATGTCTGGATGGGCCTGCCCGGGATCCTGGTGGCCGCGGCCCTCTGCCTCCCCCTGGGCAGACGCCTCAACCTCTTCTCCCTGGGCGAGGCCAGCGCCCAAAGCCTGGGGGTGGATGTCCGCCGCCTCCGCTGGGAGCTCATCCTGCTCTCCACCATCCTGACGGCTCTGGCCACGGCCATCGCGGGGGTCGTGGGCTTCGTGGGCTTGGTGGTCCCCCACCTGCTGCGCCTGGCCTTCGGCCCGGATCATCGGCGGCTCCTGCCCTTGTCCGTGGTGGGCGGCGCCGCCTTCATGCTGATCTGCGACCTCCCCACCCGCTGCCTCAGCTCGGGACTCCGCCTGGGCGTGGTGACCGCCATCGCTGGCGGCCCCTTCCTGCTCTACCTGCTCCGGAGGCGGGCATGAGCGGCGCCCCAGCCCTCCAGGCCGAAGGGCTCAGCGTCGAGGGACGGCTCCACGTCCTGGACCTGCAGCTGCCCAAGGGCTGCCTGGCAGGGGTGCTCGGCCCCAACGGGGCGGGCAAGTCCACCCTGCTCCAGGCCCTGGCGGGACTCCTCCCGGCCCGGGGGCAGATCCGCTGGCAGGGCACCGAGCTCCGCAGGATCCCCATCCTCGACCGCGGCCGCCAACTGGCCTGGCTGCCCCAGGAGTCCCGCGCTGAGTTCGCCTTCCCGGTCCGGGATGTGGTGGCCCAGGGCCGCTATGCCTGGGAGGACGAGGACGCGGGGGTGGACCGGATCCTGGAGCGCCTCGACCTCTGCCACCTGGCCCAGCGGCCGGTCACCCGGCTCTCCGGCGGCGAGCGGCAGCGGGTCTTCCTCGCCCGCGCCCTGGCCACCCAGGCGCCCATCCAGCTCTGGGATGAGCCCGTGAGCCAGCTGGACGTGCGCCATGCCCTGGAGGTGCTCCGCCTGGGCCGCGAGCTGGCGGACAGCGGCTCGACGGTGCTCATGTCCGTCCACGACCTCCGTCTGGTGCGCTTCATGGACCATGTCCTGGTGCTGAAGGACGGAGGCCTGAAGGCCTCGGGCTATCCCGAGGAGGTCTTCACCCCCGAGCTCATCCTGGAGACCTTCGGCGTCCGGGCAAGCTGGCAGTCCGCCCTGGTGCTGGAACTGCCCTGAGTTCCTGGCATCGGCCGCTCCCAGGCCTCATCATGCACCAGGAATCCGAAGCACCCGGAAGGAGGCGGCCTTGAAGAGATGGGTGGCAAGTCTGCTTTGGGTCATCACCCTCGCCCTCGGGTCCTTCGTCCTGGCGACGGCCCCGGTCCGCCCTCAGGCGAAGGCGGGCACCCCTCCGCCGGCTTCCGCCCCCTTGCCGCCCCCCGGCTCCGTCACCTTCGCTGGGCAGGCCCTCTTCACCATCCAGGCGCCGCTGGCCACCTTCTCCCCCCAGGCCCGGGCTCAGTTCATCACGGAGCGACTGGAGCGCCTCTCCGCAGACCCCTTCACACCCACCCCGGCGCTCCAGCTCGCGGAGCAGGACGAGGCCACCGAGATCCTCTGCGGTGACACGATCCTCATGACCCTCACCGACCAGGATGCCCAGCTGGCCCACCTTGCCCGGGCCGACCTGGCCAGGGAGCGGATGGCCACCCTGCAGGACGCCCTCCGCTCCCGCACCTGGATCGCCCGCCTCAAGGCCATCGCATTCCACGCCCTCTGGACCCTGCTGGCCACGGCCGTGATCGCCCTGGCCCTGTGGCTGATCGCCCAGGGTGCCAAGCGGATCCGCGCCAGGATCCTGGCCCTGCCCGAGGGGCATTTCCGCGGGCTGCGGATCCAGGAACTGGAGCTGGTCTCCTTCAACACGCTCCGCCGTATGGCCTGCCACCTCGTCTGGACCCTGCAGACCCTGGTGGCCCTCCTGATCGCCTATCTCTACTTCTCCACGGTCTTCAGTTTCTTCCCGGCCACCCGGGGCCTGGCTTACAAGCTCCTGCTCCTCCTCCTCACCCCGATCCGACAGGTGGGGCTTGGAATCCTGGGCTATCTCCCGAGCCTCTTCTTCCTCCTGGTCATCGGCGTGGTCACCCGCTTCCTGCTGAAGGGCATCCATCTCATCTTCAGGGGCATCCAGGCCGGATCCATCAAGATCCCCAACTTCTACCCCGACTGGGCCGAGCCCTCCTACCGCATGGCCCGCTTCTTCATCCTGGCCTTCGCCCTGGTAGTGGCCTTCCCGTACCTGCCCGGGGCGGGTTCCGAGGGGCTGAAGAATGTCTCCCTCTTCCTCGGGGTCATCTTCAGCCTGGGCTCCTCGGGGGCGGTCAGCAATGCGGTGGCGGGGGTCCTCATCACCTACATGCGCCCCTTCCACGTAGGGGACCGCATCGCCGTAGGGGAGACCGTGGGGGATGTGGTGGAGAAGTCCATGCTCGTGACCCGCATCCGCACCATCAAGAACGTGGAGATCACCATCCCCAACGCCACCCTGCTGGGCTCCCAGGTCCAGAATTTCAGCGCCCAGGCCCAGGACCGGGGGCTCATCCTCCACACCACCGTCACCATCGGCTATGACGCCCCCTGGAGGCAGGTCCACGCCCTCCTTATCGAGGCAGCCCAGGCCACGGAGGGCATCCTCCGGGAGCCGGCCCCTTTCGTCCTCCAGACCAGCCTGGATGACTTCTACGTCTCGTACCAGCTCAACGCGTACACCCGTGAGGCCTCGCGACAGGCCGCCCTCTACTCCCAACTCCACGCCAACATCCAGGAGCACTTCAACCGGGCCGGAGTCGAGATCATGAGCCCCCATTACCGGGCGGCCAGGGACGGCAACCAGAGCACCATCCCCGCCGACCAGCTTCCGGAGGGCTACCAGGCCCCGGGCTTCAGGGTCACCAAGCTCCCCTGAGCCCGGGACGCCTCTGGCTACTTGCCCGTCGCCGCAGCGATCAGAGCCTTGACGTTCTCCACCTTGGCATTGGGCGGGCAGGAGCAGCCACAGGAGACGATGTAACCCGGTCCGTTGGCCTGGATGTTGTCCGTGACGTACTTGTGGACCTGGTCGGGGGTGCCCAGCACCAGGAGGGAGGCTGGGACATCGCCCTTGATGGCGATGTGACCTCCCAGCCTCTCCCGGATCTTGGCCATGTCCGTCACGCCATCGGACTCGAAGATCACTGAGCCCGTCTTGAAGGCCCGGAAGCAGTCCAGGTCGCGCTCCCAGTTGCCATCGCAGTGGATGTCGCAGACATAGCCTTCCTCGTTGACCATGTCCACCGTCTCCTTGATGTATTTGAAGACATACCGCTCCCAGAGCTTGGGCGAGTAGAACTCGGAAGCCCCCCGCGCCGGGGAGACGAAGACCACCGGGGACTTGCCCTGGCTGGCCCGGATCATTCCGCGGAGCTGCTCCAGGTTCTCCTTCTGGATCACATCCAGGACCTCGCCCACCTTGTCGGGCATGGTGAAGAGGTCGCGCATGAACTTGCCCATGGAGCGCCCACCGCTCAGGTACTCGTTCACGGTGATGGTCACCAGTTCCGAGTAGATGTACATGCCCTTGGCCTCGAACTTCTGGACCGCCTTGTCCGAGTTGGCCATCAGGTCCCCCACCAGGGCACCCAGATCGACGCCCAGGCGCTCGGTGACGTAGCCCGGCATGAAGCCGCTCCACCCCTTGGCCAGGATGGTGTCGTAGTCCTCCCGGGTCATGACTTCGCGCTCATCCAGCTGCCAGAGGGCATCATCCGGGAGCTCCCGGCCGGGGAGCTTGACCTTGGTCATGAAGATCAGGGGGAAGATGGGGCCGGCGGGGAAGGCGGCGGTGAGGCCGTCCATGTCATGACCGAGGGCCTCCGCAGACTCGGCCATGATGTCGGAAGCCGGGTCGATGCCGTGGCAGAGGTCGGCGATCTTCCGTCCCGCGGCCACGGCCATGAAGGCATCAGCCATCAGCACCACGGGGGGCCGGTCGGTCTTCTCGAGCCGGATGGTCTTCTTGAGGCGATCAAGGCGCTCGTTGAGGAGCCTGTCTGGGGTCTGCATGAAGCCATCTCCTTTGAGGGGTGAGACTCCTTCTTCGGCAACAGGGATGCCAAGCCCCGGGCCCGGCATCCCCAGGCAGGGCATCCTCCCAAACACCACGATTTCAATTACAGGCACAAAATCACGATTGCCTTGGATCGATTCCCCAACTGTACCCCTATTGTTCATTTCTGTACCATGCCCGGACAACAGGGGTACACTTCAGCACAGCCAAGGATACCCATGGACCACCCCGCCCCTCTCCGATCCCCCGTGGAGGCCTCCTGGCAACGCTGCCGCATGGCGGGACTGGACCCGGAAAATGGCACCTTCCTCACCGGATTGGAGGACAGCGAGATCCTGGATCTGATCAGCCACAAAGGCGAGCTGATCCGCCATGCCCGGCCCTTCATGGTCCAGCTCCAGCGTTTCCTGACCGGCACGGGCTTTGTGGCCCTGCTCTTCGACGAGTTCGGGCAGCTCCTGGAGACCGTGGGAGACGCCCAGATGCTGAAGGGCATTCCCCACTTCGCCCGCGGCGTCTCCTGGGGGGAGACCCGGATCGGCACCAACGCCGTGAGCTGCGTCATCAGCGGGGGAGAGGCCTCCCAGATCCACTCCGGCGAACACTACCACAGGCTGCTCAAGGACTGGAGCACCTCTGCCGCCCCCATCCTCACGGAGGGCGGCACCCTCATGGGCATCCTCTGCGTGGCGGGACCAGCCTCGGGAGCTCACCTCCACACCCTGGGCATGGTGGTGGCCTCCGCCAAGGCTATCGAGCGGGAGCTGATGACCCGGCTCAAGCACAACGAGTTGCTCCTGTTGGACAGCCACTTCTCCAGCATCCTCCTCACCGTCTCCGATGGGGTGGTGGTCCTGGATGTGGAGGGCATCGTCCTCCAGATCAATCCCGTGGCCGAGCGGCTCCTGGGCGCCACCAACCGGGAGGTGATGGGCACCCGATCCGAGGAGCTCGTCCAGGAGAGTGCCCCCCTCCACGGACTCCTGGGTCGGGGGGTCGAGTTCAGCGACCGGGAGCTGGAGTTCCGCTGGGGGCGGGGTCGCTTCAACTGCCTGGCCAGCGGTCGCCCCATCCGGGATGAAGCAGCCACCATCATCGGAGCCGTGCTCTTCTTCAATCCCATCAACCGGATCCGCAGCCTGGTGAACCGCTTCAGTGGAGCCGAGGCCACCTTCCGCTTCGAGGACATCCTGGGAGAAGCCCAGGTCCTCCGGAAGGCCATCCGACTGGGGCATCTGGCCGCCCAGAACAGCAGCAATGTGCTCCTCACCGGGGACAGCGGCACCGGCAAGGAGATGTTCGCCCAGGCCATCCACAACCGCTCACGGCGAGCGGGCGGGCCCTTCATCGCCGTGAACTGCGGGGCCATCCCCCGGGAGCTCATCGCCAGCGAGCTCTTCGGCTTCCAGGAGGGATCCTTCACCGGTGCCCACAAGGGCGGACGCCCTGGCAAGTTCGAATTGGCCAGCGGCGGTACCCTCTTCCTGGACGAAATCGGGGACATGCCCATCGAGCAGCAGGTGGCCCTCCTGCGGGTCCTCCAGGACCGGACCATCACCCGCATCGGCGGAGAAAGCTCCCTGGCGGTGGATGTCCGGATCATCTGCGCCACCAACAAGGAGCTCCGCCTGGCCATCCAGAAGGGCTCCCTGCGGGAGGATCTCTACTATCGGCTCAATGTCTCGCCCATCCACCTGCCTGCCCTGAAAGAGCATTTGGAGGACCTCCCCCTCCTGGTGCGCGCCTTTCTCCACAAGCATGCCCTCCCGGGACCCGGCCGCGCCCATGTCGTGGAACCGGAAGTGCTGCGGGCACTCCAGGCCTACCCCTGGCCGGGCAATGTGCGGGAACTCCAGAACGCCGTGGAGCGCATGGCCCATGCGGCTGGCGGCTGGCACATCACCCTGGAGCACCTCCCTGAGGAGTTCCTCCCCGGCCGACACCAAGAACCCCAACGCCCGCCCCTCCTCACCCCGCCCGGAGCGCGAAGCCAAATCCCCAGCCTCCGGGAACAGCTCGAACAACAGGAACACCAGGAACTCACCGACGCCCTCCTGCAGAATCGAGGCTGCCTGAGCCACGCCGCCCTCACTTTGGGGATCAGCCGCAACACCCTCTACCGGCGGATGAAGAAGCACGGAGTGGATCTAAAGGCGTAAGAGGACACCAGTGCAGATCACCTCGGGAAGCTCCACTTCCAGGGTGATGACCTGCAGTCGGAAGACACTGATGCAGACCACGCCAAGCGGGGAGAGGGAAGCCCCAATTAAATAAATATTCATTCAACATCTCTTGTGTCGATAAAATGAATGGTCCTTAAATATCCCCTAGAGCCCCCATGGACCTCTCCCTCGACACCCTCTCGGACCTCTTCCAGCTTTTCTTCCGCCAGGCCTCGCGCCTGATCAGGCTCCACCTGCCTTCCGACAGCGGCTTCACTGCGGGCATGCTCCTGCCCCACCGCCTCCGGGGCCGGGAGGGGGTCAACGAGGACTTCCGCTTCGAGCTCGAGCTCATGGCCGACAGCGCCCACCACCCCCTGGAGAGCCTCCAGGGCCTTCCCATCATGGTCACGGTCCTCACCGCTTCGGGGCGCCAGCGCGAGCTCTGCGGTGTGGTCACCGAAGTCCGCAGCGAGGGCTCCGACGGCGGGGCCGCTTACTATCGAATCATCCTTGAACCCGCCACCGTCGCCCTCCGCCACACCCGCTGCTCCCGCCTCCTCTTCGGCCAGAGCGACCTGGACGCCGTCCTGCTCCTCCTCAACGAGGAACTCCAGGCCAACCCCGTCATCGCCCAGTGCTTCCACATCGAGAACCGCTGCCGCAGCAGCTACCCGGTGCGGGAGATGATCAGCCTGGTCAACGAGTCCAAGTGGGACGCCATCCGGCGCCTCCTGGCCCGCTCGGGCATCTCCTACACCTATATCTCCTCGGATAAGAGCAGCCCCGCCTCCCCCCAGCACACCCTGGTCCTCTTCGATAACCCCGCCCAGCTGGAGAGCTGCGCGTGCGGGGCCGTGCCCTTCCACCGCGTGGCGGGCTTCGAGACCCGGGACGCCATCTCGAGCTGGCACGCCCGGCGCACCCTCCAGCCCGGCCGCGTCAGCCGCCGCAGCTGGACCGGCAACACCTGGAGCCTCCGGAGTCCCGAGGAGCCCGGGGTCCAGGGTCAGGGCAGCTATGGCCAGGGCCTGGCCTCCACCCTGGAGGACTACCGCTACGAGGGGGGCCAGGAGCACACCCAGGACGAGGATCTCGCCACCCAGGCCGCCGGGGTGGCCTCCAGGGCCAGGGAGCAGCGGGCCCTCAGCTACCTGGGGGGCGGCAGCGTCCGGGACTTCCAGGCGGGCCAGCGGTTCACCCTCACGGGGCACCCCCTCCACCCCGCCCAGGACTTCGTCCTCCTCTCGGTGGAACTGGAGGCCCGCAACAACCTGCCCCTGGGCCTCCAGGAGCTGCTGAAGCTGGTTTCGGCAGAAGGCCCCGTCTACCGCAACACCTTCACCTGCATCCCCGCCAGCAGCCCCGTGGTCCCCGAGGCGTTGCTCGCCCCCGATCCAGGACTCCTGACGGGCACCGTGGTGGGCCCCGAGCGCAGTGAGATCCACACCGAGGAGGGGGGCCGTATCAAGGTCCAGCTCCACTTCGCCCGGCCCCAGGACCACGACGGGGCCGGGGCCTCGGGCACCGAGGCCGACAGCGTCTGGCTGCGGGTGCTGCAGTTCGGCTCCTCCCGGGGTGTGGGCAGCCACTTCATCCCCCGGGTGGGGGACGAGGTCCTCGTCGGCCCCCTGAACCAGGACCCGGATCACCTGGTGGTGATGGGCATCCTGCCCGGGGGGATCCGCCAGCCCGGGCGCTTCAGCGAGGTCTCCAGCCTGCCTGCGGACTGCGCGCTCTCCGGGTATCGCAGCCAGGAGCACGGGGGCTACCAGGGCAACCAGCTCCTCTTTGACGACACGCCCAGGGAGCTGCGCACCCAGTTGGCCAGCGACCACGCCAGAAGCGAGCTCAATCTGGGCTGGATCACCGCCCCCCGGCAGGGCGGCCAGGCCAGTCCCCGGGGGCAGGGCTTCGAGCTGCGAACGGATGAGTTCGGAGCTCTGAGGGCCGGTCGAGGCCTGTTGATCTCTTCCGAGGCACAGATGGAAGCCCGTGGAGACCTACTGGAGGTTCGCGGCATGGCGGGCCAGCTGGGCTCGGCTCTATCGATGGCGGAATCCCTCTCCTCAATCTGTGAACAGGCCGAGGTTGAGCCCTTGGGAGCCAATCCGGCCCTCAGGCAGGCCCAAGACCACTTAGCGAACACCCTCCGGACACCTCGCCAGGGGGGAACCCGCGAAATTTCAGTCTTCCGACAGCCGATCCTGGCCCTATCCAGTCCATCCGACATCCTCAGCGCCACCCCAGCCAACCAGATCCTTTCCGCAGGGGAGAACCTTCACGCCACCGTCGGCGAGGATGCCAACTGGGCTGTCGGCGGGAGGTTCGTGATGGCCGTCAAGGAACTGATCTCCTTATTCGCCTCCAAGGCCGGAATCCTGATGACCGCCGCCAAGGGGGCCATCCGCATCGAGGCCCAGAACGGCCCCATCAGCATCCTGGGGGATCAGGAGGTCAAGGTCGTCTCCAACTCCAAGGGCGTCCACGTGGACGCCAAGGAGGAGATCGTCCTTACCGCTGGAGGCTGCATGATCCAGTTGAAGGGGGGCGTCTGCAAGATCGTGGCTCCGACGGCCATTGAGATGCATACCGCCACCCTCAGGAAGCTTGATAGCTCAACGGCAGAGGCAGAGCTCATGAAGGCACCTGCGCCCAAGGGCCTCTACGACGAGCAGTTCGTCCTGCGGGACAACCACACGAACGAGCCCCTCGCCCATGCAGCCTATCGCGTGAAGCTCTCCGATGGTCAGGAGATTGCCGGGTACACCGACGCAGAAGGCCGCACCCAGCGCATCCACACGGGCGTTGGCCCCAAAGACCTCCAGTTTTTCCTGGATTAGGAGCTTGCCATGACCACCATCAACCGGAATACGACCAGCCAGACTGCCCTCCTGAATGAGGAAGCCCGGCTGGACGAGGAGGACGCTCCACGCCGGTCCCTAAAAGGGGCCACCAGCAATCCGAAACCCAGGACCCACGTGGAGGTGAAGGCCGAGATCGGGGGGATGGTCTACTATCGACCGGATACGGGTGAGCTCTTGGTGGTTCCTCCGGACAAGGGTGGAGCGATGAAGAGCGAGATCGATCACCTCGACAAGCTCATATCGGACTTCACCAAGGCAAAGGCCAATTACCTGAAAAGGCAGGAGGCCTACCAGAACGATGCGGTCTTTCGGCTCTCCCGGGACTTCGCTGCCCGTGAACTGATCAGCACGGAGCACGGAAGTGTGCCTTCCGCGCAGAAGCCCACACCCATTGAGGCCCGCAAGCTTGCTGCGGCGAGAGACAAGGCAGCAGAGGCCTTCGAAACCGCCCAGAAGGAGTTGAAGAAAGAATTGAAGCCCTTCGCCGAGAGCGGAAAGGTGCTGGAGTTGATTCCGATCGGCGCCACGGGCCCCGACGGCAACAAGTGGATCATGGGAAAGAAGATGACCTATGTCCGCTCGGACAAGGTGGCCAACCATTGGCGGGCGTACAAGCTCAACGAGAAAGAGACGACTTCTGCCGAGAAGAGCTTCCTGAGGAATGGGAAGATCGATACCAAGAAGCTCAAGGAACAGTTTGCCTTGGTCCTCAAAGTCAAGGCTGAAAAGGAATTCCCCTGGCTACAGGGGGTGTTCAAGAAAGAACTCAACGAGCGTCTGGAGAAATCCATCGGGGGGTGGGCGGAGGCCTGGAATAAGGACCACGACCATATCCAGTTCGGGGCAGAGGCTCGGGTGCTGCGGTACTTCGTGGGGGCCAGCACCTCGGCGGAGTGGGATCTCAAGAAGGGCAACGTGAGTCTCAAGGCGGGGGCTAAGGGCGATTTCGCCCTGGCAGAGGGGAAGTTTACGACCTCCCTCTACCTTCCAAGCAAGGCGGGATGGCATTGGACGATGTACAGCCAGGTAGCCCAGAAGACCTATCCCATGGCCCTGGTGCGGGCTACCGCCGAACTCGCCGTGGAGGGATTTGTGGGGGGCAGCGTGGCCCTGGAAGCCAACCTTGAAGTGGAATGCCTGGATCCCAAGACCAGTCATTACGGCGTGAAGGGCGCGCCCCACGAGACCCTCAAGAAGCCCGGCAGCCTGGACATCAGCAAGAAGCCATCAGGAAAGGGAGCCAGTGCGAGCGCCGATGCCGAGGTCTTTGTGGGGGTCCGGGCCGGAGGTTCGGTCACCGGGAAAATGGAGTGGTGGTCATCGGACCCGGCGGACAAGGGGTTCAAGACCCTCGCCAGCATCGCGCCGGGCGTTGCCGCCATGGCCGGGGCGGGCGCAGGCGCCCACGCCGAGATCACCTTCAAGGGGGGGAAGTTCCGAGTGAAGGCCTCGGCTGCGGCCTGCTGGGGCCTTGGGGCCAAGGGGAGCCTGGAATACGTGGTGGATGCGCTACAGACCATGAGCTTTTGGAAGTTCCTGGCGCAGGCTTACTATCATGTGAAATATGATGAATTTAAGATTGTGGATGAACGGGCAGCAAAGGCGTGGCGCTATCTCACTTTCGAAATGATAAATGGATATTCAAAACTCAAGCAACGCATTATTGATACAGAATCGGTTCTCGAAATAGAGCTGCTGAAATTTGAAAAAGATGTTATGGATCGGTTCGGCAAGGAGGTGGAGCGAACAAGGCTCATGAAAGCCGTATTAGCCAAGCCTGAGGCCTACAAATTCGCACCGCCTGAGACCAAGGGAATGATCCTGTACCAGATGACCCGCCACAGTGTGGCGACGGAACTGAATCCCCTGAACCGGGATGCTCGGAGTCTCTGGGATTGGGACCTGTTCCCCCAACGTAAAGAGGCTGCCATGGAGATTCTTCGTTGGGCTCAGAGCAAGCAGTCCTTCTGGAAAATCATCAGATGCATGGACCCCATTGGCGAAGAGGGCAATTTTGACCAGAGGGAAGCCGAAATTAGGCAATTCCTCTCCTGGAAGGGCGACTCACGCCATCGCGTGGACCAGTATCTCAGGGACTATACCAACTTGAGAGCCGCCTTGGAGCAGTACATCGAACCCGTATTCGGCTCCCCCCTGGTGCCCAACGATTCCCCGGTTTTCATGGCCCGCCTGACGGACCCCTATCCTGGCCCATACAGAAATGATTCTGACCTGACTTATGTTTAAGGGCGTACCGGCTGCTGGGGTAAATCCACTGCGATCCGGAACCCCTCGCCAATATAAAGCGGCGGCATGACTTTATCCACCAGCACCCAAGGCTGATTCACGGGTTTCAGTCTGCGGCGGTCAAAGGTCATGGCTCCATGGCTTTCAGCGTTCGAATACCCGCGAACAGCCTTGGCGGTGCCGGTGGCCGGCCCGCGCGGATTGCGGCATACCCCGGGGGGTGCGGGATAGGGGCCATACCAATCCTCCAGCCACTCGAATCCATTTTTGGCCAAGTCGTAGAGCCCCATCGGAGTGGGCGGAAACATGCCTACGGGATACATGCCTGTGAACATCCCATCGTGCAGCACTCTTTCTTGACGGTAAGTCGGGAAATTCCGACCTTCATCGAGACAGCCGTTGTCCGTCCCAAAGACGATGTACTGCCCGCCCGACCGCGCGGCGTATTCCCACTGGGCCTCTGTAGGCAGATTGAAGGGAAGCCCAGTCAGCTTTGCCAACCAGGCGCAGTAGTCCTTGGCCTGCTGCCAACTCACGCCAGCGGGGAACGCAGGCCGATGTGCTTCAGTATCGAGATCGTCGCCACTTGAGGCAATCCTTGGCTTCCCCGTCGCATCCGTGAACACATCAAACTCGGCATAGGTCACCTTATATTTCCCGATAGAGAACCCATCCAGTTCCACCTCAAAGGGGGGCTTGTTGTCGGTGTCGGAGGAGTAGGGCAGCCCTTCCTCGGAGTGCCATTGCCCGAAGTCCCCCATCCAGAAGCGCCCGCCCTTCATATGGACCAGGTCACGCAGGGTCTTCTCCTTGAGGGCTGCAATCCGCTGGGCCAGGGTGCCCTTCTGCATCCTGCGGATGGACTCCGCCAGCTCCGGCGGCTGGCGTAGGGTCTTGGCATCCACTGGGTGTTCGACCCTTTCCACGTGGGGGACGATGCCTCCGTTGAGCCGCTTTCCGATAGGGGGCGGGTATTCGGCTTCCTGGGCGAGGAGGGTAGCGCCTGCCAGCAGCAGGAGGGAGGCAGCGCGTAAGGCGTTGTTCATGCGTTTCATCTCCATTATTGAGAATTATTTTATCCATTTTTGAATGAATTGAAAATCTCAACCCCATTTGACCCATGAACGGCGAGAGGCAATGTTTCAGGCCCTGGAGTCCCATTCCCTGACCTGTACCCACGCCCAGGTCCCCAGAGCGCACATCCCCGCCGTTTCGTCCCCACCCTGGCACGCCCCTCGCACCTCACCCCCCTGCTGTCGGGAGAATGTCGTGCTGCGCCGCATCTTGATCGGTCTCGGAATGCTAGTGGGCTTGGGGCTCTGGGCGGAACCGCCCGCGCCGCCCCCCTCACCAGCCCAGCAGGAGCTGCAGCAGAAGTTCACGCTGGATGACGGGAAACCGACGCAGGGGCGCACCGTCTCAGAAGCCCCTTCGGGGTGGCGGGCGCTGGGCTCCACCATTCTGGTGCTTGCCCTTATCGGAGGGGGCCTCTGGGCCTTCCGGAAGTGGGGAGCCAAGCGCATTCCCGGCAACGGGGGAACCCGCCTCCAGGTGGAGGAGACCCTGGCCCTGGGGGAGCGGCGCCATGTCTCGATCCTGCGGGCCGATGACGAACACTTCCTCATCGCCCTGACCCCCCAGGGCATCACCCTGATCTCGCGGCTGGACGGGGTCACCCAGGGGGCCTCCTTCCAGCAGAGCCTCCAGGAGGGCATGCCCATGGAGGCCCCTCTATCGATCCGGGAACTGGAGGCGCAACTCAAGGGGGGCAAGCGATGAAGCGCCTGCTCCGCTTCCTTCCCATCCTGCTGCTCCTGTGCCTGGCAGGTGCCTCCCTCCACGCCCAGCAGACGGCCTTGCCCACGGTCACGGTGGACTTCGGCAAGACCCCCCAGGGGCCGGCCCTCAGCTCCACACTCCAGGTCGTACTGGTGCTGACGGTCCTCACTCTGGCCCCCACCATCCTCATGACCACCACCTGCTTCACCCGCATCCTGGTGGTCCTCCACTTCCTCAGGCAGGGCCTGGGCACCCAGACCGCCCCCTCCAACCAGGTGCTCCTCAGCCTCTCCCTGGTCATGACTTTCTTCGTCATGGCCCCCGTGGGGCGGGAGATCAACACCACGGTGCTCCAGCCCCTCAACCGCAATGAGCTGACAGTGGATCAGGCCATGGACAGGACGGCCGCACCGCTGAAGGTCTTCATGCTCAAGCACACCCGTAAGAAGGATCTCTCGCTCTTCCTCCAGATCGCCAAGGCTCCGGCCCCCCAGACCAAGGCCGACGTGCCTCTGGAGGTCCTGGTCCCGGCCTTCCTCATCAGTGAGCTGAAGACCGCCTTCGAGATCGGTTTCATGATCTTCCTCCCCTTCCTGATCGTCGACATGGTCGTGGCCTCCATCCTGCTGAGCATGGGCATGATGATGCTCCCGCCGGTGATGATCTCCCTGCCCTTCAAAGTTCTGCTCTTCGTGCTGGTGGACGGATGGTATCTCATCGTCGGCTCACTGGTCAGGGGGTACACCGGATGAACGAGCTCATCATCGTCCAGATCGCCCGGGAGGCGGTGAAGACCGCCATCTACGTCGCCGGCCCGGCCCTCATCGTCTCCATGGCCGTGGGTCTCGCCATCTCCATCTTCCAGGTGGTCACCAGCCTCCAGGACGCCACCGTGGCCTTCGTGCCCAAGGTGCTGGCCGTCATGCTCGTGGTGGTGATCAGCTTCCCCTGGATGATGCGGGTGATGGTCCAGTTCACCACCCACATGTTCACGGACTTCAACACGGTCGTGAGAAGCCTCCCCTGAGGCGCACCCTGGCGATGAATGGTGTCCTCCTCAATCCGGCGCTCTGGTCCCTCACCCAGGGGCGGGTGATCGTCTGGGTGCTGGTGCTCACCCGGATGACCGGCCTGATGGCCACCCTGCCGGGACTGGGCCAGGAGCGGGTGCCCGTGGTCCTCCGGGCCGCCATGGCCATCCTGATCAGCGTGATCATCGCCCCAGTGGTCCCGCCCCCTGCCCAGGTGCCGACGGGTGTCTGGGACGGCGCTGGCTTCATGGTTTCCGAGCTGGCGGCAGGGGTCCTCATGGGGCTGATGGTGTCCTGGATCGTGGATGCCGTCGGCCTGGGGGGCCAGCTCATGGACATGCAGATGGGCTTCTCCTTCGTACAGGTGGTGGACCCCGTGACCTCCCAGAGCGTCTCGGTCTCCAGCACGCTTCTCATGCAGCTCACCCTGCTCTTCATCTTCGCCTCGGGGCTGCACCACACCATGATCTATGCCTTGGTGGAGAGCTACCGGGTCCTGCCCATGGGCCAGGGGCTGCCCTCCCGGGCCCCGGAGGTGG
This sequence comes from uncultured Holophaga sp., assembly GCF_963677305.1. GTDB lineage: Bacteria > Acidobacteriota > Holophagae > Holophagales > Holophagaceae > Holophaga. The sequence continues at coordinate 3,594,341 of NZ_OY781925.1, forward strand.
TGGCCGTGGTCGGTCAGATCCTCGTCAAGGGGCTCCAGCTGTCCGCCCCCGTGCTCCTGACCCTCTTCCTGGTGGATGTGCTCCAGGGCATCTCAGCCAAGTTCATGCCCCAGCTCCAGCTCATCCAGCTCGCCTTCCCTCTCAAGATCGCCCTGGGCCTGGTGGTGGTGGGCTACATCATGCGGGAGCTGGGAGCCTGGCTCACGCCTCTGCTTGAAGCCGCCCCCATCCAGGCCTTGAGGATCATCCACCCATGAGGGATCCGGGACGCACCGAGAAGGCGACCCCCAAGCGTCGGAAGAAGGCGCGGGAGGACGGCATGGTGCTCCGGGTGGCGGATCTGGATGCCACCCTGCTCCTCTGGGCCAACTTCTTCCTCTTCCTGGGACTCTGGACCGGGGCCTTCACCCTCATGGCCAACCAGACCTCCTACTTCCTGAGGCGGGCCTGCGATCCCGCCTATCTCTCGGACGGAAACCTGGGCTCCCTGGGAGCGGACCTCATGAGCATCGTGCTCAGGATCCTGCTCCCCTTCCTGGGGCTCAACTGGATCATCGCCCTGGCCATCCAGTTCGCCCAGCACGGCTTCCAGCCCAGCTTCGGCATGCTCAAGCTCAAGTTCGAGCGGCTCAACCCTTTCCAGGGCATGAAGCGCCTCATCTCCGTGCGCTCCCTGGTGGAGACGCTCAAGAGCCTCGCCAAGTTCCTGATCCTGGCCTGGGCGGCCTACGGGGTCCTGGGGCCACGCATGCCCCAGATCCTGGGCACCCTCTCCATGCCCCTCACCCAGACCATGAGCCTCATGCAGGACACCCTCTTCGCCCTCTACCGCAATGTCATGCTGGCCATGCTGGCCATTGCGGCTGTCGACTACGCCTACCAGCGCCACACCTTCGAAGAGAACCTGAAGATGACCAAGCAGGAGATCAAGGACGAGGCCAAGGACGCCGAGGGCAACCCGGAGATCAAGAGTCGCCAGAAGTCCATGATGGTGGCCGCCCTGGTGCGACGCATCCGCACCGCCGTCCCCAAAGCCAGCGTGGTCATCACCAACCCCACCCACTTCGCCGTGGCCCTGAGATATGAAACCGGGTCAGCTGCCCCCATCTGCGTCGCCAAGGGCGTGGATCACGTGGCACTGCAGATCCGCAAGATCGCCAAGGAACACGAGATCACCGTGGTGGAGAACCCGCCCCTGGCGCGGGCCCTCTACCGCAGTGTCGAAGTCGACCGACCCATTCCCACCGAGCTCTACCAGGCGGTGGCCCAGGTCCTGGCCTATGTCTACCGGCTCAGGGGCAGCCTGGGGGCCCCGGTGAAAACCACCCCCGCCAGCCGGAAGGCCCCTGGACTGCCCCTTGGCCCGGAGGACGCACGCCATTCGACCCATCAAGCTCTCGCATGAGTCTGCCGGGACCCGCCCGGCAGACCCATAGGTATCACTTGGCCTCGTGATAGATCTCCGATCCTGAAGCCTCGAACTCCTTGGCCTTCTCGTCCAGGCCGGCCTTCAGGGCCTCCTCTTCGCTCATGCCGTGGCTCTGGGCGTACTGGCGCACGTCCTGGGAGATCTTCATCGAGCAGAAGTGGGGGCCGCACATGGAGCAGAAGTGGGCCACCTTGGCGCCCTCCTGAGGGAGCGTCGCATCGTGGAACTCGATGGCCGTCTCGGGGTCCATGGCCAGGTGGAACTGGTCCTCCCAGCGGAACTCGAAGCGGGCCTTGCTCATGGCATCGTCCCAGGTGCGGGCGCCGGGGTGGCCCTTGGCCAGATCCGCAGCGTGGGCTGCGATCTTGTAGGCGATGACCCCGTCCTTCACATCCTTCTTGTTGGGCAGGCCCAGGTGCTCCTTGGGGGTCACGTAGCAGAGCATGGCGGTGCCCATGGAGCCGATCATGGCGGCCCCGATGGCCGAGGTGATGTGGTCGTAACCGGGGGCCACGTCGGTGGTGAGGGGACCCAGGGTGTAGAAGGGGGCCTCGTGGCAGACCTTGAGCTGGCGGTCCATGTTCTCCTGGATCAAGTGCATGGGCACGTGGCCGGGGCCCTCGATCATCACCTGTACATCGTGCTTCCAGGCGATCTGGGTCAGCTCACCCAGGGTGTCCAGCTCCGCGAACTGGGCCGCGTCATTGGCATCGTAGAGGGAGCCGGGCCGCAGGCCATCCCCCAGAGAGAAGGCCACGTCGTAGGCCTTGAGGATTTCGCAGATGTCCTCGAAGTGGGTGTAGAGGAAGTTCTCCTTGTGGTGTGCCAGGCACCACTTGGCCAGGATGGAGCCGCCCCGGCTCACGATGCCCGTCATGCGCTTGGCAGTGAGAGGCACGTAGCGCAAGAGCACACCCGCGTGGATGGTGAAGTAGTCCACCCCCTGCTCGCACTGCTCGATGAGGGTGTCCCGGAAGATCTCCCAGGTCAGGTCCTCGGCCTTGCCGTTGACCTTCTCCAGGGCCTGGTAGATGGGCACGGTGCCGATGGGCACGGGGCTGTTGCGCAGGATCCACTCGCGGGTCTCGTGAATGTTGGCGCCGGTGCTCAGGTCCATCACCGTGTCCGAGCCCCAGCGGATGGACCAGGCCATCTTCTCCACCTCTTCCTCAATGGAGGAGGCCACGGCGGAGTTGCCGATGTTGGCGTTGATCTTCACCAGGAAGTTCCGCCCGATGATCATGGGCTCCACCTCGGGGTGGTTGATGTTGGCGGGGATCACCGCCCGGCCCCGGGCCACTTCGTCCCGCACGAACTCAGGGGTGATGCGACTCTTGATGCTGGCGGCCTCCCGGCCCATGTTCTCCCGGATGGCGATGTATTCCATCTCGGGCGTCACGATGCCCTGCTTGGCATAGTGCATCTGGGTGATGCACTTGCCGGCCTTCGCCCGGAGGGGCTTGCGTACGGCGGGGAAGCGGATGGCATCCAGGCTGCTGTCCTCCTCCCGCTGAATGCGGTACTCGCTGGAGGCCCCGGCGAGTTCCTCGACATCCCCACGTTCCCGGATCCAGGGCAGGCGGATGGCGGGCATCCCTGCGGCCAGATCGATCTTCACGGCAGGATCCGTGTAGGGTCCCGAGGGGTCATAGATGCGAACCGGCTCATTGGCGACCAGTTCGCCGTCGAAGTCGCGAGTGGGGCTCAGCCGCACCTGGCGCATGGGCACCCGGATGTCCGGCCTGGAGCCGGTGACATGGATTTTCTCTGAGGCGGGGAAGGGCTTCTGGCAGGTCTCGAGGATGGACTCCCGGACCGGGGCCGAGGGATGGGACATGGAGACTCCGTTGGGCCTGGGGAGGGGCCCCCAGGGACTGGCCTACTAGGTTATCGCAGGGGTCCCCGGGATGGCCCCCCATCTTCCGTGCTCCCGAGCACAGTCCTCCTGCGGTGGAGTAGAATCATACTCAAGGCGCTGCCCCATCAGCTCGATATAACTCCAGAAGCCCAGGATCCCGGAGGCCCCGTGTCGGAAAAGAACCAGACGCCAGAAGAGAAGGGCATTCCCGACCAGCTGATCCAGATTGCCCATGAGCAGGAGGGGGGGGCGGAGCGTGTCCTGAGCCAGATCGAGGTGGTCCAGAACAGCTTCGAGGAGATCCAGCACCTCATCAGGGAGTGCCAAGCCACCATCAGCGACGAGCTTCCTCCCTCCGAAGCCAGGGATCGCCTGCTGGAGCGCATGGAGGAGATGGGCCTCCACTCGGACAACGGCATGTACAACGTCCAGGGGGTCTACGACCTCTTCCAGTATCAAGACATCGTGCGCCAGAAGCTCGAGAAGGTCGGACACCGACTGATCGATGTCTCGGAGTACATCCTGTCCAACCTCCTGCCCGCCGAGGAGAACACCAAGCGCTCCGCCTCCTCGGGCAGGGACATCCTCCAGCGGAAGGCCCAGGAGGCCGATCAGGTCAAGGACGAGGCCGACGAGGTGATCGCCGAGTTCTTTGCCAAGCTCCGCGCCAGCAAGCCCACCGCCGACTGATCCGTCCTGGAAGCGCCCAGGCGTTCGGGTTATCTTGGATCCCTGGGACCCCCGGGGAGTTTGTAGATGGCCTTCTGGAAAACGCTCTGCGTTCTGTTGCTCGGAAGCGGGCTCTTGATGGCCCAGGCAACGCCAGAGGATCCCGTCGTCAGAGCCAGGGCGCAGCAAGCGCACCCGAGCGGCGACGGGGACCTTCCCCCCGTCCCCAGGGGGATCATCGAGCCCCCCCCGCTGCCCCCTCCGGAGGTTCATGTCCGGGACATGGCGCGGGCCAAGCGTCCTCGGACGACCCGATCCGCCTCGAGCCGCAAATCCAGGAGGACCGCCCGCAAGAGCCGGAGCACCCGCAGTGACCGGACAGCCCTGCACAGGACCGCACCCGCCAGGAAAGCGGCAGAGTCCGGCAAGGCGCAGCCCCGTGCCAAGGCCCCCCAGAGAAGCTCAAGGAAGCGCCGCAGCAGGAAGTGAACCCTGGGAGGGACCCTCCCGATCTCCTTCATCCACTTTCGTCTGGATCCCCCGCATGTCGCCTAACCCAAGCCATCCCGGAAGCATCCCTGAGTCCTCCCGCTTCGCCCTGCCCCCCCTTGGCCCGGAGGTACCCCATGTCATCTGAGCATCCGCTGATCGCTGTGGTGATGGCCGGCGGCCGGGGCACCCGCTTCTGGCCCCGCTCCAGGACCCGCCGCCCCAAGCAGTTCCTGGCCATGGCCGGGTCCCGCACCCTCCTGGAGCAGACCGTCGAGCGCCTCCTCCCCGACTTCGACCCCGCCAACATCTATGTGGTCACCACAGAGGATCTGGCGGCCGACTGCCGCGCCCTGCTGCCCCAGCTGCCGACAGAGAACACCATTGTCGAGCCCGAGGGTCGCAACACCGCACCCTGTCTAGCTCTGGCCCTGGTCACCATCGAGCGGAAGACCCCCAGGGGCACCATGGTGGTGCTCAGCGCCGACCACTGGATCGGCGATCGGGAGCTCTTCCTGGCGGACATCAGGAGAGCCGCGGCCCATGCCAGCGACAAACGCGAACTGGTCACCTTCGGCATCCGACCCACCTGCCCCGAGACCGGCTTCGGCTACATCGAGACGGAGGGGACAGGTGAGGTGCTCGCCGTCATGGCCTTCCGCGAGAAGCCCCCCCTCGAGAAGGCCATGGCCTATCTGGAGACGGGACGCCACTACTGGAACGCAGGGATGTTCGTATGGACCCTGGAGGATCTCCGGGCCGAGTTGCTCACCCACTGCCCCGATACCCTCTCCCCCCTTGATGCCTGGGTCCGGGCCGGCGCCTCTCCCGAGACCCTGCCAGGGGCCTACGCCTCTCTGCCCAAGATCTCCATCGACTATGCCGTCATGGAGAAATCCCGAAGGGTCGCCGTGGTCCCCGCCCGCTTCCCCTGGTCTGATGTGGGTTCCTGGCCTGCCGCAGCGGCTTTTCTGCCCCCCGATGACCGGGGCAATGTCGTCCAGGGACAGGCCCTGCTGCTCGACTCGGACCGCTGTGCCGTCTTCGGCAGCACCCGCCTCATCACCGGCGCCGGGCTGGAGGACCTGATCATTGTGGACGAACCCGACGCTCTCCTGGTCTGCCGTATGGACCGGGCCCAGGACGTCAAGGCCATCGTCGACCGGCTGCCCGGCATCGGCAGAACCGACCTGCTCTAGGAGCGACCATGCAGCGCCCCCACACCACCTTCACGACCAAGCCCTGGGGAGGCTTCACCCAGTACACCCTGAACACCCCGAGCACGGTCAAGATCCTCGTCTGTGCCCCCGGACAGCGCCTCAGCCTCCAAAAGCACGAACACCGGGCCGAGCTGTGGGTGGCCCTGGACGAAGGGGCGGTCATCGAGCGGGATGGGCAGATCATCACCCCCGATCTCGGAGCCGAAGTGTGGCTTCCCGCAGGCTCCGTCCACCGCCTCAGCTGCCCATCAGGACACCCCAACCCCGTCCGGATCCTGGAGATCAGCCTCGGCCACTTCGACGAGGACGACATCGAGCGACTGGAGGATGTGTATGGTCGGGCCTAGCGGTGGGCCCTGGAAGTGCTAGACTTGTGAGTGAGGTGCCCTTCGGGGCTTCCCGCCACCCTTTTTTCCCTCCACACTTCCAGTCCCGAAAGCGGGACTCCCGCTATAACTCCCCACCAAAGCATTCCCACCAAAACTTCCCACACGAAACGCCCCTGCCTCGGGGCGTTTCACTGTACACGGGCAAATTTATCCGCACACCGAGACACCTTGTAAAATATTTAATTTCATCAACTTAGACAGGATCCTGACTTGGAACTGGTGCCACCAGGGAGAGGGGGTGGATCGTCGGAGGACGATCTGCCGTCCCCGGGCACCCAGGACGGCGGCGCAGGTGAAGATGTGGCTCCTCAGGGTCTCCACGGTGCAGCGTGCCCCTTCTTTGCGAGGGCGATCTGCCGGCCGAAGCCCGCAAGGACAGCCCAGTACATACCTTGTTGAGCTATTCTGGGCATGCACTCACAAAGGAGCTCCCCATGAAGATCAGTGCACGGAATGTTCTCAAGGGCCAAGTCACCGAAGTCACCAAGGGTGCGGTCAATACGCTGGTCGCCCTCACCCTGCCGGGGGGCGTGACGATCTACGCCACGATCACCAATGCCAGCGCCGAGGCCCTGGCCCTGACCAAGGGCAGGGAAGCCAGCGCCATCATCAAGGCGAGCGCCGTTCTCGTCGGCAAGGATCTCGCAGGCGCCCAACTGAGCGCCAAGAACCAGCTGGTCGGCAGAATCTGCAAGGTGGTGGATGGTCCCGTCAGTGCCGAGGTGGATATCGAAGTCGCTTCGGGGGTGCTTCTGAGCGCCGTCATTACCCACGAAAGCGCCAAGAGCCTGGCCTTCAAAGTGGGCGACCAGGCCAGTGCCATCTTCAAGGCCTCCAGCGTCATGCTCGGCGTGGAGTAGGACCAGGGGCGTCCACGATCAACGGAAGGTCCGGTAGTCCAGTTGATACCGCTCCATCCGTGTCCCCATCATGCGGCGGGTGAGCCCCAGGTTGCGGGCGGCCTGTGTGACATTTCCCCGGGCCGCCCGGAGGGCCTCCACAAGGATTTCGTACTCAATGGACTCCAGGTGCCGCTCCAGGCTTCCGGGCAGCACTCCGCTCGAAAACCGCGCCTTCTGGAGGGTCAGAGGCAGCGATCGGGCCTGGATCATCTGCCCGTCAGTGGCCACCTTCACCGCCCGCTGCATGACCCGCTCCAACTCCCGGAGGTTGCCCGGCCAGGGATAGGAGACCAGAAGTTCCACGGCAGCCGGACTGATCCGCTGGAACTTCCGTCCGAGAGCCCTCCCCGCCCTCATGGCGAAGGACTCGGCCAGCTCGAGAATATCCCCATCCCTCTCCCGCAGAGGTGGGAGCAGGATGGTACGGTTCTCCATCAGACCGTAGAGGCGGGCACTGAAAGCCCTGCGGGCGACCTTGGCGGGCAGATCGTGACGGGATGCAGCCAGGATCCGGAGGTCCCCCCTCTGGAGCTCTGCCAGATCCTCTTGGGCATCCAGGGGCAGATGGGCGACCTCGTCCAGGAAAAGTGAGCCATGGAGGCCTGTGGCGGCCGCCATCAGCTCCTGGCGCAGCCCCGGCCGCAGGCGGCATGAGAAGGCCAGAAAGTCCCCTATCCGCCCCTCCTGATGGATGGATCTCGCCACCCGCTCCCTGCCGGTGCCGGCCTCGCCCAGGATGAGCACGGGTCCCACATGGGGACCCACCCGGTGGATGAAGGCCGTCACCTCCTGCATGGCCCTGCAGCCCGCAACCCAATCGCCGCCCTCAGCAGCCAGAACCCCGCCCTTCAGCCGTCCACCACGGGTCCGCTCTTCCCGAGCCAGCAGCTCGACAGCCGGAAAGAGAAGCTCCCCCACCCCTTGATAGAAGCCGACATCCGCGGGGGCCTGCCCATCCTCCCCGACCCACTCCAGGGTGAAGGCCCCCAGTACACAGCGCCCCCTCGCGATGGGTACATCGAGCCGGTGCATCCGACTCACATCGGTGCAGCGGCCTCGTCCCTGCCTCGTCCCGCTCAGCCGCTCCCTTCCGCATCCATCCCCGCCCCCCTCTAGCCAGACGGCACAGTTGAGCACACCCGGTTCACGTGAGAAGTGCTCCAGCAGCTCCTCGAGCAGCCGGTCCAGGCTCCGGCTCTCCGCCACCACCCGCCCCAGGGCGGCGACAAGGGAAACAGAGCCATGCCCCTCCCCCCCCAATGCCCTCACCGCTGCCCCGATATCCATCCCCGACTCCCACCCAATCCACCGAGATGAGCATCTCGAGTCGTTATATACTATACTATATTTCGATTACCCCAACACATGGTGCCCGCCCTGTCCGGGCATGAGTCAGGAAGTGCTGAGGAGGTGGCAGGACCGCGCCGTTCGTGCGCGATCTGCTGGTGACGCTACGAGCCGCGCGAGGGAGTCGGTGGAACCGGCCAGGAGAGTTCCGTGCCCAGGAGGCGGAGGGAGCCACGCCTCGCTACCGCTCATCCCCGACATCTCGGTGTCCAGGACAACAAGGTCCGGTTTGAGTCCGGTAACCCAGGAGAGGACCGAGAAACCGTCTGCGGCCGTACCCACCACCTCACGGACAGAGCCACAATAGGTGGCCCAGCTGCAGAGACCTGGGGCAGATGGGATGACGACTCTTCAGGGAATGGCAATTGTGTGAACGCCACAGCCAGACCCAGCTCAGACCTGCACCTCTGACAGGGGGGGACGCTCCATCAGCAGTGGCGACGCGGGCTTCAGCCCCTGGAGGAGCTGCAGTGCGACCTCCAGCACACCCCCGGGTTCCAGGCCCAGCATGCAACGGTGGTCCGTGGGGCATTGCCGCTCGAAGCAAGGGGCGCAGGGCACCCGGTTCCAGAGGGCATGGGCATGCCTGCCCAGGGGATGGGAAGTGGCCGGGTCCGTAGGGCCATAGAGTGCCAGGACCCGGGAGCCCAAGGCTCCGGCCAGGTGGACCAGGCCGCTGTCGTTGGCCACCACCAGGGAGGCCCGGGCCGCCAGGCCCCCCAGGGCCTGGAGGCTGGTGCGCCCCACCAGGTCCGTGACCGCAGGGAGTCCCCCGGAGAGCTCGGTCCCCAGGGCGGCCTCCCGGGCCGTCCCGGCGACCACCGGACGGTATCCTGCGGCCACCAGACCCTCCACGAGCGCCCGCCACCGGGGCAGAGCCCACTGCTTGGCCACCCCGCCATTGGCGCCGGGGGCGATCAGGACCAAGGGACCGGCATGCCCGGGCAGGGCCGCCTCCGCCGCTTCCGCCCATGCCGAAGGCAGATCCAGATCCGCCCCTGTGGCCGGCGCCCCGGCTCCCAACCCCAGAGCATCGATCATCAGCTTGCGGAAGCGCAGGGCGTAGTGGTCACCATCACTCCAGCGGGGCAGTACCCGGGTGAGGAGTAGGTTCCGTCCCTGCCCCCCCCAGCCGAGACGCTCGGGCACCCGCCCCAGGAAGGCCTCCAGTCCTGTACCCAGGCTCTTGGGCAGGAGGATCGCGGTGTCCGTCCCCAGGGACCGGATCTGGGCGGCCCGGGTCCAGGTGCCCTCGACCCAGGGCAGGACCTCCCCGATTCCGTAGGCCCTGACCACCTCGGCCACGCTGGGCTTGGCCTGGATGAAGAGCTCCGCCTCCGGCAGCGTCTGCCTCAGCAGACGGAGGGCCGGAGCCTGGAAGATGGTGTCCCCCAGCCAGTTCAGGGAGCGGATGAAGATGCGTCGAGCCATGGCTCCAGTCTACCCCGGGAGATCCTCTCCCTTTTCAGCGGAGGAGGGATGGGGTGTACTGGCAGGATGCGGGTCGCCTTCATCACCCCCCCCATCATCAAGCCCTCCGAGCCGGGTCTCTCCGCGGCGGCCGCCGCCCAGTGGTTCCGCTCCCGAGGGGTGGACGCCTGGGCCATCGATGCCAGCATCGGCTGGTACCTGCACACCCTGGCCCCGGAGCGCCTGGAGCAGCTGGCCTCGGATCCCCACGCCACCCAGGCGGAGCGTCTCTCGGCCAGGCAGGTGAGGTCGGGGGCCCTCCAGCGCCCTGAGACATACCTGGACCGACGGATCTACAGCTCCGCTTGCAGCCACTTGGCCAATGCCCTGAAGCTGGCCTCCCGCCCCTTCCCCGATTTCCGTCTCCGCGTGGCCGATGTGGAGTGGACCGGGCGGCGTCCCCAGCACTCCGCCGACCTGGAGGAGGCCGCAGCCACCCCGGGCCCCTACGATGCCTACTTCCGGGAAGTCCTCATCCCGGAGCTCAGGGCGACGGACACCACCCATGCCGCCCTCTCCCTCACCTTCCTCCACCAGGCCTACGCGGCCTTCCGTCTGGCCGAGCTTTTGCGCGAGGAGGCACCGGAGATCCAGGTCTGGCTGGGGGGCCCCCTGGTGGCCTGCTGGAGTGCCGTGGGCGCCCCCCTGGACCACCCGGTCTTCCGGCGATTCCACAAGGTCTGCCCCACCGCCAGCGAAGCCGAGATGGAGATCCTGGCCTTGGAGCTGGGAGGGCGTCCCGGACGGGAGCCCGCCCTGTTGGCCCCGGATCTGGCCAGCACCCCCTGGGAGGCCTACCTGGTGCCGCAACCCACCATCCCCGTGGCCCTGGGCCGCGGCTGCTACTGGCGGCGCTGTTCCTTCTGCCCGGACTACCTCCACCCGAAGTACCACCCCTGCGGGGCCGATGACCTGGAGACCTGGCTGCTGGAGGTCGCCACCCGCTTCCCGGCAGGCGCCATGCTCCACCTCACGGACTCGGCCCTCTCCCCGGCCCTCCTGGACCGCCTCGCCACCTTGGTGATCCGCCACCGCCTGCCCCTGCGCTGGCACGGCTTCGTGCGCCTGGAGGCCGCCTTCGCCCGCACCGGCTTCGCTGCCCATCTGGCCGAGGGGGGCTGCACCCTACTGCAGTGGGGCCTGGAGACCGCCTCCCCCCGGCTCCTGGAGCTGATGGACAAGGGCATCACACCCCAGCAGGCCCGCCAGGTGCTGCGGTCCAGCGCCTCGGCGGGGATCAAGAACCACGCCTACCTGCTCTTCGGCCTCCCCGGCGAGACAGAGGATGAGCGGGAGGAGACCCTCCGCTTCGTGCGGGAGGAGGCCTCCTCCCTCCACGACCTGAACCTCTCCATCCTCAACCTCCCCCGGCGCTCCCCCATGCATGAGCATCCGGAACGCTACGGCATCACAGATCTCATGCCCTTCGGCGCCGAGACGGACCTCTCGCTCTACCTGGACTTCCGCTGCGGGGAGAGCCACCCCCGGCTGGAGGCACGGCGCTGGGTCGGCGCCCGCTTCAGCCGGGACCCCCTGGTCAAGCGGGTCCTGGGCGAGCTGAACAACCCATTCAAGGCCAACCACGCCTGCTTCCTGCCCTCGGGGAGCCTGGGGTAGACCTCGACAATGCACGGGCCATGAAACCAAGATTCTTCACGGAACTCCGGGGATGGAGGTCTGTCCGCCCATGGACGCCCATAAAGACGGGTGAAGGCACAAGGGCTTTGCCGCTCTTCATCCCCGTGTTCCCCGTCCATCCCCGGCCTCCTTCCGCTTTTGGATCCAAGGAGAGGCGCTTCGATTATCCTGGTTCTTCTGCCGGAGTGCCCCATGGCCAAGAAGAAGCTTGAACCCACCCTCAAGACCCTGCCCAAGCGCCAGGTCACCGCCCCCTCGAAGCAGCTGGAGACCTTCGCCAGCCCCCGCCCCGGCCGCCCCTTCGAGATCGTCTTCGAAACCGAGGAATTCACCTGCCTCTGCCCCATGACCGGCCAGCCCGACTTCGCCAAGCTGAAGATCACCTACATGCCCGACCAGCTCTGCGTGGAGAGCAAGAGCCTCAAGCTCTACCTCTGGAGCTACCGCAACGAAGGCGCCTTCCACGAAGCCGTCACCAACCAGATCGCCGACGACTTGGTGGAGACCCTCAAGCCCACCTGGCTTCGCGTGGACGGTGACTTCCTGATCCGGGGTGGCATCCGCACCCTGGTGGCCGTGGAGCACGGTAAGCGGCCCGCCTGATGTTCGCCCTGGTGGCCCTCGGCTCCAACCTCGGTGATCGCCTCGCGAACCTGGAGGCGGGACTGGCCACCCTCCGGGAACTGGGACCCCTGAACCCCTCTCCGCTGATCATGGAGACCCCCGACGAGTCCGGCACAGGTCCCGCCTACCTGAACACCGTGGCCCTGCTGGAAACCGACCTGGGCCCGGAAGCCCTGCTGGAGGAGCTCCTGCGCCGCGAACTCCGGCTCGGGCGCGAGCGCAAGGGCGTGCGGAATGCCCCCCGGCCCCTGGATCTGGACCTGATCCTGACAAACGGCCCTCGGGGGCTCCGGACCTGGACCAGCCCACCAGACCTCGCCTGCCTGGGGCCTGAGCTGAGCCTGGAGCTGCCCCATCCCAGGGCGGAGAGACGTCCCTTCGTCACTGAACCATGGCTGGCCCTCCAAGGGCTGCCGGTGGGGCTCAGGCGCCAGGATCTCTGAGGGGAGGTCACCCACCCAGGCGACGCCTTCCCTCCTCCAGGGCGGAGCCCAGGCAGGCCCTGCCCTGCTCCAGGAGATCCCTGCAGCGGGCCGCAAGCTCCGCCCGCCAGGGAGCCTCCGGGAGATCTCTCAGGTTGGTCTGAACATTCCAGACCCCGCCCTGAAGCCCACTGTGGGCCAACTGGAGCCCCACCATGGCATCGGTGACCGCCGCCGGATGCCCCCAGCGGATGGCTACCGCCGCAGCCGCCATGGCCCCAAGGGCGTCCTCGGCGGTCCTGAGGGGCACCTCGATGGCCTGCCGGAGCCCGGCTTCCATGGCCCAGTCCCGGACCTGACGCTCCTCGGGGGTACTCCGGGGGAGACGCCGTGCAGCCAGATAGGCCCGATAGGCCTGGGTGTCCTCATCCACGGCATGGAGCAACCCGTCCAGCGCCCGGTGGGCCTGCTCGGCGGCCCCCGCCAACTCCACCGCCGCCTCCGGGGCCGGGGACTTGGACTGGCTCAGGTTGGCCACCATGGCCGCCAAGGCGGCCCCCTGGGCCCCCGCCAGGGCCGCGGCCGAACCGCCGCCCGGTACGGGGCTCTGTCGGCTCAGCTCCAGGACGAACTCCGAAACCTTGAGCGAGGCGGGCCCCCCCTCGAAGCCCTTGGGCAAACCCAGGACCTTGGCCTCGAGCTCGAAGGGGCTCACGTCCCGGAGACCCATGGACTCAAGGGCGCAGTCCAGCACATCCCGCACGGGGATGTGCCAGGGTCGGCCCTCACGCTGAAGATAGAAGCGCCCTGCCTCCAGGAGGACCGGAAAGGGGATCAAGCCGACGACCTCTGAGCCCGTGACCCGCAGCCCCCGTTCAAGCGCCAGTGCCCGGGCCGCCTCCAGGACCGCATGGGGTGGGGTCAGCCCGGGACGGGTCAGGTTGAGGGAGATCTGGGCCCGGCCATAGGCCTCGACGTACCAGCCGATGGCCCGGCACTCGCGGAAACGTCCCGCCCGGTAGACCTTCTGCCCCACCAGATCCTGCCCCGGGTCCAGATCGTTGAGCCGCAGGAGCTCCTGGAGCTCATAGCCATGGGCCTCCCGGCAATGGGCTTCGAGGGCGGCCCGGTCAGGGGCGTCATAGCTGCAGTTCCCGCAGGGAAGGCAGCCTGATCCATAGATCAACTCCCGCCCGCTGGCATAGAAGGCGTCTGTCTGTCCTCGCCGGGCCACCCGGCCCCGCTCCCTGAGTTCGAAGGCGATATCAGCGGCCTGGGCCTTGTCACGGCTGTCCAGGTTGATGTTGAAGGCGATGAGGAAGTCCCGGGCGCCGACCGTGAGAGCGCCGAAGGTCGGAACAAAGGTGGCCGGGCCGAAGTCCGGTGCCCACTCTGGCTGCCGGAGCTTGGCCTCCAGGCCCTCGTACTCCCCCCGCCGGATGGCCGCCAAGCTCCGACGGGCTGGCGAGGTGGCGGCATGCTCATAGAGGTAGACCGGCAGCTCCAGCTCCTCGCCGACCCGCTTGGCCAGCCGCCGCGCCAGATCCGCACACGTCTCCAGACTCACCCCTTCCACCGGTACGAAGGGGCAGACATCACAGGCTCCCAGGCGGGGATGGCTGCCGATCTGGTCCCGCATGTCGATGACCTCAGCCGCCCGCACAATGCCCCGGAAGGCTGCCTCCAGGACCGCCTCAGGATCCCCCAGGAAGGTCACCACGGTCCGGTTGGCATCGGCCCCGGAGTCCACGGCCAGCAGCTGGATACCCTCCACGGAGCTGATGGCCTCGGTGATCAGGCGGATCTTGGCGGTGTCCCGGCCTTCGGAGAAGTTGGGGACGCACTCCACCAGACGAGGAAGACGGATGTCCTGCGCCATGACCACCTCCCCGCCCCCCACAGGGGGATCCGTTCCGGAGGCATTGTGCGCCCTCCCGAGCTCAGCAGCCATGAAAGTTACGACATATTTGTACCAGACAAGGATCCCTTCCTACATTTTTGGTGCCCATCCCCTCCCGATAGCAGAAGCGGACCCAGCCGTGGTGCGTCCCTGAAGGGTTCGGACCGGAACTTGCTGAAGGAGCGCTATGGACGTGCCGAATCTGATCAACCAGCTGGGTGAGCTCCTGGAGCGCAATGACCGGATCGACCCGGAGCTCTACTCGCGCTATCGGGTCATGCGCGGCCTCCGGGACGAGGCCGGCACCGGGGTCCTGGTGGGGCTCACCGAGATCGGCGATGTCCGCGCCTACATCTTCGACGAGGAGGAGAAGGTCCCGGTGGAGGGCAAGCTCTTCTACCGCGGCATCGAGATCAACGACCTCGTCAACGGCTTCCAGGGGGAGGGCCGCCTGGGTTTCGAGGAGTGCTGCTACCTCCTCCTGGTGGGCGAGCTGCCGGATGCCGGCCAGCTGGCGGACTTCCAGGAGCTGCTGGGGGAACTCCGCACCCTCCCCAAGGGCTTCACCGAGGACATGATCCTCAAGGCGCCCAGCAAGGACATCATGAACAAGCTGGGGCGCAGCGTACTGGTGTCCTATTCCTACGACCCCAACCCCGATGACCCCAGCCTCCGGAACGTGCTGCGGCAGTGCATCGAGCTCATCGCCCGCCTGCCCACCATGGCGGCCTACGGCTACCAGGCCAAAAACCACTACCACGCCCGGCGGAGCCTCTTCCTGCACCCCCCGGTCAAGGAACTGGGCATCGCCGAGAACATCCTCCACATGATCCGCCCGGACAGCTGCTACACGCGGCTGGAGGCGGAGATGCTGGACCTTGCCCTGGTGCTCCACGCCGAGCACGGGGGGGGCAACAACTCCACCTTCGTGGTCCACGTGGTCACCTCTACGGGGACCGACACCTACTCGGCCATCGCAGCGGCCATCGGCGCCCTCAAGGGGCCCCAGCACGGCGGGGCCGCCGCCAAGGTGATGGACATGATGGACGACATCCGGGCCGGTGTGGAGGACTGGGAAGACGAGGAGGAGATCGCCGCCTACCTGGCCAGGATCCTGCGCAAGGAGGCCTATGACGGCACGGGCCTGATCTACGGCATCGGGCACGCCGTCTACACCCTCTCGGACCCCCGGACCATCCTGCTCAAGCGGAAGGCCGAGCTGCTGGCCGCAGAGAAGGGGCGGGAGAAGGAACTGCACCTCTACACCGCCATCGAACGCCTCGCCCCGCAGGTCTTCGCCCAGGTGAAGGGCAGCTCCAAGATCATGTGCGCCAATGTGGATTTCTACTCGGGCTTCGTCTACCAGATGCTGGGCATCCCCCGGGAGCTCTACACCCCCCTTTTCGCCATCGGTCGCATGGCAGGCTGGTGCGCCCACCGCATGGAGGAGCTGGTCAATGGCGGCAAGATCATCCGGCCGGCCTACAAGAGTGTCATTCCCAGGCGGGGCTACACCCCCCTGGTGGACCGCAGCCTGAGCTGAGCCTCAGCGCCCTCCCCGCACCCGGCGGTGGCCGAAGACCTGATGAAACTCCCGGATGGCCGCCGGATCACCCTCCCGGGAGAGGGGTCCCCAGAACTCCTCGGGATTGATCTCGGCGAACTGCCCGCCCTTGGCGATGCAGTCATTGATGTAGGAGATGAACTCCTCCTGCCGCCGCTTGATGTAGCCCTTGAAGGGGCGGGAGATGAAGCCCAGGAGGGCGGAATCCAGGGCGGTCCAGGTCTGGAGGCTGCTCTCGAAGCCTGAGGGGCCTTCCCAGTAGCGGTAGTGCACCACCATCCGCGCCCCCACGGGGATGGGGTTCCCCATGCGTCCCCGCTCCACACGGCCATCCACGATGTAGACCCGCTCTCCCCGTCGGCGGAAGGCCAGCGTCAGGGTGCCCTTGAGCCCCTGTCCGTCCTCGATGGTGAGCTGGCGCGGGGTGTCCACGGTGGCGTAGAAGTCAGGGACGAACTGACAGTGCCGCCACATGGCCGCCGCGAGACGGGGGTGGTCGAAGAGGCTCTCCATGGTGTTGAAGCGCACCGGAACCGGGCGGGTTCGGGCATTGAAGGTGAAGTCGGGGTGCTCCAGGACCGACTGCACCGCCTCACGGTAGGGAGAGGCGATGAGCTCCAGGGGGATCCCCGCCCGCAACGCGCACGGCAGCATGAGGAGCGAGGTGAGGAGGATCCTCTGCCACCAGGAAGTACGAGAACTCCCACCGCTCTCACCCAGAGATTGCTGGCTGGCATTCATGAAGGCCCCCGTCTGGATACTCTACGCCCAAGCGCGTCCCGCGGGGACTGCTGCCACAATGGGATGGCCACGAACCCAGGGAAGGATGCCCATGACCACCGTTGACGAAGCCCGCCGCCTGATCCTGGACCATGCCGCCCCCCTGCCCGCAGTGGAGCTGCCTCTGGCCGAGGCCCAGGGCATGGTGCTGGCTCAGGACCTCCATGCCGTGGACCCTCTCCCCCTCTTCACCAACTCCGCCATGGACGGCTTCGCCCTGCGGAGCGCCGACATCGCCCCAGGGGTGCGCCTGCAGGTGCTCGCCACGGTGGCCGCCGGGCAGGTGGCCGACCGGCATGTGGAGCCCGGCACCGCCCTGAGGATCATGACGGGTGCGCCCCTGCCCGAGGGGGCCGACACCGTGGTCCCCCTGGAGCACACCCGCCATGGCGAGGACTGGGTCGAGTTCCCCAAGGCCGTGAAGACCGGCGCCAACGTCCGTCACGCAGGCGAGGATGTCCGCCCAGGAGACCGGGTGATGGAGGCCGGAACCGTGATCCTCCCCGGTGCCATTGCCGTGCTGGCCTCCCTGGGCCTCACCCGAATCCCCGTCCACCCCAGACCGCGGGTGGCAGTGGTCAGCAGCGGCAACGAGCTGGTGGATGCCTCGGAGCGCCCGGGTCCTGGGCAGATCCGCGACTCCAACGGCCCTGCCATCTGCGCCCAGGTGGAGGAGGCCGGAGCCATCGCCAGGCCCTTCCCCCGGGTCCGGGACGCCCATGACGCAGTAGAGGCCACCATCCGGGAGGCGGTCTCCACCTGCGATGTACTCATCACCACCGGCGGGGTCTCCGAAGGAGACTATGACTACACTAAAGTGGTCCTGGAGGAACTGGGCGCGGTGAAGCTCTTCTGGAAGGTGTCCCAGAAACCCGGCGGCCCCTTCGGAGTCTGGCTGCTGGACGGCAAGTTCGTCTTCGGC
Source organism: uncultured Holophaga sp. (assembly GCF_963677305.1). Classification (GTDB taxonomy): domain Bacteria; phylum Acidobacteriota; class Holophagae; order Holophagales; family Holophagaceae; genus Holophaga. The sequence goes on from NZ_OY781925.1 coordinate 3,611,964, forward strand.
ATCCCCGGCAATCCCGTGCCCGCCATGCTGATGGTGGAGGAGTATGTCCGCCCCGCCCTGCGCCGGATGATGGGCCTGAAGCAGCTCCTGCGGCCCGAGACCACGGCCACCTTGGACCAGGACTGGCACCGCGGCAAGCCCGATGGCAAGACCCACATGCTGCGGGTCGTGGTCCACGGCGAGCCTGACGGCCTGCACGCCCGCCTCACCGGTGCCCAGGGTTCGGGGGTCATCACCTCCATGCTGAAAGCCAACGCCCTGGCCTTCATGGAACCCGAGTGCCAGGAGGCCAAGGCAGGGGAATCCATCAGGATCCACCTCATCCGGCACGGAGAAGACCACTGATCTGATACCTTCAAGACGGACCCTGAAGGCACGCCATGCCCACCCTCGCCCAACACCTGCACCTCTCGCCCGAGACCCTGTGGCTGGTGATCCGTGTGCTCATCGTCTTCGGTGGGCCCATGACCCTGGCCTCCCTGCTTACCTGGGTCGAGCGCCGGGGCGCGGCCATGATCCAGGACCGCATCGGCCCCAATCGGGCCGCGCTCCTGGGTCGCTGGCGCCTCCTGGGCTTCCCCCAGATCATGGCGGACGGCATCAAGTCCTTCCTCAAGGAGGACCTGGTCCCACCCCACGCCAACCGACTGGTCTTCTGGGCAGCCCCTCTGCTCTGTTTCATGCCCGCTGTCATGGGCTTCGCCGTCATCCCCTTCGGCCGCAGCTTCACCAGCGGGGGCCAGACCTACCACCTGAGCCTGCTGGATCCGGGCAACGGCATGGGCATGCTCTACCCTCTCGCGGTGAGCGCCATGGCGGTCTACGGCGTGCTGACCGCCGCCTGGAGCAGCAACAACAAGTGGTCCATCCTCGGGGGGATGCGGGCCAGCGCGCAGATGGTCAGCTACGAGATCGCCATGAGCCTGGCGGTGGCCACGCTCTTCATGCGGGCCGGGGCCTTCGACCCCCACGAGATCATCCGGGCCCAGGCCCACCTCTGGAACGTCTTCCCCCAGATCCTGGGTTTCCTGGTCTTCTTCACCTGCATGTTCGCCGAGACCAACCGGCTGCCCTTCGACTTCGCCGAAGGCGAGTCCGAGATCGTGGCGGGGCACTTCACCGAGTACGGCTCCATGAAGTTCGCCCTGATGTTCCTCTCCGACTATGTCCACATGGTGACGGCCTCGGCCCTCATCGTGACTCTCTACTTCGGCGGCTGGCAGGTGCCCTTCGTGAGCGACCCCAGTGTCCTGGCCTCAATCATCTCCTTCGGGATCAAACTCCTCTTCTTCTGCTGGGTCTTCGTCTGGATCCGCTGGACCCTGCCCCGCTTTAGATATGATCAATTAATGAACGCCGGTTGGAAGGTGATGCTCCCCATCGCCATGGTCAACTTCCTCCTCCACGCCTGGCTGATGTTCCGGGGGGCCTGAGATGGGTGTCATCGTCAAGGAGGTCAGACTCAGCTGGCTCGACCGCACCTATGTCTGGCCGGTGCTCAAGGGCATGGCCATCACCTTGCGCCACTTCCTCAGGCAGCTGGCCACCCCGACCTCCCGCCGCTACACCCTTCAGTACCCCGAGATGAAGAAGGAGATGCCCGAGGGCTACCGGGCCCTCCATGAGCTCAAGCGCTTCGAGGACGGCAGCATCAAGTGTGTGGCCTGCTTCATGTGCGCCGAGGCCTGCCCGGCCCGCTGCATCACCATCGAAGCGGAGGAGTACTCCGACCTCAACCTCACCCAGGGCTCCAAGGAGAAGCGCCCGGTGCGCTTCGAGATCGACCTCCTGCGCTGCATCTTCTGCGGCATGTGCGAGGAAGCCTGCCCCAAGGACGCCATCTGGCTCCGGAAAGACTACGAACTCGTGGGCACGGACCGGGAGCCCCTGCGCTACGGGAAGTGGGACCTCATGAACACCTATGCGGCAGCGGACGGGAAGCCGGTCCTCAGCACCGATCCCACCCCGGCCACCCCCAGCCGGAAGGAGGGTCCATGTTCCTGATCTTCGCCCTCATCACCCTGGGCGGTGCCCTGGCCATGTTCCGAAGCCGGAACCTGGTGGTGGCCGGGCTCTGTCTGGTGCTGACCTTCCTGGGTGTCGCCGGGCTCTACCTCATGATGGCCAACCCGGTGGCGGCGGCCCTCCAGGTCATCGTCTACGCCGGCGCCATCGTGGTGCTGCTCCTCTTCGTCATCATGCTCCTGGAGCACCACGCGGAAGAGCCGGCGGACCACACCCGCCCCATCCACCGCTGGATCAGCGCCCTGGCGGTGGCCATCGTGGGTGCCGCGGCCTGCTGGGCCGTGCTCCGCAGTCCGGCCCTCCACACCCTGGGAAGTGCTCCTCTCAAGGGCCCGGTGGACCTCAAGCTGGTGGGGGCGACCCTCTTCCAGGATCACCTAGTATCCTTTGAAGCCGCTGGGCTGCTCCTGCTCGCCGCCATGGTCGGAGCCGTGGCCCTTGTGAAGAAGGAGCTCTGATGCCCCCCGTCCTCCTTCACGGCAGCCTTCAGGGTTTCATCCTCATCGCCCTGCTGCTCTTCGTCATCGGCTTGGCCACCGTCCTGATCCGCCGCTCCCTGCTCCTGCAGTTCATGGGGGTTGAGCTCATGCTCAACGCCGCCAATGTGGCCCTGCTGGCCTTCTCCCGCTACCGGGGGGATGTCCACGGCACGGTCTTCTACCTCTTCATCATCGCCGTCGCGGCCTGCGAGGCGGCGGTGGGGCTCGCCTTGGTGGTGGCCCTCTTCCGCCACCGGGGCACCACCGACTCCGACCGCGCCGACGCGCTCCGGCAGTGAGGAACCGATGAACGCAATGCCCTGGCTCATCCCCCTCCTCCCCCTCGCAGGCGCGTGCGCCAACGGACTCCTGGTCGGCCGGATCGGCAAACGTGCCGTCGCCGTCCTCGGCGTGGGGGTGGTGGCCATCTCCTTCGTCCTGACCCTGATCTGCTTCCTGGCGGCCCGCCAGGATCCGGACTGCCGACTGGCCAGCTTCAGCTTCACCTGGTTGCAGACGGGATCCCTCTCCGTCCCCATGGGCCTGGTCTTCGATCCCCTCTCCTCCCTGATGGCCCTGGTGGTCACCGGCATCGGCACCCTCATCCACCTTTACTCTGTGGGCTACATGTGGGAAGAGGAGGGCTTCGGCCGCTTCTTCGCCTACCTGAACCTCTTCATCTTCTTCATGCTCTGCCTGGTGCTGGGGAGCAGCCTCCCCTTCCTCTTCGTGGGCTGGGAGGGCGTGGGCCTCTGCTCCTATCTGCTCATCGGCTTCTACTTCAAAACCGAAACTGCCGCTGCGGCAGGGCTCAAGGCCTTCCTGACCAACCGGGTGGGCGACCTGGGCGTGATCATCGGCATGATGGTGCTCTTCAAACACTTCGGCACCCTGACCGTGGCCGACCTGCTGCGGGCCGCGGCCCACCTGTCGCCGGAGGCGGGCTTCGGGGTCCTCAGCTTCGCCACCCTCATGCTCTTCGTGGGCGCCTGCGGCAAGAGCGCCCAGATCCCCCTCTACGTCTGGCTGCCGGATGCCATGGCGGGCCCCACCCCGGTCAGTGCCCTCATCCATGCCGCCACCATGGTCACCGCGGGCATCTTCATGGTCTGCCGCCTGGCCCCCCTCTTCCAGCTCGCCCCCATCACCCTCACGGTGATCGCCTGGGTGGGCGGGCTCACGGCCCTCTTCGCAGCCACCATCGGACTGGTGCAGCGGGACATCAAGAAGGTCCTGGCCTACTCCACGGTCTCCCAGCTGGGCTACATGGTGATGGCCCTGGGTGCCGGGGGCTTCGCCGCGGGATTCTTCCATGTCTTCACCCACGCCTGGTTCAAGGCCCTCCTCTTCCTGGGGGCGGGCAGCGTGATCCTGGGCCTCCACCACGAACAGGACCTGTTCAGGATGGGGGGGCTGCGGAAGCGTATGCCGCTAACCTTCTGGACCATGCTGCTGGCTGCCCTGGCCATCATGGGCTTCCCAGGATTCTCCGGCTTCTTCAGCAAGGACGAGATCCTCTACCTGGCCTGGCTGAAACACCCCGCCCTCTGGGTCATCGGCGTCGCCGCCGCCTGCTGCACCAGCTTCTACATCTGGCGCCTCATGGCCCTCACCTTCTGGGGGGAGCCGCGGGATGCCCATGCCTTCGGGCATGCCCATGAGAGCCCCTGGACCATGACCCTGCCCCTGGGGATCCTGGCGGTGGGCAGCGTCCTGGCGGGCTTCCTGGGAGTCCCCGAGGCCTTCGGGGGCCACAACGCCATCGCACACTTCCTCGAACCGGCCCTGAGCTTCGCCCAGCCCCACCTGCAGGTGGAACACCACCCTGGCCCGGCCCTGCTCCTGGCCACGATCTCCACGGTCCTGGCCCTGGGCTCCGGCGCCTTCGCCTTTCTCAGCTATCGAGGGGGCCTTGCGGTGGCCACAGCCCGAGCCGCCCGCTTTCCCCTGCTCCACCGGATCCTGCTCAACAAATACTACGTGGATGAGGGCATCGAGATCCTCCTCCTCGCCCCGGTGCGGGGTCTGGGTCGCCTCCTCTGGCGAGGCGGAGATGTGCTCCTGGTGGATGGCCTGGGGGTCAACCTCCCGGCGGCCCTGACCCGGGTGGGGGGTGACCTGCTCAGCCTACTCCAGACGGGGCGGCTGCGCAGCTATGCCCTGGGCATGGTCCTGGGCACTCTGGCGATCCTCTGGATCTTCTTCAAGTAGGAGGCGCCTTGATCTCCCTTTGGCTGTCCAACCACCTCCTGAGCTTCCTGGTGTTCTTCCCGCTGGTGCTGGGACTGGTCCTGCTCTGCCTTCCCGCCAGCCAGTCCGTCGTCGCAAAGCTGTTGGGCCTCCTGGGCTCGGTGGCGGTCTTCTTCATCTGCCTCCTCAAGTTCCTGCACCTCGGCGGGCTCCCCTTCGAGGAACACCTGCCCTGGATGACCCTCTCGGGGATCCCGGTGGACTACCACCTCTCCCTGGATGGCCTGAACTTCTGGCTTGTGGTCCTGACCACCTTCCTCACCCCCCTGACCCTCCTGGGCACCTGGAACAGCCTCAAGGAGCGCAGCGGGCTCGCCACAGCCCTCTTCCTGATGCTGGAGACGGGGATGCTGGGCGCGCTCCTCGCCCAGGATCTGCTCCTCTTCTACGTCTTCTGGGAGGCCATGCTCCTTCCCATGTATTTCCTCATCGCCCTCTGGGGCGGCGAGGAGCGCCGCTACGCCTCCCTCAAGTTCATGCTCTACACCCTCGCGGGCTCCCTCCTCTGGCTGGTGGCCCTCCTCTATCTGGCCAACAAGGCCGGGAGCTTCTCCCCCGCCCTGATGGGCCAGACGGCCATGACCCTCTCCACCGGGACCCGGCACCTCCTCTTCCTGGCCTTCGCCCTGGCCTTCGCCATCAAGGTGCCCCTCTTCCCCTTTCACACCTGGCTTCCGGACGCCCACACCGAGGCCCCCACCATGGGTTCCGTGATCCTGGCGGGTGTCCTCCTCAAGCTGGGCACCTATGGCTTCCTGCGCTTCGCCCAGCCCATCTTCCCGGACTCGGCCCTCCACTACGCCCTCCCCATCGCCATCCTGTCCGTCATCGCGATCCTCTACGGAGCCCTGGTGGCCATGGTCCAGCAGGACATCAAGAAGCTGGTGGCCTACAGCTCGGTGAGCCACATGGGCTTTGTGATGCTGGGGCTCGCCAGCTTCACCCTGATCGGAACCCAGGGGGCCCTCCTCCAGATGCTCAACCACGGCATCTCCACGGGCGCCCTCTTCCTCCTTGTGGGCATGCTCTACGATCGGGCCCACACCCGCAAGCTCTCTGATTTCGGAGGAATCGCCTCGAGGATGCCCGTCTTCACCTTCTTCTTCCTGGTGGTGACCCTCAGCAGCATCGGGCTCCCCCTGACCAACGGCTTCGCCGGGGAGTTCCTGATCCTCAACGGTACCTTCACGTCCGCCTTCGGCTGGGGGAAGGCCCTGGCCTGCATCGCCACCCTGGGCGTCCTCCTGGGTGCCGTCTACATGCTCTGGATGGTCAAGCGGGCCTTCTGGGGGGCTGAGAACCCGGATCCCCACAGCGGAACCGCCCACCTGGCCCAGGACCTCAACGGACGCGAGATCGCGGTGATGGTCCCCGTGGTGATCCTGATCTTCTGGATGGGCCTCCATCCCCAGACCTTCACAGCCGTCTCGGAGCGGCCCGTGGCCCAGGCTCTGGGCCAGATCCAACCGGCCCCGGCCCAGTTGGCGGGAGTTTCCCGATGAGCCTGAACCCCAGCCAGATCTCCTCCCTCATGGCCCTGCTCGTTCCGGCGGTGGCCGCCTGCCTGCTCCCCCTGGCCTCCATCGACCGGGACCAGAGCACCCAGAAGTGGATCCGCGCTGCCATGTTCTTCATTGCGCTCCTGGCTGTCGCGGGCAGCTTCCTCTACACGACCTCCCTCTGGGGTCGCGCCCTCCAGCCGGTCTTCGGCCCGGTCCGCTTTGATCGGCTCGCCCAGTTCTCGGCGATCTTCCTGGTGGTGGCGGCGGGACTGGCCATCCTCCAGCTCTGGGACCACCTCCACCAGGAGGGCTGGGTGAAGGGCGAGACCCTGGCCCTCATGATGTTCTCCCTCACGGGCATGCTCCTCTTCTGCGCCACCACCCACCTGCTCGTGCTCTTCCTCGCCCTGGAGCTCCTCTCCATCCCCCTCTACGCCCTCACCGCCACCCTGAGGCACCGGCATGAGGCCCTGGAGGGTGGCGTGAAGTACTTCATGACGGGAGCGGTGGCCTCCAGCTGCTTCCTCATGGGCACGGTGCTCCTCTACGGCACCACCGGCACCCTGGAGATCACGGCCATGCGTGCGGCCCTTCCCTCCGTGGCCTCGGACCCCCTCTTCCTCCTGGGGGGGGCGCTCCTCCTGGTGGGCTTCCTCTTCAAGATCAGTGCCGTCCCCTTCCACCAGTGGACCCCCGATGTCTATGAAGCAGCCCCCCATCCCATCGCCGGCTTCATGTCCGTGGCCACCAAGGCTGCGGCACTCATTGCCCTGATCCGGGTCTTCCCAGCCGGTCTCCTGAGCCTGGACACCCCCTTCAGCGCCAAGGTGAAGACGGTCCTCGCCCTCATGGCCGTCCTCTCCCTCATCCTGGGGAACCTGACGGCCCTCACCCAGAACAATGTGAAGCGCATGCTGGCCTATTCCAGCATCAGCCATGCCGGCTACCTCCTCCTCGGTCTGGTGGCGGGCACCGCCCAGGCCATGGTCGGCGTCGGATTCTACCTGGTGGCCTACCTGGCCATGAACATGGGGGCCTTCGGGCTCCTGACGGCCTATGGACGTACCGGGGGACGCACAACCTTCGAGGACTTCCGGGGACTGGGCTGGAAACGGCCCGAGCTCGGCATCGCCGCCGCCCTGTGCATGTTCAGCCTGGCGGGCATCCCCCCCACGGGGGGCTTCTACGGCAAGTACATGATCTTCCGTGAGCTCATCGCCCAGGGACATGCCGGGCTCGCCATCGTGGGCGTCCTGGCCAGCTTGGTATCCGTAGCCTACTACTTCCGCCTCCTGGTGGTGATGTTCATGGAGCGCCCCCTCGCCTCGGCACAGCGGGAAGCGGCGGAACACCCAGCGGCGGTGTCCTCCCTGGCGAGTGGGACCGTCCTGGTCTGCGGCATCCTCGTCCTGGTCATCGGCCTCTTCCCAGGCTATCTCTCAGCCCTCTTCTCCGAGCGGGCCTTCCTGGACAGCCTCACCCTCCTGAAATGAAGCGACACGACTCAACCCCCAGCCCCTGCACCCCTCTCATCTGACAGGGCATCCACCTCGGGAGCAGGACATGGCAGTCAAGCGCAGGATAGGGATCGCGGTCGCCGCAGGGGTGGTGGTTGCCGGAGGGGTGGCCACCTGGGCGCTTGGGAAGCGGCAGGAGCCGATCTCCTGGCGCACGGCGGCTGTGGACCGGGGGGATGTCACCCAGCGCATCAGTGCCACCGGCACCATCAACGCCTTCATTTCGGTCCCAGTGGGCACCCAGGTCTCGGGGGTGGTCACCGACCTCTACGCTGACTACAACAGCCTGGTGAAGAAGGGGCAGGTCATCGCCCGGATCGACCCCACCACCTGGGAGACCCAGCTGAAGGACGCCGAGGCAACCCAGCAGAGGGCACAGGCGGCCTTTCTCAACGCCAAGCTCGATTACGACCGGAACCGCAGACTCGCAGAGCAGCAGCTGGTGGCGGCTTCGGACCTGGATGCCAAACTGCTGGCGCTGAAGACAGCCCAGGGCAATCTGGATTCGGCCCGGGCCTCGGTCGCCCGGGCGAGGATCAACCTGGGCTACTGCACCATCCACGCCCCCGTGGACGGAGTGGTCATCTCCCGTGCCGTGGATGTGGGGCAGACCGTGGCGGCCAGCTTCAGCACCCCCAACCTCTTCACCATCGCACGGGATCTCTCGAGGATGATCGTGGTGGCCTCCATCGATGAGGCGGACATCGGGCTGGTCTCGGTGGGGCAGAAGGCCTTCTTCACCGTGGACAGCTTTCCGGACCGCCAGTTCAGGGGACGGGTGAGCGAGGTGCGCCTGGAGCCCATCACCAACCAGAATGTGGTCACCTACAACGTGGTCATGGAGGTTGCCAACGAGCCCAAGGCCGTTGCGGCCCCCCCCCTGCCAGCGCCCGAGCGGGCCCCCGAAACGGCCCGCTATGTACCGCCCGGTGGAAAGGTCTACCGTGGGGAGATGGCCCTCATGCCTGGCATGACGGCCAATGTCAGTATCGTCACCAACCGGAGGGAAAAGGTTCTCCGGGTCCCTGGCAACGCCCTGCGGTTCAATCCCAGGGCCTTCCTCAGGGAGAGCGCCCAGCCCTCCCCGGGCCCCCGCACCGTCCAGGGCCCCCAGAATGGCAAGGGCATGACCGCCCGCAGGGAGGATCGCATCTGGGTCCTGGAGAATGGAAAGCCCAAGGCCCTGCCCGTGACGGCGGGCGCCAGCGACGGGCAGTTCACCGAGGTCTCGGGCGAGGGTCTCCAGGAGGGGCTCCAAGTCCTCACGGGCGTCCAGGATCCCAAGAAGCCCGGCAAAGCCCAGGCCTCTCCCCTCGCTGGCCCCACTGGGGCGCCACGCCACTGAGGCCAAGCCATGACCGGCATCCTTGAGTTCATCCGGCTGGCCCTCTTCGCCATCACCCGGAACAAGACCCGCGCCCTGCTCACCATGCTGGGCATCATCATCGGCGTCGGTTCGGTCATAGCCATGATCGGCATCGGCGAGGGCTCCAAGAGGGCTTCGGTGGCCCTCATCGAGAACATGGGCTCCAACATGCTCATGGTCTCCAACGGGGTCTCCAACCGGACCACCGCAGGCCCCCTGAGCTCCGGGAGCATCGAGGTCCTGAGGGACGACGACGCCCAGCTCATCACAAGGGAACTCAGCCAGAGCAGTGTCGTGGCCGCCTCCCCCAGCGTCCGCACCACCCGACCGGTCATCTTCCAGAGCGTCAACTACATCACCAGCATCCAGGGCACCGGCCCCGACTTCCCGAAGATCCGGGGCTGGGACCTGGAACGGGGCCGATTCTTCACCGAGGGTGAGGTCAAGGGCCAGGCCAAGGTCTGCATCCTCGGCCAGACCGTTGTGGACAACCTCTTCCCCAATGGCGAAGAGCCCATGGGACAGACTGTCCGCATAGGCAAGATGCCCTTCGAGGTCATCGGGGTCCTGGAGAAGAAGGGGGCGGGGCTCATGGGGGACCAGGACGACGCCATCATCGCCCCCTACACCACCGTGATGCACAAGATCATGGGGCGGGACCGGATCCAGATGATCATGGTCAGCGCCATGGAAGGGCGCGAGGATCTTGCCGAGAGCGAGATCACCGCCCTGCTCCGCCAGCGGATGCGGCTCGGCCCCAAGGACGACAGCCCCTTCCAGTTCCGGAGGCAGGACGACTGGATCAAGATGCAGGAGCAGCAAGCGGGGGTCCTGACCATGTTCCTGGCCATGTCCGCTGGGATCTCCCTGGTCGTGGGCGGCATCGGCATCTCCAACATCATGCTGGTCAGCGTCACCGAACGCACCCGCGAAATCGGAATCCGACGGGCCATGGGCGCCACCCGCCGCACGGTGCTCTGGCAATTCCTCACCGAGGCGGTGGTGCTCTCCATCCTGGGGGGCATCCTGGGCATCCTCCTGGCCCTGGCAGCCATCTGGCTGCTGAAGTCCTTCTCCCCCCTCCCCGCCGTGGCCCTCCCCTGGGCTGTGGCCCTGGGCCTGGGATTCAGCGCCGTGGTCGGCATCGTGGCGGGCTTCCTCCCGGCCCTGAAGGCCGCCAAGCTGGATGTGATCGACGCTTTGCGCTATGAATAGCAGAGCGGAAACCGAAGCTCCTCCCGTCTGCGGAAGATCCCGGCCAGCCTGAAAGCATCGAAGTGCCGAGATGAGCGAACACCCCCACGACCCCTTCCAGTCCCTGCGCTATGCCGAGTACCGGTGGTTCCTTGTGGGCACCACGGCGGTCTTCATGGCCACCCAGATCCAGACCGCGGTCATGGGCTGGCAGGTCTATGGGATCACCCACGATCCTCTCTCCCTGGGCTTGGTGGGCCTCTCGGAAGCCATCCCCTTCCTCTGCCTGACCCTGATCGGGGGTTATGCGGCCGACCGGCGGGATCGCCGGGGCCTCGCCCTGATCGCCACGGCGGTCCTGGCCCTCTGCGCCTGCCTGCTGCTGGTCTACAACCTGCACCACACCCCCAGCGCCCTGCCCTTCTATGGCATCCAGTTCCTCACGGGCATCGGCCGGGCCTTCTACCGGCCGACCTCCCAGGCTCTGGGCACGGAGCTGGTGCCCCGGGAGGCCTACCACAACGCCGCCACTTGGCGCAGTTCCCTCAGCCACACCGCCATGGTGGTGGGTCCGGCCCTGGGGGGCCTCCTCTACGGATTCGGGAACGCCACCACGGCCTACAGCACCGAGCTCGGACTCATGCTCGTGGGTTTCATCTTCCTGATGAAGGTCGGGCCCAGACCCCGCCCCGCCCCCCGCTCCAGCGGCCTCTTCCAGAGTCTGACGGAGGGGCTGCGCTTCGTCTTCCGCGAGAAGCTGATCCTGGGGGCCCTCTCCCTGGACCTCTTCGCGGTCCTCTTCGGCGGTGCCGTCGCCCTACTCCCGGTCTTCGCCTCGGACATCCTCCACACGGGCCCCCAGGGCTTCGGCATCCTCCGTGCCACACCCGCGGTGGGTTCGGTGCTCATGAGCCTGGTCCTGGCCTTCATGCCCCCCATGAGGAAGGCCGGACGGACCCTGCTCATCTTTGTCGCCGCCTTCGGCCTCTGCTGGATTGCCTTCGCCTTCTCCCGCTGGTTCGGCCTCTCCCTGGGGCTCCTGCTCCTCTCGGGGGCCTTCGACAACGTGAGCGTGGTGTTGCGGGCCACCCTGGTGCAGTCCTACACCCCCCAGGAGATGATGGGGCGGGTCTCGGCCGTCAACGCCTTCTTCATCGGATCCAGCAACGAGCTGGGCGCCTTCGAATCCGGCATCACGGCCCGCCTCATGGGCCTCATCCCGGCTGTGGTCTTCGGCGGTTGCATGACCCTGGTGGTCGTGGCGGCCACCGCCGGACTGGTGCCCCAGCTGCGCCGCCTCGACCGCATGGATGGCCGTCAGGACTGATCAGCTTCAGCGAGTACCAGGGGCCTTGTAGGTGAGGGTGACCGGCTGGGCCGGGGCCTGTCCCTGGGACAGGGCTTTGGCGGCATCGGAGATGGCCACCGTATCCTGACCGGGAACCTGGGCGGCTGCCGCCTGGGGGACGGCCCTCTTCTGGACCGGATGGCCCTGGGTGGGCTGGGAGACGGTGTGCTTGGATGCGATCTGGGAAACGCTCATGGTAGCTCCAAGGTCCGGACTGGACCCGATCAGGCGGGCATCAGCCCATCAGAGAGAAAAGGCCGCTATCCCCGGTGGAGACCTGGGAGGCCAGCATCGGGTCCTGGGACTGCGCCTGGAGAAGGGCGGCCATGAGGTTGTCGGCATCGGTCCCGTTGGCAACGACGCCCGAGGCGTTGTAGGTCCCCGTGCCGTTCTGCATGGAGGCCAGGATGCCCGACAGGGTTTCAGGCTTGTCCTTGAAGTACGCCTTCAGCTGGCTCAGGTCACTCTGGACATCAGCCTGCTGGGTGCAGAGATCGTTCAGGGCCTTGGTCACCTCCGGCGGCGCCTGGGAAAGCTGGCTGCCGGCCGAGGAGATGGCGACGGAGTCGCCCCCGCTTCCCGCCCCGAGAGCGGCGGTGGAGTCACCACCCGTCCCGGAGAACAGCCGCTGCAGCAGGACACTGCTGACACTGGAGGCACTGGAACCGATCGGTAGGATACTCATGGAAGCTCCTGGGCAAACTCTGCTGAGCGGAATCCCACGAGCGATTTCCATGCCGCTCCATGAAACAGGGGCCCTTCCGGGCCCCCATGGCATGGAAAAGGGAAAGGTCTCAGATTTTCCAGAGTTCTACGTCCCCAATGTTCACATCCACCTGGGTCACATCCACAGGACCGTGCTTCCTTGTGAGGTAGCCGGGCTTTTCGAAGAGAAGGGTGTAGCAGCCGCTCTCCAGCCCCTTGAGCCAGAAATCCCCGTAGCTGTCCGTCACCGTGCTGCAGGTGGCCCCGGAGGCCACCTGAGTGGCCGTCACCTTGACCTCGCCCAGACACTCGTCGGCTTCCTGATCGTAGAGGGCGCCGGCGATGAACTTCTTGGGCAGCCCCAGGTAGTAGACCCTCGGCTTGATGTGGGCCAGCTCAGGCTTGAGCAGCTCGGCCCTGGCGATGAGGGCCTTGACCTTGGGATCCTCCTCGTCGCCGAAAACCATGGCCTCCGTCGGGCAGGCATCCACACAGCGGGGCTCGGACCAGCCATCATCCAGGAGGTGGGCACAGAAGGTGCATTTCTGGGCGATATTGAGGCTGTCGTTGAAGTAGATCACGTTCTCGTAAGGACAGGCATCCATGCAGATCTGGTTGCCCCGGCACTTGGCCGGGTCGATGATCACAGCCCCGTCAGCCCGCTTGTAGATCGCCTCCGACTTGCACCCCTTGATGCAGGGGGCCTCGTCGCAGTGCTGGCAGATGCTGTGTTCGTAGGTGATCATCACCTTCGGCACCTGCCCGCGGACACGGTCCTTGAGCTTGTTCCAGAACTGGCCGGTGTCCGGCTGGGGCTTGGCGATGGGCGACCAGTCGTTGGCACAGTGCTCGTCCTTGCAGGCAACCTGGCAGTTGTAGCAGCCATTGCAGACATCGTAGTTGATGACCAGAACCTTTCTGCCCATCACTCACCTCCAATCATGAAGCCCTGGAGCCCGGGTCCCGCCGTGGGATGGAAGGGGCGCCTGAAGGCATCCGGGTACTTGCGCTTGAGTTCATCCAGATCGGCCTTGGCCACATCCGCCAGGAAGCCGCTGACGGCGTGCCCCACGGCCTTCCGGGAGGTGGTGTGGGCGGGCACGATGGTGTTGATGGCCCCGCCCCGATCGATGACCCCGGGTTCGATGGGATCCCACTTGGCCCCGTGGTCGATGTAGATGACTCCGGGCATGATGCGCTCGGTGACATAGGCCCCAGCGAGCACCGCACCCCGTTCATTGAAGATCGAGACGATATCACCCTGACCGATGCCCCGTGCCTCCGCGGTGGAGGGATGGAGCCAGACCGGGTGGTACTGGTAGCCGTCGGGACCGGTGACCTTGCAGGTCTCGATCTCCCGGAGCCAGGTGATGTCCTCATGCTGGGAGTGGACGCTCCAGCGCGGGTGGTTGGAGCAGACGAGAAGGGGGTATTTCTTGCCCCGCTCTGTCCCGAGAGTCTCCTCGTGGCTGATCCCCTTGGGCACCCACTTGGGCACTGGCGGACGCTCCAGATCATCCGGGAAGTTGGCCTTGAGCCCTGTGGACTCGAACTCCAGCTTGCCGGTCGGGGTAGTCAGGGGATGCTTCTCAGGGTCCTCGTAAAAGCGCTGGAAGCCCGCAGGCTCCTTCTCCCAGCCATCGGCGGTGGGGATCACCAGGTAGCCCTTCTCCTTCAGCTCCTCCCAGGTGATGAGATCGGCGCAGCGGGAGGTCTCGTAGCCGTATTTGATGAGCTCAGGGATGCTCTTGCCGCCGGTGTATTCCTTGAGGAGCCCCAGCTTGTCCGCCAGCATGCAGACGATCTCATAGTCACTGTAGGACTCGCCCAGGGGCTCGATGCACTTCTGCTCGGGATAGAGCAGGTTGTACTGGCCGCTGAAGATATCGCCCGCGATGTCATCCTCTTCGAGCTTGGTGTTCACCGGCAGGATGATGTCAGCCAGGAGGGCGTCGTTCTCCAGCCAGGGGTGCTGGGCCCACATGAACTCGATATCGGGGTGACGCATGGCCCGGATGTAGTCGTTGCCGGAGTTCCAGCAGGTGATCCAGGAGGGGGAGTCGGTCCACACAGCGTGGATCTTGGAGCAGCCTGGGGCCGGATAGCTGCGGTGGACGAACTGGTCCTCCCGGGGCGCCGTCTCGGACTCGCAGCCCCACCAGTCGCACTTGCCCTCCAGGATGGCCTTGGGCACGTAGGTCTTGGGGATCGAGGGGTCGTTCTTGTCCGAGGGGTGGCCGCCCGTGTAGGCCGTGCGCAGGTTGGGCACCCGGAAGGGCTTGGGCTGGGCGTACTGATCGGGGAAGTCGAAGAGCCCCCACTCGATCATCTTCACCTGGTTGACCCCGGGCTTGCCCAGGCCCTGCATGGCCAGGCAGATGTTCTGGAGCCGGGCGGGCTCGGTCGCGTAGGGCCCCCGGATGCCGGGGCCACCATTCCCGATGACCACGCTGGTGCGCTTGGAGGCCCACTCCCGGGCCAGGGCCTTGATGGTGCGGGCGGGGACCCCGCAGAGGGGAGCGGCCCACTCGGGGGTCTTGGGAGTACCGTCCTCCTCACCCATGACATAAGCCTCGTAGGCCTCCACACCGACGGCGTGGGTCTTGAGGTAGTCCTTGTCGTAGGTGCCCTCCTTGAACCAGACGTAGGTGATGGCCAGGTAGAGGGCGGCATCGGTATTGGGCAGCACCGGGATCCAGCGGTCGGCATGGACCGCCGCAGCGTAGTTCAGGTCAGGGCAGACGTAGATCTGCTTGATGCCCAGCTCGCTGTACCAGTAGCTCAGTCGGCTGGGGAGCTGGCCCTGCCAGCCCCAGGGGGTGGTCTCCTGGTCGCAGCCCCAGAAGAGCAGCAGCTCACAGTTCTTGGCCACATCGTAGAGCAGGTTGCTCTGCTTGCCCTGCCCCACGGGCTCACAGCCCCAGAAGTGCTTGCTCCCCCACCACCAGCCTTCCCAGGAGTCGGGCTGACGGATCTGGAGGGTGTAGCCACCCCAGAGGGGCAGGAGCTTGCGACCGGCCCCGTGGCAGGCCTGGACGACCTTGTTCTCACCGTGCTGGTCGCACTGGTAGAGCAGGCAGGTGGGCCCGTAGGCCTCCTTGAGTCGGCCCATTTCCTTGGCGATGGTGTCCAGCGCCTCTTCCCAGGAGATCCGGACGTATTTGCTCTTGCCCCGGTTCTGGGTGTTGCGCCCCCCGGCTCCCGTGGAACCCGGGGCGCCGCTGGGATCCCAGTCCACCCGCTTCATGGGATAGCGGATGCGGGCGGGGGAGTAGACCCGCTTCTTGTAGGCCAGGGAGTACGGCGGCAGCAGGGTCTTCATGCTGGGCTCGAAGACCTTCCCCCGGACCACCATCTTCCAGGGATTCATGTGCTTTTCCGGATCGTACTTCCAGTCGTAATGCATGGGGCGGATGCGGATGATCCTCCCGTCCTTCACATCCACCATGGACGCGTTGGACCCGTTCTCGGGCACCCCGCAGAAGCTGATGTCCCGTATCAGCGTCTTCTCGCCCGACTTGCTCTGCTTCGCTCTATCTTCTGCCATGGAGCCTCCTTGGGCTGGTGGGCTATTTCGATAGTCGGAATAGCTATTCCGCATCATGCGTACGAAAAATTTGCGCCCGACCTCCATGAAAGTCAAAGAAATTGCGTTATTTATAAAAAGAATTCCGCATTGAATTCAGGGAGTCTCCGGACGCCCGAAGACCCTTGCCAGCTCGCCGGCGGAGGCCCTGGCCATTTCCGTGATCCGCTTGCGCTCCTTCACCCCGAAGCGCTCCACCGGAGCGATGACGGTCAGGATGGCCTTGAGTTGATGCCCCGCTCCGAAGACCGGCACCGAGACGGCGCAGATGCCCAGGTCCTGCTCCTCCTGGTCGTATGCCCGCCCCTCCCGGAGCACCTCCGCCAGCTCCTCCGCAAGCCGCATCGGATCCGTGAGGGTATGGGGTGTGAGCACGGGGTGGGGGGCCCGGAGGAGCCGCTCCCGGGCCGCGGG
Source organism: uncultured Holophaga sp. (assembly GCF_963677305.1). Taxonomy (GTDB): domain Bacteria; phylum Acidobacteriota; class Holophagae; order Holophagales; family Holophagaceae; genus Holophaga. The sequence goes on from NZ_OY781925.1 coordinate 3,628,350, forward strand.
GGGAAGATGGGCGGCCAGGGCCTTCACGCAGGAGTTGGCCAGGTTGCGCATGACCCGGCCCAGAGGCAGGTTGGGCTTGAAGGGGTGACGTGTGGCCACCTGGTCCACCACCACGGCGCCCCCCTCGCCCTCCACCGCCAGTTCCACGGTCTCGCCCGTATCCGCCGCCAGCCGCTCCAGGATGGGATGGGTGGAGCGGGCGAAGCCGACGTAGCTGAGGGAGAGGTAGGCCACGGGGATGGTGGCAGGGCCGATGTGGTACCGCTCCGTCCGGGGATCGAAGGCCAGAAAGCCCTTGAGCTCCAGGGTTCGGAGCATCCGGTAGGCCGTGGTCTTCGAGGTGCCCGTCGCCCGGGAGAGCTCGTCCAGGCCCCACTCCGGATGCTCCACATCAAAGAGGCTCAGCATGGAGAGCCCCCGGCCCAGGGCCTGGACGAAGATGTCCCCGTTGTCTTCGGGAGCTCCCTCCAGGGAGTTCCGGGTCCTTCCACCGATCCGCGCCAAGGGGCGACCCTCCTCAGAACAGGCTCTCGCCCTCCATCTCCGTGGGCTGGGGGATCCCCATGAGCTTGAGCAGGGTGGGGGCCACATCGCAGAGGGCCCCACCGGTGCGGAGCTGACGGCCTTCGAAACCCTGGCCCACCAGCACGGCCGGTACAGGGCTCATGGTGTGGGCCGTGTGGGGGTTGCCCTTCTCATCGCGCATGATTTCGCTGTTCCCATGGTCGGCCGTGATGAGCACGGCCCCCTGGCGGTCCAGGGTGGCCCGGACGATCTGGCGCACGGCATCGTCCACCACGGCGCAGGCGGTGACGGCAGCATCCAGCACGCCGGTGTGCCCCACCATGTCGCCGTTGGCCAGATTGCAGACGACCAGGGCGTAGTCCTCCCCCTGGAGGGCCTTCACCACCCCCCGGGTGACCTCGTGGGCGCTCATCTCGGGCTGCAGATCGTAGGTGGCCACCTTGGGCGAGGGCACCAGGATCCGGTCCTCGCCAACCAGGGGGTCCTCCTTGCCGCCATTGAAGAAATAGGTGACGTGGGCATACTTCTCCGTCTCGGCCGTGCGAAGCTGGCGCAGCCCCCGCTCGGCGATCACCTCACCCAGGATGCGGGTGAGGTTCTGGGGCGGATAGGCCACGGAGACGTAGGGCTCCAACTCCCGGTCGTACTGGGTGAAGGTGAGGAGCTTCACCTTGGGGCGGTGGGCCTGGGGGAAGCCCTCGAAGGCGGGGTTCACCAGGGCATGGCAGAACTGCCGTGCCCGGTCGGCCCGGAAGTTGAAGAAGATCACGCCGTCCCCGTCCTGGATGGGGTGGAAGTCCGGTAGGCGGGTGGGTGCCACGAACTCATCGGTCTCGCCCCGGTCATAGGCGGCCCGGACCCCGGACAGGGCATCGGGGGCCTCCTGCTCGGCCTGTCCGTCCACCAGCATCCGCCAAGCGCGCTCCACCCGCTCCCAGCGGTTGTCGCGATCCATGACCACGTACCGGCCACAGAGAGAGCCCAGCTTCACCAAAGGGCAGTCGGAGAGCTGCTTCTGGACCCACTGGAGGTAGGTGCCGGCGCTCTTCTGCTCGGTATCCCGGCCATCCAGGTAGGCGTGGATGGTGGTGGCCACCCCTTCAGCCTGGGCCCACTGGGCCAAGGCCGCCAGGTGGCTCTGGTGGCTGTGCACCCCGCCATCGGACACCAGGCCCATCAGATGGAGGCGTCCCCCGGTGGTCCGCAGGTTGCGCATGAGGTAGCCCATGGCCGGGTTCTCCCGGAAGCTGCCTTTGCGGATGGCGGCATCGATGCGCGTCAGTTCCTGCCAGACCACCCGTCCGGCCCCCAGGTTCATGTGACCGACCTCGGAGTTCCCGAACTGGCCCTCGGGCAGTCCCACCGCCTCACCGCTGGTCTGGAGCTGGGTGGCGGCGTAGCGCCGCCGCAGGTCATTGAGGTGGGGCATCCCCGCAACGAAGGGGGCGTCGAAGGCATTGCGGGGGCCATCCCCCAGGCCATCCAGGATGAGGAGCGTGATCGGACCGGGAATCATCAGGACCTCTCTACGAAACAAGACCGGACATCCGGCACACGGAAGAGCCTCCAGGATAGTCTATGCGTGTGCCGACGTATTGGATGGAGGGCACGTCGAGTACCGAGGGGCTGGGGCCGACGGGAATGGCACGGGGCTCAATAGGGAAGGAGCTGGCCCCCACCCTTCAGGGCGAGGGTGCGCCCCCCCAGGCTGGGGCTGGCACTGGCCCGATAGTGGACGGTGCCCTTCCCTTCGATGCGTGCAGCACTCTCGGCATCCAGGGAGGTCAGCCAGGATTCCCCCACTGCCTCCCAGCGGGATCCGGCATCCAGGCGGATCACGGACTGCCTGGCCGTATGCTCGGCATTGAGGCTGCCCTGCAGCATGGAACCCTCCTTGAGACTCAGCTCGAGACTCGAGACCCCATCCGCAGTGAGGCGCCCCTGGAGCTTCTGCCGGCTGGCCGTCAGCACCACGTGCCCCCCGTTGGCACCGCTGCGCCCCCAGCGAGACCCCGCGGCCTTCAACAGCCAGCCGTCCTTCGTCTCCAGGTGGACCCCCTGGAGCTCAATGAAGCCCCTCGCATTGGTCACGAAGAAGAGCGGACCGCCCTGCCCAGCGTAGACAAGACGTCCCCCTCGGGCGATGAAGCGGCCGTCGGACCCCTCGGCATCCCCTGAGAAGCTCTGGTAGAGCATGACGCCCCACTTCCCCATGACGGAGGAGGTGGTGTCGCAGTCCTGCAGACGGATCAGATTTGAGCCCTCGATGACAGCGGCCTCTGCCCCAGTAGCGTTGAGCCGGCTGCCCCTCAACTCGATGTCTCCGGTGGAATAGACCGCTGGAGAATCGGTCCCGCGGGTCTCCACCACACAATCTGTGACCCGGATGCGCCCGCCGCCCCGGTCCGTGGCCACGGCCCCCGAGTTCGCCCCCAGAGTGATCATGCCGCTGGAGGTGATCTCCAGCTCCCCCTCGCGGGTGCACATGACCGCGTGCCCGCCCTGGGCCAGGTCCCGGATGCGGCAGCGGCTGACAGTGGCCTTGGAGCCCTTGCCCTGGACGAAGATCCCATTGGCTCCGGTCCCCTCGGTGAGAAGGTCCAGGTGCTCGATGTGGGCCAGTCCTCCGGTGGTCACCAGGACCCCGGCGTTGAGCCCGAAGAAGCTGCTCGCCTCTAGACTGGAGGAATCCCCCCGGGTGCTGAGGCTCGAATCCCGGAGCACCAGCTCCCCCTTGTCGGCGACCAGGATCCCAGAGGTATCCTTCTGCTCCGCCGTCCCGGTCCAGTCCTTGAGCACCTCCTTCCGGGAGGCCACGGTCAGCGTGGCCTGGAAGCTGGTGGGCTCCTGAACGGGCCCGCCGGGAGGAGGCATGGGGGGAAGCCCCTGCCCGGCCCTCCCCTCAGGGGGCGGACCGGGTGGCGGCTCCTGAGCTCCCAGGATGAGCCCCATGCAAAGGAGCCCCAGTCCCCAACCCGCCCGTTTGGATCCCATCCGCTTCATCCTGCACCTCCGGCGGCATGCGCCATCCCCAGCATAGAGCGACCGAGGCGCCGGGATCTGCGCCGGCGGACGGATGGCACCGCCTGCTGGCCCAACGGTCCGGGAGGCCGGTCCCAGGAACCGTCAGCTCGACAGCCAGTGGGCTGTTCTCGCCTCCTGGACGGAGTCCGCAGATGCCTCTGCCCGCAGGCGAACTCCTCCTTGCCCAGCCCCCAGCCCCGTCCATACACCCCCTGCGCAGGCTGCGGCGCCTGCCCGCCCGGCCCTTCCCGCGACTCGGATCACGCCCCATCCGGGCCTGCCGAATCTGGCATGACGGACTCCGGAAAGCAGGATATGCTACCCGTCAACGAGACGGGGTCCAGTTGCCCTGCCCTGGACCAATCACCCCCACCACGACACCCCGCTGGGTCGTCCAACCACTGAGGTCAACCATGGCTCACAAGATTTCCGACGCCTGTGTCTCCTGCGGCGCCTGCGCCTCCGAGTGCCCTGTCCAGGCCATCTCCGAGGGTCCCTCCACCTACCAGATCAATGCCGACACCTGTGTGGACTGCGGCGCCTGCGTCAGCGTCTGCCCCACCAGCGCCATCTCCCCCGCCTAGTCGCAGGGAATCCATAAGAGAGGGCCCGGTTCGCCGGGCCCTCTCTTATGGGGGAGACAGGCCCCGGTCAGTTGCCCATGAGCGCGTTGTTCAGCAGGAAGAGCACAGCCATGCGCACGGGCACCCCGTTGGTCACCTGGTCCAGGATGAGGCTGTTGGGGCCATCAGCCACCTCGGAGGTGATCTCGACCCCACGGTTCATGGGACCGGGATGCAGGAGAGCCACCCCTGGCTTGGCCCGCTGCATGCGGACGGCATTGAGCTGGTAGAAGCGGACATATTCCCCCTGGCCGGGGATGTAGGCCCCAGTGCCCCGCTCGAACTGGCAACGGAGCATCATGATGGCGTCCATGTCCGGCAGGATCTCGTCGAAGTCGTGGGTGCAGGAGATGCCGGGCCAAGTCTCCTGGAGGTCCCGGGGGAGGAGGGTGGGAGGCCCCACAAGGGTCACATGCGCGCCCATCTTCGTCAGAAGCCAGAGGTTGGACCGCACCACCCGGCTGTTGCGGATATCGCCCACGATGGCCACCTTCAGACCCTCCAGGTGGCCAAAGCGCTTGCGGAGGGTGTAGGCGTCCAGGAGGGCCTGGGTGGGATGCTCCCGCGCTCCATCCCCCGCATTGACGATGCTCGCCTGGGTGATGTGCTGGGCCAGGAGGATCGGGGCCCCAGGCGCGCTGTGCCGCATCACGATGAGATCGGGCCGCATGGCCTGGAGGTTCATGGCGGTATCGATCAGGGTCTCGCCCTTGGAGAGGGAGCTGCTCTCTGCGGAGAAGTTGATGATCTCCGCAGAGAGGCGCTTCTCGGCGATCTCGAAACTGTTGCGGGTCCGGGTGCTGTTCTCGAAGAAGAGGTTCACCACCAGACGTTTGCGCAGGGCCGGCACGATCTTGATCTCGGGACGGTCACAGACCTCCTCGAAGGCCTGGGCCTGATCCAGGATGGTCTGGATGTCCTGGGGAACCAAGGGTTCGATGCCCAGGAGATGGCGGTGGGGGAAGTGGTAGCGTGCCTGGGTCATGTCAGCCTCGCGTCTCCAGGAAAACACCGTCGCAGCCGTCCACCTCACGCACCTTCACCGAGACCCGCTGCCCCTCGGCCACATCCAGCTTGAGGCCCAGGAAGTCGGCCTGGATGGGCAGTTCCCGCCCGCCGCGGTCCACCAGCACCGCCAGCCAGACCCGCTTGGGGCGCCCGTGGTCCAGGAGGGCATCCAGGGCCGCCCGGATGGTGCGGCCGGAGAAGAGCACATCGTCCACCAGCACCACGGTTCGTCCCTTGAGGGAAAAGGGGATCTCCGTGGGCCGCACCAGAGGCACCCCGGCCTTCTCGGCCAGGTCATCGCGGTAGAGGGTGATGTCCAGGACCCCCACGGGGACCTCCTGACCCAGGATGGACGAGAGCTGGCCGGCCAGACGCTCTGCCAGGGGCAGGCCCCGGCTGCGGATGCCCACCAGGGCCAGGGATTCGTCGGCCCCGAAGGCAGCGGCGATCTCGCGACAGAGGCGCTGGAGATGGGCTTCCACACGGGCGGCATCGAGGAGGCAGGCATCAGTCATGGCAACTCCGTGCAGACGGCATGGATGGGTCAGTGGTCGGAATCATGGAGGAAGCGGACCAGCAGTCGGTCCACCAATTCCCAGACCTCCAGGAGGGCCCCCAGGGCCATGGCCAACCCGATCCCCAGGAGTACCCCCCGGCCCCAGGGGCCAAGCAGGAAGCGGGCGACATCGGGCCAGTACCACACGAACTCGGGCAACCGGTAGCGACTGTAGAGCGCCAGGCTCCCCAGCAGCATGCCCCCCCACATGAGATAGCAGAAGCGTACCCCGCGGACCAGGGAATCCCAGAGGAAGGGGCGGGGGCGGGTCGAAGCCATCCTCCTAGAGTAACCCGGGCCGGGGCTTTCGGGACGAGCCTGCGCCACAGCCCGGCCCTCCTTCAGATCTTCATGATCTCGGCATCCTTGTGCTTCACGGTCTCCTCGATCTCCTTGATCATGTCATCCGTGAGCTTCTGGATCTGGTCCAGGGTCTTCTTGGCGGCGTCCTCGGAGACCCCTGCCGTCTTGTCCTTCTCCAGCTTCTTGACATCGTCATTGGCGTCCCGGCGGACATTGCGGACGGCGGTCTTGATCTCCTCGCCCATCTTGTGGACCACCTTGGTCAGCTCCCGACGCCGCTCCTCGGTGAGGGCGGGAATGGGCAGGCGGATCACGATGCCGTCGTTGGCGGGGTTCAGGCCCAGCTCGCTCTTGAGAATGGCGGTCTCGATGGCCTTGATGGAGCTCTTGTCGAAGGGCTGGATCACCAGGGTGGAGGTGTCCGGCACGCTGACCGAGGCCAGCTGGTTCAAGGGCATCTCGGAGCCGTAGTACTCCACCTGGACGGCGTCGAGGATGCCGGCATTGGCACGACCGGTGCGGACCGTGGCCATCTCCTTGCGGAGGGTCTCCAGCGAATTCTTCATGCGCTTCTTGGTCTCGGCCAGGATCGAGTCGACAGTTTGGGTGGACATGGCAATCTCCTCACGTTCCGTTTCGTTTCGCAGAGAGCCATCATACCCGAGCAGGCCCGCTCCAAGGGTTCACTGCTCGCCGCGGGCCTTGAAGGGCACTGAGAAGGGCAAACCGAAGGCCTCCAGGGTGGCCCGGCCCTCCACCCGCCAGACCACGCCGGGCCCCTTCTCAATGGCTTGGCTGATGGAGGCCCAGTTGCGCCGGATGTCCCGGTAGGTGAAGGTGAGCTCCAACACCACCGAGGCCTCGCTGTGGGGCTCGAGGGTCAGGCCCTGGGGGAGGTCGAAGGCGCCCACCCGCTTCATCTGCCCCAGCTCGTCCAGTCCCAGGTCCCCTGCAACCCTCCGGGCATGGAAGCGCACCTCGCTGGGGTTCTCGACCTTGAGCCGGATGCGCACCACCAGGCGGGAGCGATCGAGGGGGAGCGCCATGTCCAGGCGGGGTTCCACACGCTCAATGCGGTACTTCAGCTGTGAGGCGGCTTTCCGATAGGCCGCTGCGGAGTCCGGCGGCCTGCAGGAGACCAGGGCTGCCAACCCCGGCAGCACCAGCCAGGCCGCTCTCATCACTCGCCCCGGTAGACCACGCAGCTGCCTGTGGTCTCGAAGAGCTCGAGCTGGCAGAGGCCCGGGAGGAGCGGCTTGAGCTGCTGCCAGATCCACACGGAGATGTTCTCCGAAGTGGAAAGGGGAATGAGGTCGTTGAGGAACTTGTGGTCCAGCTGTTCGATCACGGAGGTCTGGACGATGCGGGTCAGATCCCCGAAGTCCATCACCATCCCGGTCTCGGGGTTTACGGGCCCCTCAATGGAGACATAGAGCCTGTAGCTGTGCCCATGGAGGTTACGGCACTTGCCCGGGTGATTGTAGATGAAGTGGGCGGACTCGAAGCTGTATTCCTTGCGGAGGATCATGATTCACCGGGCTTTCTGGATGCGGAAAGGAGAGGAGCCGCAACCGGCCCCCCTCCTTTGATGATACCTCGTCTCACTCTGTTCGCCCCCGGTGGGGATCACTTCCCAGCGGCGATCTTGGGAGCCATGAGGTTCAGGCCATTGCGCTGGAGGTCGAAGACCTGGGAGGCGAGGCTCACCAGCACGGCGGTCTGGAACTCATCACCGCCCTTCTTGTTGGCCCCGATGGGGGGCGGGGTCAGGGTGAGGGACCTGCGGTCCTTCGGCCAGGAGAGGCCCATGCTGAAGTCCCACTTCACGCTCCGACCGGTCAGCTCACCGGAGATGTGGCTCATGAGGCCGTCGCCGCCGTAGGAAATCTGGAGGTAGCCGGGCCCCTCCATGCCTTTGCTGCGGTTGGCGATGGTCACGGTCTGGAGGTGGCCATCACCCTGATACTGGAAGGTCATGGTGGTGTGCACCCCCTGCCCGTCGTTGTTGAAGGACATCTTGTAGGGGAGGTGGGTGGCCTTGTCGTAGCTGATCTCCATGCGGCCCCGCTTCCAGAAACCGAAGGTCTCCTTCAGGTTCTGCTCGCGCTTGGCCGGGTCATAGGCGCCGGAAGGGGCATAGAAGACCAGGGTCTGGACGGCATGCCCCCCCTGGGACTCATCCTTGCCGTACGAGGCCTTGAAGGTCGGGGCGTCCACATAGGCGGCCTTGATGTCCAGGACCACCTGGCGGAACCAGCCCATGAAGGAGAGGGGGGCATCGGCCGGCGGCAGGTCCACCGCCGTGGTATAGGCGTTCTGCTCCTGGCTGTACATGAAGCCCCGGCGACCGACCCGGGTGTAGACGATGTGACCGAAGTCACCCGAGGTCTCAGTACGGAAGTCGCCATTGGCGTAGTAGCTGCCCTTCAGGGCCAGAGAGGCCTTGCCGCCCTTGGCGGCGATCCCCTTCAGCTGCCCCTGGCTGAGCTGACTGGCCTTGGCGTTGATGGCCGCAGCCGAGAGGTGGAGCTCCATGGTGCCGTTGACATCCACCGAGCGGCTGTCCTGGTAGGCCTTGCCGAACCAGGCCCCGTCCACGCTGTCTAGGACCTTCTGGAAGGCCTGGCGCACAGCCTGGGCTTCGGGATTCACCGCAGCCTTGGCGGGGGATGCAGCCGCCTTGGACTTCGCCGGCCCGGCGACTCCAAAGGCCGGACAGAGTCCGGCAAGCAGGATCAGGGAAATCGGGGCAAACGGTCGCATCTTGGGAGGGCTCCTATCTTGAGCGTTTGTGCGGAATCCGGGGTCTGGGTTCCCGCTGGCACTGCTGGGTGTAGCAGATCCGGCAGAGCGCCTTGGAGGGATCAGGGGGCATGAAGTCCAAAAATTCCGTGGAACCGCAGGACACGCACTTGATCTGGATGAGGATCTGGGAATTGCTCTTGCGGGGGGACTTGTGGACTGGATGGGCCTTCCGGTAGCAGCCAGGGCAGAGGTAGAACTTCTGCTCGGGAGTCACCTTGAAGGGCTTCCCACAGGTCGCGCAGAGCTTCTCGCGGGTCCCGTCGGACTCGACGGGACGGCGCTTCTGCACCAGGACAAGGGACTTCTTTACGGGTGTGGAACTCTCCTGCTCGGAGGGCTCAACCGGAGATTCAAGGGGATTGATCGTCATGGAGAGTACCACTTTTCCTTGGCTGGCAAAGCAACAAGGATAACACGGGCCCCCGAAGCATGGCTCCGAGGGCCCGGGCTCAGGGCAACTTCGCCCAACTACTCGGGGTAATTGGCCACCTCACCGATCGATTCGAAGCCATAAGCAAACGAAGCGGGCCCGTCAGGATCCACGGAGCCGCCCGTGGTGTTGATGATGTTCTCGAAACCACCGCCCAGGGCAATCACGATGGCCGCCATGCTCCTGAAGGTGACATCGGGGCTGTCCGGAGCTGCAACCATGCTCGACTGATAAACGGTAACGGGAGCTGGGTTGAGCACGGGGTTGATATGCAGGCTGCCCATCCCCGTGCAGGAGTGGGAAGTCACATTCTGGGTCACCAGATAGTTGGGGTAGCCATTCAGGCCGTTGTTCATCCAGACCGCCTGGCTGGGGACATCGTGGGGGGGCTCCAGTTCCGAAAACAGGACAGTGCCTCCATTGCCGGCCCAGACAACCTGTTCCTTCTCGTAGTGTTCATTCCACAGGCTGAGTCCGGTCACGTTGTCGGCATTGACCACAAGCCCGTGATCCCCAGGGTTGACGGTCCAACCGTGCCTGTCGTCGGGGCTGATGTCGGCCCGCCAGGTCCATTCATTGTCGATGAGTGTGTAGTCCTGATTGACCTCGACCGTGGTGGTTGCGCCGCCGGCAACCATGCGGCCGAGATGGGCATACACGTCAGCCACCGTCGTAGGCTTGGCTGCAAGCCCCGCATTGCTGTTCCCGCCCCGGGTGCCGATCTGCAGCAGCACATCGGAATTCTGCGTACCATTCTCAATCGTCAGGGAGGCGATGACGACGTTGGGGACATCGCCGACGGCGATGGCCGCCGTACCGCTCACAGGCATGACCGAGGCCAGACCCATGCCCATGACCACCGTGTTCGCCTTGGTCACCTGGATCGGCGCCGTGATCTTGTAGATGCCGGGTGTCAGCAGCAGGTTCTTGCCATTGGCAAGCGCGGCGTTGATGGTCGTGATGTCATCCGTCGGCTTCGCAATGAAGAAGGAGGAAAGCGCCAGGGTCTCCCCATCCGCTGCAGTGGTGCCCCAATGGTGTCCAGAGCTCGTGAAGACGGCATTGGGGACGAATACCTTGTAGGACTCCCCATCCAGGAAGAGGAAGGGCACCTCCCGCGATACGGGCGTGGTGGGGAGGGCGGTGTAGCAGCCAGGCTCAGTGGCCGTACCTAAAGCGAAATCCGTCGCAGGCGCATTCGGCACCCCGGTGAACAGCCACTGGACGTTGTGTCCGCGGAGGCTACCGATATCGCAGTCGCGGAAGTAGTACTCCGTCGGAGTATTTTCTATGACGGAATCAGTATTCCACCCCATGCCGCCATCGACCTGGCCTGAGACCCTGGAATTTTCCAGCAGGTTACCCGCGGTGACAGCGGCGCCCTTCACGTCCAGGTTACCGGCGATATCCACACGCCGGAGGGGACAGGCCTGGGAGGTCGACCAGCGGAGGGTATGAGCCGCCTCGTCGGCCTGAATCGGGTTGATCTTCACGTTGGCAAGGGAGCGCCAGAAGGTCCGAAGGTTGCCGTTCACGGTCAGGTTCCCGTTGATGACGACATCACCAGGCGCACTGCCCAGGCCCTGAACGGTTTCATTGTAACCGACACTCGAGGAAATAAAGCCTGTGGCCGTTGTCGGATCATCCGCTCCAGCCGCACTGCCATAGGTGCCGGGAAGGAAGTAGACCGCGTTGCGCACCTCGTCATAACCGGTGGACGCTGCCGCGATGGCCACCAGCTTGGTGTTGATCTCGTCCGTGGTCATGGACGGATCGATGATCGTGACATTGGAACCGAAGTCAGGGTTGGTATCAGCCGCCGCCGTTGATGAGGAGCTGCCGCCGCAGCCGACCGCGGCAAGAGCAAACATCATCGCGAAGGCACCAAGCGTGGCCTTGGCCTGGCCCCCTCGATCAGCGGACCTAAGCTTCGCCCGCACACCTTGTTGGCGTATCTCATTTCGACGGGCAGCCCCCTGCCTCCCAGGGAAGCAGGATTGATCCTCATGCAGACACATAGGCACCTCCAGAAATTGCCCAGCAGGACAAAAACGATCAATAAATTCAATTCCATGCAATATCTGCACAGAATTCTGGCAACAGTTCACCGGATCGGGCCGACATCCGTTCCGCATCGAAACCCAACTGAGGCAATTCGGATGCACAAGTATGAGAAGTTGGAACCAAGGTAAACGCGGCCGGTCACCCCGAACAATGTATCGGTACAGCATTCATTGTTGTAATTTCTAGCAACGATCACATTATGATTTATATATTTATATATTCATACAAATCGCCGCATTGCGGTTGTTTTCCGGATTAATTATGTTCAGGTAATCAACATAAGGGTGTGACAGCCATCACAGACACCGCAGAAGCACGTGGCATCCTGGAGATATGTCACAACACTGGGCTGGCCCAGGTGCCCACCCGGCACCAAACTGGGCACATTCACCCCTGAGACCATCATGAACATCCAGGAATTCGAAGCCCAGCTTCACGGTCTCACCCCCTTTGAGGAGTTGTGCAGGCAGATCCACTTCTGCCCGGACCCCGCCCGCCAGAAGGACGATGAAAGCTATCGGAAGCTCCTGGCCAGCCTGGTCGGCAACAACCCAGGAATCCCGCCGCGCATCCAGGTGCAACCCGGCTTTGTCACCCTGACAGACACCACCGATGTCTCGGTGGTGCGCCAGATGCGCTACACCCCGGAATTCCTGCACAGCCACGGCAATATCGAGGTCATCTACATCTATGAAGGTCAGTGCACCATGCACTCCGCCTTCGGGGATACCCCCCTTCACGAAGGAGATCTCTGCCTGGTCTCTCCGAATACCCTCCACTCCCACGGCGTGGAGGATGACACCACCATCATGCTCTATGCCATGATCCGCCGCAGCGCCTTCGATACGGTCTTCTATGACCTGCTGACCCACGATGACATCATCTCAACCTTCCTGATCAAGACCCTCTACAGCTCCGATGCCAACCAGACGGTCATCTTCCGCACCAAAGGGGATCTGGAGCTGAAACGGACCTTCCTGGAGCTCTACTTCGAGTGCGAGCAAAGTCGGCCCCTCCGGGGTGCCATGCTGAACAACCTGAGCCATCGGCTCCTGATCCTCCTGCTGAGGAACCACCAGGAGTCCGCCGAACTCATCCATGAGGGCAATGCCAAGGAAAGCGCAGCCATGGTCGCCATGCTGCAGTTCGTCCACGATCACTACCGGACGGTCACCCTGGCCAGCCTGGCATCCAACTTCGGTATCAGCCCCCAGGACATTTCCAGACGATTCAAACGATACACAGGGAAGACCTTCAACGAGACCGTCAGGGAGATCCGTATCCACAAGGCCGCCAGACTTCTGGATAACCCCAAGCTCTCTCTGGCAGCCATCGCGGCAAGTACCGGCTATACGGATGCCAGCCACCTTCACAAGGAGTTCAAGCACTTCTACGGCACCACACCAGGGGCCTACCGCCAGAGAGTCATCCCCGACGTCCAGCCCCCTTCAACGACGGGACTGGGCAGTGAAGAGCCGTCGCTCTGACAGGAAGCGACGCAGAAAAAGCACGCCCATGACGGCCAGGGCCAAGAACATGTTGAAGCTGGACTCCAGCACCCAGTCGTAGGTCTGCATCCGCTGCACAACGATGACTTCCATGAAGGCATCGAAGAGCGTGAAGGCCGCCACCTCACCGAAGAGCTGCCAAGCGGGCCGGGACTGGGAGTGACGCTCCAGCAGGTAGCCGGTATAGGAACCGTAGTAGATCCGGGTCATCACAAAGCCCTTGGTGGAGGTGAAACCCAGGGGGATGGCCATGATGGTGCCGAAGACGGCGGCCAGGAACACCCGTCCCTCCACCCCGGGACGCCTCCAGAAGGGACGCACCAGGAACATGCCGGTTCCGACCACCAGGCCATGGATGATCCCGAAGGCCAAGCCCTGGTACCAGGCCCACCCGTATTGCAGCCAAAGGAGACCCCCCGTAGCGAGCCCAAGCAGGCTCCCTGCCAGGAGGGCAGTCTCGCTGCGATACTGGGAGTCCCCGTCCTCCTGCTCGAAGAGGACCTTGGCCAGCTCGTCGGGGCTCTCCTTGACCGCCAGGAGGGCCGCCACCTCGACCTCGGACTCGAGGCCCTTGGCCTCGATCTCGTCGAGCAGGTGGCTCTCAAGCTCCCGAAGGAAGAGTCTCCGCTTCCCGCCCCTGAGGCCTCCGAGCCCACTCTCCACACTCGCGAGGTACTGCTTCAGGGCTTCATGCATGGGCCGCCCGCAGGGAACCGGTTTCAGTCTCTGGAGCCGACGAATGCCTCCACCATGGCGACAAAGCGACTCCACTCCTGCTTCTTGTCCGCCAGGAAGGCGGCACCGGCAGGCTGAAGAGCATAATAGCGCCGTTCACGTCCATTGGGCTGGGTCTGCCAGTAGCTCGTGATGAACTCCGTGGCCTCCAGCTTGTGCAGGGCGGGGTAGAGGGCGCCCTCCTTGAGGGTATAGGTGCCGCCGGTGCGCTCCCGCACCGTCTCGATGATCTGGTAGCCGTACATGGGCCCGTCCGCCAGCAGCGAGAGCAGCAGGAGTGGGGTGCTTCCTTTGAGGAGTTCACGGTCCATCTTCAATTTCCCCTTGCCCTTCTATACTGCCTCGCGACGCGATGGTTTAGAAGTCTTTTTTCCAATATTGACGCCCATCTGCCAGCCCCTTCTGAGCAGGGGAGGACAACCCCTGAGCCCTCAGCCCTTCATGGCTTCACTCACAGGGATGCGGCTGGCCCTCCAAGCAGGAGGGAGCCCCCCCAGCAGCCCCATCAGCAGGCTGAAGGCCACCCCTTCCAGCATGAGCCGGGGCGTCACCGAGAAAGCGAAGCTGATGTCGGAGAAGGTGTCGAAGTTGGTGGTGGCCGTCTGGATGCCGTTGAAGCCGTAGGCCATGAGGGAGCCCGCCACGCCACCGAGGGCACAGAGCATGAGCGCCTCCCACTGGAAACTGGCCAGGATCTCCCGCCGCCTGAAGCCCAGGGCCCGCAGGGTTCCGATCTCGGCGGTCCTCCCCGCCACGGCGGCGTACATGGTGTTCATGGCGGCGAAGACCGCTCCCACCGTGAGGATGACGGTGATGAGGTTGCCCAGCACCTGCACCGGCTTCCCGGCCTCGGTCTGCTGGGCGTAGTAGGCCTTCTCGGCTTGGACCTCAAGCTTCAGGCGTCGGTCTGCATCAGCCACGGCCGCCAGGGTGGGGATGCGCCCGGGGGCCGCCACCCGCACCAGCATGCTGGAGTATACGTTCCGCTTCTTGGCCTGGAGGAGGTCCTCCACATCGGTCCAGATCTCCGAGTCGAAGGCGCTCCCCCCCGCATCGAAGACGCCCACGATCTCCCAGCTACGGCCCTCCAGGCGCAGGGTGCCTCCGAGGGTCATCCCCTGGAAGCGCCGGAGCATCTTCCGGGGCACTGCAAGCTCCGAGAGCCCTGGTCGGAACCAGCGCCCCGTCACCAGACGGGCCTGGGGACGCAGGCGGATCCCGGCTGGCTCCATGCCCCGGAGAACCACGTTCGCGCTGCCTCCGTCCCGCTCCTCCAGCAGGTTGACCACAAAGCACTCCGCGCTGGCCAGGGGCCCCTGCGCATCCTGTACGACCAGGGGATGGACCCGGATGATCCGGGCCTGGTCCCGGTCCACGGTGCTTCCCAGCTCGGTCCTGCTGTTGGGGCGGATGAGGAGGGCCTGGTCACTGCGCCCGCTGGAGATGAAGGCCCGGGAGATCCCCCGGGCGAGGCTCAGCACCACCACGAAGATCCCCACCACCACAGCAATGGCCGCAGCCGTAGAGAGGGTGCCGACCTTCCGCTGCCAGAGGGAACGCCAGTTGTAGCGGAGGGGTACCGGATAACGCAAGGCCGCCCAGAGCAGCCAGGCCAGGTAGGGAGTGAGCAGGGCGAAGAGAATCACAGGGCCCTCAGTCCGTCGGTAATGGGTCGGCGGGTGGCCCGGTAGGCAGGGATGAAGGTGGAGAGCAGCCCGATGCCCATGGTCATGTGCAGGCAGGACACCAGCACCTCCCCGGCAATGCTGAAGTCCTGGAGATAGGGCAGGAAGGTGCCGGCCGTCTGCCTCACACCTCCGGCCAGAAGGCTCGCCAGTCCGAGCCCCAGCAGCCCCCCGATCACCGCCAGCAGAAGGCCTTCGGCCAAGAGCAGGCCCAGGACCTGCAGACTCCGGAACCCCATGGCACGCAGCACCGCGATCTCGGTGGTCCGTTCCCGGATGGCCATGGCCATGGTGTTGGCGGTGACGATGAGGATGGCCACCATGACCGCCGCCGTGATGCTGTGGATCATGGCCGTGTAGTTCCCCATCATCTTCAGGAAGGCGAGTTGGAAGGCGTTCTCTGTCTCACTGGTGGTCGGCTCGGTGGCGTCGGCGAAGTGGCGGTCGATCCGCTCGATGAGACCCGGGACCTCCTCCGGCGAGCGGGCGCGCACCCAGATGGTCCCGATCCGGCCCTTGAAATACGAGACCCCCTCCTCCAGCAGCTTGTAGTGGAAGTGGAGTCCCATCTCATCCGAAGGCTTCTTCGAGTGGTAGATGCAGCGCAGGTTGAGGCGCACGGTGAGGGGGAAGATCTCGCTCTTCAGCGTGATGACATCCCCGACCCTCCAGCCGAACCTGTCCGCCAGGGCCTGCCCGGCGATGCAGCCATTGCGGTCCCTCAGGAAGTCCCGGTACTGGCTCTCGGAATAGTCAAGGAGCTCCTCCCGGAAGATGCTGCTGAGGTACTGCTCCTCATCGGCGAAGTTGGGGAAGAAGTTGGCTCGGTCCCTGTACACCCCCTGGAACCACTGGAGCCCCATGGCGGCCTCCACCCCCGGCTGGCGACGGATCCACTCGGCATGCCGGAGGGGCAGGAGATTGGTGATGCTGACCTTGTGGCGGACCGCGATGCGATTGGAGGAATTGGGGTTCTCGGTGAAACCCCGCAGGGTCACCAGGACGCTCTGGAGCACCGCCACCAGGGCCACGGAGACCGCCAGGCTGAGGACCGTCAGCACCGTCCGGCGCTTGGAGCGCAGAAGGGAGCGGAGGACCAAGTGGAGGTATTTCATGCCATGGTGCGCAAGACAGGCTTCATCTCCCCACCTCCACCGTCCGCTCCAGGACCCCCTTCTCGAGGTGGACCTGGGTCCTGGCGTGCTGGGCGGCCTTGGGGTCGTGGGTCACCACCAGGATGGTCTTGCCCCGCTCGCGGTTGAGCCGCTCCATCAGGGCCAGGACCTCCTCAGCATTCCGGGCATCCAGAGCCCCGGTGGGCTCATCCGCCACCAGGAGATCAGGGTCCCCTACGATGGCCCGGGCGATGGCCACCCGCTGCTCCTGGCCGCCGGAGAGCTGCCGCGGGAAGTTCTGCAGGCGGTCCAGCAGCCCCACCAGCTCCAGGGCCTCCATCACCCGCTCCCGGCGCACGCGCCTCGGCAAGTCCGTCAAGAGCAGGGGCAGTTCGACGTTCTCATAGGCATTGAGCACCGGCACCAGGTTGTAGTTCTGGAAGATGAAGCCCACGTGGGAGGCCCGCCAGGCCGCCAGATCGTCGTCATCCAGGTCATTGAGGGCCTGCCCGCAGACCTCCAGGCTTCCCCCCGTCGGCCGGTCGATCCCGGCGATCAGGTTCAGCAGAGTGGTCTTGCCGGAGCCGGAGGGCCCCATCAGGGCGTAGTACCCCCCCTCGGGGATATCCAATTCCAGTCCCTGCAGCACCGGGATCTCAAGGCTGCCCCGGAAGTAGCTCTTGCTGACCGAGCGGCAGGAGATGATCATTCCCGCACCTTGACCCGGGCCCCCTCCTGGAGCTTGAGATCGGCGGGGATCACCAGGAGCCTGGAGGCGGGATCCAGCCCTTCGACCTCCAGCCCCACGGGATTCTCCGCCACCACCTTGACCGGATGGAGCGTGGCCCGTCCCCCCTGGGCGACCCACACCGCCGAAGCCTGGCCCCTCCGGACCACCTGCTCCCGGCCCAGCACCACCACGTCATGCCGGAAGGGCTCCCCCAGGAAGGTGACCTTGGCCCCCATGTCGGGAAGCAGGCGTCCGTCCCGCTCCAGAAAGGCCACCCGCACCACCACCACTGCTTTCTGACGATTGGAGGTGGGGTAGATCTCCCGCAACTCCCCCTTGAGGATCTGGGCCCTGGGGTCCCCCTCCAGGGCATCCACCCGGATCTCCACGGGCATGCCTTTGTGCAACCGGGTGATGGAGGACTCCGGCACCTCGACCTCCACCTCCAGGGAGTCGAAGTCCGCCAGCACCGCCACGGCATTGATGGCGTTGGCCCCTCCGGCCGAACCCGGGCTGACCGTCTCCCCCACCTCCGAGAGCTTCTGGGTCACCGTCCCCGCAAAGGGTGCCCTGAGCACCATGTTCTCCAGGCTGGCCTCCTGGTAGCGCAGCTGGTCCCGCAGGGCAGTCGCCGTGCTCCTGAGCCGGTCCAGGCTGGCCCGATCCAGCACCCCCGCCCTCGCCAGGGCCTCACCGCGGCGGAGATCAGCCTCGGCCTGGGCCAGCTGGGTGGCCGTCTGGTCTCGACCCGCCCGGAGCTCGGCGTCCTCCAGACGCGCGATCACCTGCCCCCGGGCCACCCGGCTGCCCTCCTCCACCCCCAGCCAGGCCACCCTGCCCGGGACCTTGGCCGAGAGCGTCGCCCGGTGCCGCGCCACCAGATAGCCCGAGGCGGTGACCAGGGGGTTGCGCTCCCCCGCCCTGAAGACCACGGGCGAGGTCGTCCCCAGGCCCAGCGGGGCAAGCTTGCGGGAGAGGCTGAAGCCGACGGCCAGGACACCGAGGAGCAGCAGGACCAGCCAGCCCCAGGGCAGGCGCTTCCGGATGACGGGCTTGGGGACTGAAGACAAGAAGAGACCTCCGGGATCGCCCCAGAGTATCGTCAGAGACATGAGACGCTTCTGTCAAAAAGCGTCACACCCTGAAGCGGAGTAGAGCCCCCCGATCCCCGGGGGAGGCATAGGCGATGCCCACCCGAACGTCCCGCCGAACAGGAGATGGCGCACCCCCCTCCCACATCGGGGCATTGCGGGGCGTGCGTCCAAACCGGCAGTGGCTGGCGGTATCCCCCGGCCCCCCATAGGCCTCGGTCTCCGTGATCTCCAGGACAAAGGCCCCATGATGGAGCCGCATGCCGAGGAGCTCCCGCGCCACGGTCGCCACCGGGCGCAGGAAGAAGCCCCTCGGCAGGAGGCGGGACAAGACTACTTCTTGGCCTCGGCCAGCTTGCGGAGGCCCCCCAGACCGACCTTGTACTGCCAGTACAGGACACCGAAGCTGCCATCGGGCTTCTTGGCGAGGGTCAGGAGGATGATCTCCTTGTCCTGGACCTTCAGGGTGACCGAGCGCCAGTCGGGGTTGTTGGGCACGGGCTTGACATCACCCATGACCACATCGGGCCAGACTTCGGGGGGGACCCCCTTGATCAGACGGAGGAGGCCGGACTCAGCCAGCTGGGGAAGCTTGGCCATGGCCAACTTGTAGTCGGGATCGGGCTTGCCGTCGGATTGCTTCTCCTGCGGCAGCTTGTCGATCCGATCCGGATTACAGGTCTGCATGGAGGCGGGGATCTCCCCTCCCTGGCCCGACTCGATCTTAGTCATCACGGCCTTGAGGTCTTTGGCCGAGACATCCGGGGTCAGGTAGCCGAGCTTCTGCATCCCCTCCAAGCCGAAGGACTGGATCTCCTGGGCACTGAGACTGGTGCCGGCGGCGCCGGCATGCTGGTGGAACCAGCAGATGTTGCCGTAGTACTTCTCCATGTCGGCCGGGAGCAGCAGAGTGAGGTCCTTCAGGTCCTTGCGCACACCGATGTACTGAAGGTGCTTGAGGACCTCGAAGGGCTCCTTGACGGGAGCGGGTGCGGCCGTGGGAATCTTGTCGGCGGGCTTGCTGTCGCAGCCGACGATGAGTGCGGGGATGGCGGCAAGAGCCCACCAGGCGTTCACCCTATTCATGATGTCCTCCAGTCACGAACCCTCAACTTACTAGGCCTGCGAGCGTCGAGTGTACCCGATACGTTACATCACCATCGGAAAGTCCCGCCTGACCGGCTGCCGCGAGCTGGAGTCCCACTACGGAGATCTCCTGCGCGCCTTCGCACGCATGGAGCTGGTGGAGCTCCCCGAGGGGAAGGGCACGCCGGAGCGCCAGCTCAAGGACGAGGCCAATCGCATCCGCCAGGCCCTTGCAGGCATCCGCTGCCCCGTCCTCCTCGACGCCGGGGGCCCCTCCCGAAGTTCGGAGACCTTCGCCACCTGGCTAGGAGAGCGGATGGACAGGGGGGAGAGCCTGGCCTTCGTGGTGGGCTCCAGCCATGGCATCGACCCAGCCCTGAAGACAGAGATCCGCGAGAAGCTCAGTCTCAGCCCCATGACCTTTCCCCACGACCTGAGCAGGGCCATGTTCCTGGAGCAGCTCTACCGCGCCTTCACCATCCGCGCCGGAAAGACCTATCACAAGTAGCGATCAGGCATGGAGCTTGAGAGCCGCCTCCATGGCGGCCATGCAGGCGATGGCATTGAGAGGCTCCACCGGCAGGTAGCCATTGGCCTTGGCCTCCCGGGCCCGCATGCGCCGGAGTTCCAGATCATCCGCACCCCCGATCATCAGGATGGGCAGAGGACAGCCCTCCTCCTCCCGGAGACTGCGGATGAGCCCCAGACCACTGCCGCAACGCAGACGCTGGTGGACCAGGATCAGCCTGAAGGGCTCCCAGGAGCCCGCTTCAAGACCCAGCCCCTTCAGCTTCTCCAGCACCTTCCCCTGGAGATAGTCCAGGCAGGCGAAACCGTAGCGGTGCTTGAGCAAACCGGTCATGCGATCCGGGAGTCCCTCCCCCTCGCAGATCACAAGGATCATGGGGTCACGGTCCAGGAGCATCCGGGGCAGCCCCAGGGCCACCGTATCCCGACCCGAGCCTCCGAGCTTGGCCTTCACCCCATCCTCAATCAGGTCCGTCCGCTCCGACTGCGCCTGGAGGAGGAGAGCATCCGCCAGCCAGGAGTAATAGTCCTGCAGGACCGTCAGATCAGCGGAAGGGAGGATCTTCACCCCCGCGTGCCCGTGCTCCATGTAGACCACCTCACCGGGCAGGACCAGATGGGGCCCCCGGGGAAGCTTCAGATCCAGGGTGGTCTGGACACCGATCCGGAAGGGATCCGTGGTGTTCCCGGTGACGGAGCGGATCCAGATCTGGACCCCCTCCGGCCCCAGGGTCCGCATCCGGCCATCGCAGATCTCCTGGATGGGCGTGGTGAAGGTCCCGATCAAGGGACGCTCCGGACAGACGTCCTTGAAGCGGTAGTCATCCAGGGACTTGAGAAGGCGGGGCTGCTCGAACACAGCGCATTCCAACCCCTCATAGGTCCCCACATCGGCCATTCGGAAGGTGCCCTGGAAGCGCCGATCCCGGTATGGGAGCACCCCCTCCAGGGAGACCCCTGTCTTCAGCCCCCAGAGCTCCCGCTGGGCAGTCGAGATCCCCACAGCGATCCGCCCCACGCTCTCCGTGTAGACCGTGAAGCCGCTCCGGAAGCGCCCCTTCTTCAGATACAGGCTCAGCCCCCCTTGGCAGAGGCGCTGGAACACCAAGCGAATGGCCTGGGCATCATCCAGATCTGAGCTCAGTTGTGGCGGCAGCATGGTCCAGAATACCGTCACCCCACCGAGGATCAGCCCTTGAAAATCATGCCCCTTCCGGTTAGTCTGTTCCTCTTGCGTGAACAAGCCGCGTGCCCTTCTGGCATCCGGTCGGTTCCAGGAGGATCTGACATGAAGCCCAATATCCACCCCGAGCTCCACGAAGTCACCGTCCACTGCCAGTGCGGTGCCGAGTTCCAGACCCGCTCCACGAAGAAGGAGCTGCGCGTGGAAGTCTGCTCTGCCTGCCACTCCTTCTACACCGGCAAGCAGCGTGACATGACCATCGCCGGCCGCGTGGAGAAGTTCAACCGGAAGTACGCCAAGAAGGCCGAAGTGGCCGCCCCCGCCCCCGTGGCGGAAGCCGCCCCCGAAGCTGCCGCCGAGTAGGCAACGCGATCCCAGGAACGGGCCGTCCTTGCGGCCCGTTCTTTTTTCGTATCCGAAAACCTTTCCTGCCGGTGACCCATGCTCGACCAGCTTGAAGCCCTCGATGCCAAGTTCCAGGAGATCGAGGCCCAGCTCCAGGACCCCGCCATCGTCAGCGATGCCAAGCGCCTGCGGGAGCTGACCCGCAACCGCGCCGAGCTGGAGCCGGTGGTGAGGGCCTGGGCCGGACAGCGGACCCTCCTCAAGCAGCTGGAGGAGGCCGAGAGCATCCTCGGCGACCGCGAAATGGACGCGGAGCTCCGCGAGATGGCCGAGATGGAGATCCCCGGCCTCAAAGAGGCCATCGCCACCGGGGAAGCCGAGCTCCGCCGTCTCCTGGTCCCCAAGGATCCCAAGGATGCCCGCAACGTCATCCTGGAGGTCCGGGCCGGCACCGGCGGCGAGGAAGCCGCCCTCTTCGCCGCCGAGCTCTTCCGGATGTACGCCCGCTACGCCGAGCGCAAAGGATTCAAGGTCACCGTCATCGACGAGAACGAGGCCGACATGGGCGGCCTCAAGGAGGTCATCGCCGAGATCGAGGGCGATGGCGCCTACTCCGTCTTCCGCTTCGAGTCCGGCGTCCACCGGGTCCAGCGGGTTCCCAAGACCGAGACCCAGGGGCGCATCCACACCTCCGCCGCCACCGTTGCCGTCATGCCCGAGGCCGAGGAGGTGGACATCCAGATCCATGAGAAGGACCTGCGCATCGACACCTTCTGCTCCGGCGGCAAAGGCGGCCAGAGCGTGAACACCACCTACTCCGCCGTACGCCTGACCCATCTGCCCACCAACACCGTGGTGCAGTGCCAGGACGAGCGCAGCCAGCTCAAGAACATGGCCAAGGCCATGACAGTGCTCCGCAGCCGCCTCCTGGAAAAGGCCCAGGCCGAGGCCGACGCCGCCAGCTCAGCCCTGCGCAAGTCCCAGGTCGGCTCCGGGGACCGCAGCGAGAAGATCCGCACCTACAACTTCCCCCAGAGCCGGGTCACGGACCACCGAATCAACGTCACCATCCACCAGCTGGACGCCTTCATGGCAGGGGGACTGGAGCCCATCCTGGAACCCCTCCGTGCCGCCTTCGAGGCAGAACGCCTCCAGCAGCTCGAAGGTTAAACCCAGCACCCGCCCCGAACCCGCTGCGCGCGCACTCCTCAGCCCGGATTCTGCATTTATTCCCGGCGCAGGGCCATCCCGTTCATCCTCTTCATCCAGGCTTGAAAGGCACTTTATTCAGTCAAGATGAACAGGATGACTGCACGCTATAGGCAATGATGCACTCGCGATCCAGACGCACAGGGAACTCAGAGCCCACTTCGTCTTGGGTACCAAACGGTTCCCGATGAACGGCAGTCGCCTGGGCTTTACTCCAGGCCTTGCCCAGGCCTCAGATGACTCAATTACAGAATCCGGGCTCAGGACCGATATCGACCCGTCGGCCACCGACAGTCGAGCGGAGTCCGGCAGCACCCTCAGACTGCGCCACCCAACCCTTGGGCAGCTTCTGCTGAATCGTTGCATGATTGTTCACAAGCCTATGACTGCGAATAGTTCTGAATAGAGACAGAAAATCATCCAGCTATAGCGAATATGGCTCTTTTCATCCTCAGACATCAGCGATTAAAACACGAACAATACCCTTCGACAGTATAGAACTGCGCAAAAAACAAACACCAAGAAACGTCACGCACGCGAATACAAGTTAAAATCTATCAATTTTCTTGATTATCGACAAATCTCAGCGGCGGTGAAACGGGTCTGATGTCAGGAAAGCCTTTCGGGCCACGGATAACACAGATGAACACGGATAGTCAGCGACCCACCGGGGTTGCCTGGGGCGCCCCTGTGCTGCTCGGATCCAGGGCTTTCATCCGTGGGAATCTGTGTACATCCGTGGCCTCAGCTCTCATACCAGCCCACTCTTCCGAAGCGGAGTCAGGCCGATAACTAGATTGATTATTGACCATTTTTACCGACAACAAGCATATAATACAACACAAAACCATGCTTAATATACAAATTTAAAAATATATTAGCAATGCTATTTTGATGTTTATTTTTACAATTTCAATATTCTGATTGATTTCACAATCATCACCACACATACTCCAATATGGACGGATTTTCAATAAATCCATCTCACACCCAACCATTTTACGGAAGGCATTACATGAAGAAGTCAACCCTCATCTCCCTGGTGGCCGTTGCCGCCATCCCGGCCATGGCTCAGAATCAGAGCCTCTCCATCCTGGTCCCCCATGTCTACACCCAGGACTACAACCTTGGGGGAAGTGCCGACCTCGCAACCGGGAATCCCACCGACCTGGGACTCCGGTACGCCCACACCCTGACGACCCTCCCCAAGCTGGGCGGCGCCCGGATCGATTTCGAGGCGACGGTCGTCAACGCCTGCAGCAAGCCTGCAGTCACCATCATGGGGGAAAAATTGGGGACCTATACCTATGAATATATGGCCCTGGGGGCATCCTCCACCTGGACCCGTGTGCTTGACTTCGGCTTCGCCGCCGAACTGCGCCATGAAACCAGCAGCACCCAGGTCAGCGCGAGCCCTGTGTCCATGAAGGCGAGCACCACCCGCTACCGCCCCTGGGCCACCGCCCGCGTGGGTTATACCTGCCCCAGGGCGTCGGCCATCCGCCCCTTCATCGCCCTGGAATACAGTCTGCCGATCATCACCACCGGATCCCGGAACATCACCAACGAATACCAGCTGTACAGTCTGATGTACGGTGGCCTCCAGGGCCCCAAGGCCCAGCTGACCTTCACCCTGGGCGGACGATTCTGAACCACACCGACAACTGCCCTCCGGCCGACTCAAACACGGCAGGAGGGCAGCTGCCCGCCAGAACAGGCCCTGAGCCTCTCAAAGCCAGTGCCGGGGATAATGCCTGTGGTGAACCAGGTTGTTGGTCAGAAGGGCCATCCCGAGGAGCACGAGGGCACCCGCCAGGACCGGAACGGCCACAAACATCCACGACGCATGCCCCAGAATCCCGATCAGAGCGGTGGCCCCTCCAGGGGGATGGGTCGTGTGGGTGAGGTGCATGAGACCGATAGACAGCCCCACCCCCAGGGCCGCCACCCAGGGCAGCGGCCCCAGGGTCTTCACCAGCAGAATGGCCACCAGCGCCGAGAAGAGATGTCCACCGATCAGGTTCCGGGGCTGGGCGAGCGGGGAATCCGGCGCCCCGAAGAGAAGCACGGCTGAGGCGCCAAAAGAGCCGATCAGAAGGGGCTGACCGGCCCAGGTGGCGACCTTGAGGATGGCCAGGATCCCGGTGGCTCCGCTCAATACGCTCCAGACGGCAAACTTGAGGGAGGGCCGCCCCCTCATCGGAGCGGATTGCCCCCGCAGCTTTCCCGGGAATCGTCTGAGTCGAGCCTTCATGCGCCCCTCCCTCTCCCAGAAGAGCGCAAGGGCGTCATGGGCGCCTTGACCAGGATCAAGAGCTGCCAGCTCCTGGACTCCTCAGGCCGAAATCCGGCACCGCCCGCCGGTAGCCGGAATCCAGCAGGGGTGAGGAGATCAGGAGGTCC
This sequence comes from uncultured Holophaga sp., assembly GCF_963677305.1. Classification (GTDB taxonomy): domain Bacteria; phylum Acidobacteriota; class Holophagae; order Holophagales; family Holophagaceae; genus Holophaga. Next base: position 3,653,306 of record NZ_OY781925.1, read on the forward strand.
GCCGTCGCCCGGTTGCAGGCCACCGGCACATTCCAGACCACGGCAAGGCGGAGCAGAGCCTTCACATCCGGGTCGTGGGGCTGAGGTTCCAGGGGATCCCAGAAGAAGATGATGAAGTCGATCTCCCCCACGGCCACCATGGCCCCGATCTGCTGGTCCCCCCCAAGGGGGCCGCTTTGGAGGCGGGTGACCTCGAAGTCCAGGGCCTTCGAGAGCAGGAGCCCCGTGGTTCCGGTGGCCCACAGGTCATGGCGGATCAGAGTCTCCCGGTTATAGACCGCCCACTCCAGGAGATCGGGTTTCTTGTTGTCATGGGCCACAAGGGCGATGCGCCTGCGTTCGGAGTCGGCCACGACCGCCTCACCAGCCCACGGCAAAACCAGAGGGCTCGTCCCCATCTTCGCGGGCGAGCCCCGGATCGATGACCCAGGCGAGGGCGTCGCAGGAGCGAAGCTGGCAGTGGGACCGATGACTGCACCGGAGGCGCCTGAAGCGGAGGGAGCCGGCCCACCCCTCGACCTCCCCACTCAGAAGCACAGGGCGCCCCAGCGTGGGGCAGTCGATCCGATCGGCGAAGAAGTGGCTCGGCATGGTGTCCTCCTGCATCAGCAGCTTTCAGGTCATCTGGATCTCCAGGGGGGAATCGCCCCAGACACCAAGCCTGACGGAAATGCGCACCCGCCAAGTGACATTGCTGCACCAATCATGCAAAAACCGGCACCAACCAGGCTCACCGAAAGACCCGGAGGAGCAGACCCCACGCCCCACTGCCGATGGACATGATGATCTCCACCAGAATCAGCAGGATGATGATCCACTCCAGGCGCTGGTCCTTGCGGCTGTCCAGGAAGCCCCGGAAGGTTTCCCCCGCATCCTGGAGGTACACCAGCTTCTCCCGGATGGCCCCCAGGCGCTCCTCCAGGTCGAACTGGTCGTAGAGGGCGCTGTCCAGGTGGGCTAGGGCCTCACTCTCCCAGGTCTCTGGGGGATCATCGAAGAGGGTGAGGTTGTTGAGGACAGCCGCCCGGACCTCCATGGCAAAGCCCACAATACGAAGAACCTCCCGATGGGGCAGGGTCAGACGTCCCTTCTGGGCCAGGGTCTCCACCACGGGCTGAAAGCGGGCCATGACTCGACTCACGGCCCCCTCGAAGTGGTCCAGGGCCACGCTCTGGGCCAGCACGAGACTCACGATCCCCACCTTCTCCAGGGTCAGGTCCTTCAGGTGCACCTCGTTGAAGTCGACCTCATCCTCCACAGCCCCCACCTGAACCCGGAGGAAGTCCCGGGTACCCTCCTCCAGCAACTGGACCGTAGGCAGAGACCGCAGCTCCTCATGAATCTGAGCCGTCAGACTCTCCTGGCAGTTCCAGAAGACCACGCCACCGAAGCGGGAGAGGAAGACGTAGCTCCCCTTCTCCGGCTCCAGAATCAGGGGGTTGGTGCGGAGGATGGGCCGATGGGGATGAGCGGCACAAAAGGCCCGGAGGTCGATGTGCCCCTGGAAGTAGTCGGCCTGGAGACTGAAGGCCTGAACCTCCCCCTCGGGGAGGAGCTGGCGGGAGCGGACAGAGGGGGTCATGGGCATGTTTCCTTATCCGAGCTTGGGGCGCGGCAGACATTCGTCAAGGCGGGTCCGGGCATGAAAAAAGGGGGCGGCCCCCGCCGCCCCCCGCTCACCCAACCCAACTACCTGAAGGAGACATCTGCTTTGTAGGTGTCATCCTGCCGGGAAATGTTCCGCGGTCTTTTTCAAAATTCCGGCCAGCTCCCGGAGCCCGGGCTGGCCGACAAGGAGCTTCGGATCAGAAAGCCACGCAGAAGGCGGCCACCAGGTTGTCGCCACCCTGCTCGCCGGTCTCGGTGCCGGTGGGCTTCAGGAAGTTCTTGCTGCGGATGATGTAGTTCAGCTTGAAGTTGGCAGCCTTGACCTTGGCAGGGGTCCAGGCATAGGTGTAGCCCAGGGTGATCTCGTCAAACTTGGGGGTGTAATCCGTCCCCGTAGAGACGCCGACCGCGCTCTCGGTGTAGGGGTTGTAGGCGGTGTACCACTTGTCGCCCTGGTTGTAGTTCATGAAGTCGTAGCGGGCAGCGAAGGTGTGGTTGCCCATGGTGTAGGCACCGGTCACGTAGTAGCCGAAGAACTTCTGGTCAAGATACTGGCGGGTCGCAGTGGTGCCGAAAGAGGCAGAACGGCGCCCGAGCAGGCCAGTGATGACCTCGGCATCGAAGTACCAGGGGCCGCTCTTGTAGACGTAGTAGGCACCATAGTTGGTGGTCTTGTCCTTGTTGTCGTTGATGTCGGCGACCGTCACGCCGGTCCAGGTGCTAGGCACCGCGGTACTGCTGGCGCTGCTGGCCGCCTTGTCGGTGACACCCTGGAGGGTGTAGGCGCCGAACTTGTGGGCACCCATGACAAAGTCGGCACGGAGGACAAAGTCCTTCTGGGGATCGGTGTCGGCGCCCTTGCCGGAGATGACATCGGACATGCCGTTGAAGACACCGGCAGTCACCTTGACCTGGAAGTCCTTGGGATTGCCGGTGGTGTATGCGGCATAGGCACCGCGATCGCGCTTGTCGCCGAAGACACGACCCACCTGGGAGCGCTCGGCGAACATCAGTTCGGTGGAGCTGATGTTGCCTTCGTAGGTCTGCAGGGTCTTCATCTGGCCGACACGGACGGCCAGACCATCGGCAGCCTTCCAGGTCAGGAAGGCGTCCTGGAGGATCATGGGGTTGGAGGTGGAGGTGCTGATGGAGGGATCCATCATCACTTCGTAGTCCAGCCCGGGAACGGCTTCACCATAGGCCTTGATCTCCACACGGCGCATGGAGAACCCATCCTCCTTGAACTCACTGCGGAGGTTGTAATAGTTGGCAACGGAGTTGTTGCGCAGATTGCTATCCAGGACCTGGTTGTACCAGATCTGGACGTCCCCACCCACCTTGACGGACTGGGCAGCGGCGGGCAGAGCCACCATCAGGGCAGCAAGGCCGGAAAGGGCGATAGCCTTCTTCATGAGTTCTCCTTGTCCGAATCGTCGGCAAGGAAAGGTTCCCGGCAGCGCGTGAAGCCTCCGGCAAGACCCTGTGATCAGGAAGTAACTTCTGCTGACCACCGGAATCGGGCCAGATCGACAGCACCGCTCTCAGAAACCTCCACGCCCTCGGCTCGGAGCCGCTCCATCTGCATCGAGGCCCCAAAACCGCCTCCCCAGAAGGCGACCTGCCCGGGAGCCTTGATCACCCGCTGCCAGGGGATCTCCGTGCCCGCAGGCAGGCCCCGGAGCACCCCCCCGACCTGACGGGCCCGGCGCGGGAAGCCCGCCATCAGCGCCACCTGTCCGTACGTGGCCACGCGTCCCACCGGAATGGCCGCCACCACCGCCATCACGCGTTCCCGGAAGTCCATCAAGGCTCAACCCTTCCGGTGCGCCTCTTCCAGGGGGACCCGCCCCCCGAAGCCCTCGGCATAGCTGTGCCAGTAGCCCAGGTCATCCTCCGGATAGGCCCAGCACCAGTAGCCGTCACCGGAGTCGAAGTCCACCAGCCAGAGCCCCTTGACCTCGGGCCCCAGATCCCCGATCGCCCCGGCCCAGCTCTCCACCAGGGCATTGAGACGCTCCCGGGCCTCTTCGGCCCGGGGCACATCACCCCGGCCCTCGGCCTCCTCCAGCTCCTCGGAGAGGCTGGCAGCCAGCTGGAAGACCGGCTGAGTCATGGTCTTCACCTGGGGCAGCAGCCCACGTGCTTCTTCAATGGTGAAAAGTCGGCTCATGACGACCTCCGGCGATCCTTCATAATCATTGGATGCTCGCACCCATCTCTCCGTCCTCTATCGACCAGGTCCCGACACCCTTGAAACCCGTTCTGGTCATCGCGGGGGAGGCCTCCGGGGACCTGCACGGTGCTGAGATCCTCCGGGAGCTCAAGACCTGCCGCCCCGATCTCCGGATCATCGGGATCGGGGGAGAGGGCATGAGCCCCTACCTGGACCGCAAGCTGGCCGATGTCCGGGAACTCGGCGTGGTGGGTTTCGTGGAGGTGATCCGCCACTACCCCGCCCTGCGCCGCCTCTATGCAGAGGTCCTGCGGGTCGCGGAGGAGGAGGGGGTCGGCGCCGTCCTCACCCTGGACTACCCAGGCTTCAACCTCAAGCTGGCCGGGGAGCTGCGCCGGAGGAAGCCCTCCATCCGCCTCCACCACTTCGTCTGCCCCCAGGTGTGGGCCTGGCGCAAGGGGCGCATTCCCCGGATCGGCCAGCTCCTGGACAGCCTCTACTGCCTCTTCGACTTCGAGCCGGAGCTCTTCAACGGCTATCCGGTCCGAGCCACCTGGGTGGGCAACCCGCTGGTGGAGAAGGTCCTGCCCGAGTGTGACCGCGAGACCTTCTTCCGGCAGAGCGGCCTGGATCCGGAACGTCCCCTGGTGGCGCTCCTGCCCGGGAGCCGCCTGGGGGAGATCCAGCGTCTCCTGCCCGTCATGGCCGAGATGGTCCGGCGGTGGCGGGATCCCCGGACCCAATGGGTCCTGCCCGTGGCCTCCACCCTGGACAATGGGCAGCTGGCCCCCTGGCTCCAGGGAACCGGGATCCTGCCGGTCCGCAACCAGGGCTACGCGGCGCGGGCCCACGCCGACGCCGCCCTGGTCTGCTCCGGCACAGCCACCCTGGAGACCGCCCTCCTGGGCACACCCTTCGCCATCCTCTACCGCCTCCACCCCCTCACCTATGCCATCGCCAAATGCCTGGTCCATGTGCGGCACTTCGGACTGGCCAACATCGTGGCCCAGCGGGAGGTGGCCCCGGAGCTTCTCCAGGGCCAGGTCCATCCAGCCAACCTGGAGCGTGAGCTGCTGAGGCTCCTGGATCCACGGGTGGCCTCGGGCATACGGGAGGAGCTCGGGCAGCTCCGCCAGCGACTCGGAGAGCCCGGCGCCGCCGCCCGGGTCGCGGCCGCCTTCCTCGCGGAGATCCCCGAGGCCTGAAGCGGCCCCGGAATCATCCCGGCGCCCCCCGTTCCGATGAGTCGGATAGGAAGCCCGGAGGACGGATGGAGGAGTCAGGCCTGAGCCGCCAAGGGAGGACGGCCCTCTGTGCGGTCGCCCTCAGCCTTCTGGCCGCCTGCGGACGCAGCCCCATCCCCGTAGGCTTCGCCGGCCAGATGACCGGCCGCCAGGCCGAGCTGGGGGTCCAGGAGCGCAACGGTGCCCAGATGGCCATCGACGCCTGCAATCGCGCCGGGGGCATCGGCGGACATCCGGTGCGGCTCCTGGCCCTGGATGATGCGGGACTGCCCGCCCAGGCCCGGGAGGTCGACCGCAGGCTCATCGGGGAGAAGGTGGTGGCCATCATCGGCCACTGCACCTCAGGACAGACCCTGGCCGGGCTGGAGGTCACCACCCCGGCTGGCGTCCCCCTCATCGGCCCCACGGTCTCCACCCCGGACCTGAGCGGCCGGGACGACCTCTTCTTCCGGGTCTACCCCTCCTTCGGAGAGAGCGCCCGGATCTTCGCCCGGCATATCCGCCAACAGGTCCCCCAGGGCAGCCTGGGCGTCCTCCTGGATGAGGACAATGCGGGCTACACACAGACCTACGCCGCTGCCTTCCGCTCGGCCTACCGGGCAGCGGGGGGTGGCCCCCTGGAGCTGAGCGGCTTCTCCGCCGCCTCCCAGCCGGCCTTCGGCCCCCTGCTCACGGAGCTCAGGCGCAAGGGCACCCGTGCCCTGCTCATCATCGCCTCGGACAACGACACCGCCCTCATCGCCCAGCAGGCCAGACTCCAGGGCTGGCGGGTCCCCCTCTTCGCCGCCGCCTGGGCCCAGACCAGCACCCTGATCCAGAGCGGGGGTCGGGCCGTGGAGGGGCTCCAGCTCGAGCAGTCCTTCGCCCCTGACCGGGCCACGCCACGCTACGGGGCCTTTGCGGAGGCCTATGAAGTCCGCTTCGGGCAGCCACCCTCCTTTGGCGCCGCCTTCGGCTTCGAGGCCGCCCAGGTGCTCCTGGCCGCCCTGGTCCGCACCGGCGGCAGGCGCGAAGGGCTCAAGGAGGCCCTCCTGGCCACCCGGGACTTCCCCGGGCTGCTGGACACCTTCTCCCTGGACCGATTCGGGGATGTGAGCCGCCCCTTCTACCTCAGCGAGATCCGGGAGGGCCGCTTCGTGGTGATCGGCAAGCTGAGCCCGGACCGGTAGCCCCCATGCGGACCTCCGGCCCCTCCCCCCTCCACCGCCTCCTGGCGAAGGCGGTGTTCGTCCACCTCTTCGCCCCCCTCCTGCTGCTGGAGATCCTGACCATCCTCGGGCTGGCCTGGACCAGCGCCCTCAGCCAGATCCAGCACCAGTCCCAGCTCACCCGCTCCCTGGGACAGCTGGTGGACAACCACCTCTCCCAGGGGGAACGGGTGATGGCCACCCTCGCCCGGGTGGCGGAGAGCGCCACCGACCGGGAGATGCTCCTCTTCCTGGAGAGCACCTGGAACGCCCAGCGGAGCTTCGAGACCCTCTATCTTCTGGACGACAGGGACAGGGTGCACCTCGTGATGCCCTGGGACGGGCGCTTCCAGGGCATGGACCTCTCCAACCTGCCGGGCGTCAAGGGGACCCCTGGGACAGGGACCTGCACCCTCTCGCCGCCCTACATCTCCGTGCGCACCGGCGAGCCCGTGGTCCTCCTCATCCGGGATGTCCCGGGTCGCGGGAAGCTTGTGGGCGAGCTCCGCCTCGGCCTCCTGCAGCAGGAGGTCCAGAACATCAAGGGGCGCTCCGAAACAGACTTCATCTTCATCACGGACCAGCACGGGACCCTGCTCTCCCACCCCGACATTGACCGGGTGCGGGAGCGCCGCAACCTGGGCTCCCTGCCCGTCCTCTCCCCCACCCGGGAGGGGCGGCCCCTCCTCTATGAATACGAGGGAAGCCGGGTCCTGGGTGCAGCCACACGGCTCGAGGGGACAGGCTGGATGGTGGTGGACCAGGTGGAGCTCGCCCGCTTCAGCCGCACCTACCTCTGGACCCTTCTGGAGATCCTCCTGGTGTCCCTTGGGGTCTGGGGTCTCCTGGGCTGGCGCCTCAAGCGCCGCCTCAACCGGGAGGTCACCCGGCCCCTGGAAGCCCTCAGCCGCATGACGGCAGCCCTGGCGGACCAGACCCCCCACCCGGAGGAAGAGATCCGTCACGCCTTCCAGGAGCTGGACCAGCTGGCCCAGGACTTCCAGACCATGGTGCAGCGCCTGCAGACCCGAGAGAGGGACCTCCAGGAGAGTGAGCATCGCTACCGCGGTCTCTTCGACCGGATGCCCGTAGGCCTCTTCCGCTTCGACCTGCAGGGACGCTTCGTGGCCGTGAACCCGGCCCTGGTGAGGATCCTGGACTACCCCGACCGCGCCGTCCTCATGGCCACCCCGGTGGGCCTCTGTCTTCCCCTGGAGCCCGGAATGGGACTGAGCGACCGGGAGTTCACCCTCCAGCGTCGGGATGGCCAGGAGATCTGGGTCCACCTTCAGGGGAGCTTTGTCGAGGACCCGGATTCGGAGGGACACGGTTGCTTTGAGGGCTCCCTCCAGGACATCACCCAGCGCAAGCAGGCCGAAGCCCTCCTCCGGCACTCCCGGGACGAGCTCGAGAACATGGTGACCCTCCGCACCTTCCAGCTCTCCGAAGCCAATGCGGACCTGATCCGCGCCAAGAATGCGGCTGAGCAGGCCAATCACAGCAAGAGCCTCTTCCTGGCCAACATGAGCCACGAGCTCCGGACACCCCTCAACGCCATCCTCCTGCACGCGGAGCTGCTCCTTGAGGAGACCCGGGAGGCGGGCCAGAGCGCAATGGCCGAAGACCTGTCCCGCATCCAGGTGGCCGGTCGCCAACTCCTGGGTCTCATCGACGACATCCTGGACCTCTCCAAGATCGAAGCGGGCAAGATGACCCTCTTCCTGGAGACCGTGGATCTGCCACGGCTTCTCGAGGAGGTGCGCAGCACCGCCGAGCCCCTGGTCGCCAGGAACGGCAACCGCTTCGGGCTCACCCTCCCCTCGGACCCGCCCGTCCTGCGCACGGACCTGAAGAAGATCCGCCAGACCCTCCTCAACCTCCTGAGCAACGCGGCCAAATTCACTGAGCGGGGCAGCATCACCCTGAGCGTCGCCCCCGGCCCCGAGGGCTTCCTGGATTTCTGCGTGAGCGACACGGGGATCGGCATGGACGCCCAGCAGCTCGGCCGGATCTTCGAGGAATTCGGACAGGCCGACGCCTCCACCACCAGAAACTATGGGGGTACTGGCCTGGGGCTCACCCTCTCCAGGCGCTTCGCCGAACTCCTGGGCGGTAGCCTCAGCGCCACCAGCCAGCCCGGTGGCGGCTCGACCTTCACCCTCAGGCTCCCCCTGGAGACCCCACCCCCCCCTGGAACCTAACCCAGGTCCGCCTTCCGGATCTCATCCCCCTTGCGCACCCCCAGGGCCGTCACCGCCAGGGTGCCGGGGGCCAGCAGCCGGGTGGCCGCATCATTGAGCTCCTCGAGGGTGACGGCACTGATCTCGGCAAGCAGCTCGTCCAGGCTGCGCAGGCGGTCCATGTGGATGGTCTGATGCGCCAGGGAGAACATCCGGGCGCTGCTGGACTCCTGACTGAAGACCAGGCTGGTGCGGGCCTGGAGCTTGGCCCGCTCCAGCTCGTCCGCACTGGCGCCATGGCGGGCCAGCCGGACCATCTCCGCCGAGGCCCGCTGCACCAGCTCCCGGGCCTTGCCCGGAGCGCAGCTGGCCATGACCTGGAGAGCCCCGGAGTCCCGATAGTGGCTCAGGTAGCTCCCCACCTGATAGCAGAGGGCGTGCTTCTCCCGCAGCTCCAGGAAGAGGCGGCTGGACATCCCCCCCCCCAGGACATGGCTCAGAAGGTTGACCGCCATGCGGTCCTCCCCCTGGTGCCCGCATACTGGCAGGGCCAGGACCAGGCTGGCCTGCTGCAGCTCCCGGCGGGGCACATTGAGCAGGAAGGGCTTGGGGACATGGGGCTCCACCTGGGGCGAGGGCGCCCCACCGGGCATGCGATCCAGGATGGGTGCCAACAGGTCGGTCAGCTCGCCGGGGTCGATGTCCCCGGCAGCGGACACCAGCAGGTTGGGCGCCCGGTAGGTCTCCCCGAAGAAGGCCCGGGCCTCCGCCGCCCCGAAGGAGGCCACGCTCTCCCGGGTGCCCAGGATGGGATGGGCCAGGGCCCCGCCCTTCCAGAAGTTCATGTAGAAGAGCTCGCTCACCCAGTCATCGGGCTGGTCCTCGCTCTGGGCGATCTCCTCCAGGATCACGCCCCTCTCCCGGGTCAGCTCCGTCTCATCGAAGCAGGGGGTGGTCACCAGATCCCCCAGCATGGCCACCAGCTCCGGCAGCTGGTCCCTCAGAACCTTGCCATAGAAACAGGCCGTCTCCTTGCCCGTGAAGGCGTCGACATTCCCCCCCAGGCGATCCGTGGCCTCTGCCAGGGCCTCAGGGTCGGGATAGCGTTCGGTCCCCTTGAAGACCGTGTGCTCAATGAAGTGCGCCAGCCCCTCCTGGGCCGGCCCCTCATGGCAGCTGCCGCGCTTGACCCAGAAGCCCAGGGCGCAGCTCTTTACCTGGGGCAGGGTTTCGATGAGGATCTGAGTGCCCCCGGGGGTGGTGGAGCAGAAGAGCGATTCGGCCATCCCTCCAGTCTACCCGCCTAAGGGCTATCCCTCGCCCCCGGATCCGGCCAGACCCACCGGCGTGGTCTGGAGCCGCCAGCCCGCCAGGGCCCAGCAGACCAGGCCGACAAGCAGCAGGACCAGGGCCCCCGCCCAGGGATCTCCACTCAGCTGGGCCTGGGCCAGGAGATCCTGGGTCCTGACCTGCAACGAGCGGGTCCCGGTGAGGCTCTGGAGGTGGTGCGTAAAGGTGAGCCACTGGAGGCGCCCCGGCAGGATCCGGAGGAGGGGGTCCCAGAGGAAGAGGACCAGGGCCCCCCAGAGGGTCCCCCGGCGGAAGAGCAGTCCCAGGAGGCTCAGGAAGCCCAGCTCGGCCCAGAAGACAAGCACCAGCGCCAGGAGGTGGAGGGGGAGCAGAGAGAGCTCCAGACCCAGCCCCAGGCCGCTGATCAGCAGCCAGAGCGTGCCCCAGAGGAACCAGATCCCACCCCTGGAGAGAGGCAGGACCCAGACCGGCACCGGGCGCACCAGCAGGAAGGGCAGGACCCGCTGTTCCAGGTCCTCCCGGATCCCCGCAGGGGCCACCACCAGGGCCATGATGGGCAGGATCACCGCCACCAGCCCCTGGTGATAGAGCCCCAGGGCCAGCCCGGGACCCACCGGCCCGCCGCCCAGGTGCCGCGCAGCGCCCATGGCCACGCCCGCCGCCCCCACCAGCAGGGGCAGGGCCGCCACCAGCCAGCCCCGGAACTGGAGCAAGCGTGGGAGATGCCCCAGGAGGATGGCCCCCAGAGTGGTGAGAGGAGAGGGTGCCCGACGCATCAGGCGTGATCCCGGACGAGGTAGCGGAAGACGGCGTCCAGGTCCATGTCCAGGGGGTTCAGGGCCCCCACCGGGAGCCCTCCGGCACAGACGGCCTCCTGCAGGGCTGGCAGGAAGTCACGGGGAGAGCTGACCGAGAGCACCACCGCCCCCTCCTCCAGACGCAGCCCCACCAGCCCTGGCTGCGCCACGGCCCAGCGCGCCACGCCCCGCGGATCGCTCGAGCCGATGCGGAGCTCCACGGGATGCCGGTCCAGGAGGGCCCGGATCTCGGCCACGGTCCCCTCCGCCAGGAGACGCCCCCGGAAGAGGAGGAGGATGGTGTCCGTCAGCTGGGCCACCTCCCCCAGGATGTGGCTGGACACCAGGATCCGGCACCCCTCCGAGGCCAGGCGGCGCAGCATGGCCATCAGCTCGAGGCGGGCAGCGGGATCCAGACCATTGAAGGGTTCGTCCAGCACCAGGAAGCCGGGTTCATGGAGCAGGGCCTGAGCCAGACGGAGCCGCTGCCGCATCCCCTTGGACATCGCCGAGAAGGGCTTGTGTGCCAGATCCGCCATACCCACGGCGTCCAGGGTCCGGTCCAAGGCGCGCTCCAACCCGGCTCCCCCGAGCCCGGAGAGGCGCCCCATCATCCGCAGCCAGGGCAGCCCCCGGAGCCCCGTGGGGAAGCGATCCCCCTCAGGCACCAGGCCGATCCGCGCCAACACCCCGGGATTGCGGAAGGGGGCCTCCCCGAAGACCCGTACCGTCCCGCCCGAAGGGGGCAGAAGCCCGCAGAGCAACTGGATGAGGGAGGACTTCCCCGCCCCGTTGGGACCCAGGAGCCCCGTGATCCCGCCCCCCTCAGGCAGGCTGAAGGAGGTGGGGGAGAGCCCCAGGATCTCGCCGTAGCGGAGGGAGGCGCGGTCCAGCCACACCAGACTCATGCCAGGGCCTCCCCGGGTCGGGTCCTGAAGTGGGCCAGCACCAACCAGCCCAGGCCGTGCAGCAGGCTTCCCGCCACGACCGGGAGCCAGCCGAAGGTCGCCGGTGCCCCACAGAGCAACCGGGGCCAAGCCTCCGCCAGCGCCGCCGGTCCCAGGGCCTCCCAGGCCCCCTGCCCCAGGAAGCCCGCCAGGAGATGACCCAGGAGCCCGAAGCCCAGCACCGCCCCCAGACACCACGCGAAGCCCCCCCGGGGGGTGGAGGCCAGGGAGGAGGCCCCCAGGGAGAGGGAGCCCATGAGGAGGGCGATGAGCAGGGCGGCGGGCAGGAGGTGCAGGGGGGCCGTGGCCCAGATGGGCCCCCGGGGCCCCGCCACCAGCAGGGACAGGGCCCAGGGCAGCAGGATGAAAGGGAGCTGCACCAGCAGGGGCAGACCCGCCGCCACCAGGCCCTTCCCGGCCAGGTAGCCCACAGGGCTGACCGGATGGGCGTAGAGCAGGGGCCGGATGCGGAAGAGGGTATCCCGGGCCACCAGCCCGCCCCCCACCAGGGCTACCTGGAGCCAGAGGAGCCCGAGCAGGCTGTGCCCCAGGAGCCCAGCCTGCAAGCCTGCCCCCTGGGGCAGGAAGCGCTGGGCAAAACCCCCGGCGCTGCCCACCAGGTGTTTGAGGTAGAGGGTGCCCAGGTCCACCAGGAGCACCAGGAGGAAGGCGAAGCCGAAGAAGCGCCCCAGACGCTGGCGCAGGAGACGCCGCAGCTCGAAACGGGCCAGGACCAGGGCTGCGGGCAGACCCTGCCCCGTCTGGGGCACTGGAGGCAGGCTGGGGGCATGGATCGGCATGATGTTCAGTCCTGCAAGGCCCGCAACAGGACTTCGTCCAGGCGGTCGTGGCGGGGACTGAGCTGCACCAGGACAGCCCCCCGCTCCTGGGCCCAGCGGAAGGGCGCCGCGGGATCCGCCTCCCCCAATTCCACATCATAGACACCCCCGCGCAAGCCCAGCACCGCCCCCAGCTCCGGCAGGGCAGCCTCCTGATCGGGCAGCAGGGGTTCCAGGAAGCGCAGCTCGAAGCGCCGGGCCAGGCGCCCCCGCAGTCCGGCCATGCTCCCACTGGCCTTCAGCCGCCCCCGATCCAGGATCACCAGGTGGTCGGCGCAGCGCTCCACATCCTCCAGGAGGTGGCTGGCCAGAAGGACACTGGCCCCCAGCTGCCCCCGGACCTTGAGGACCAAGTCAAGCATGCGCGAGCGGCCCTCGGGATCCAGGCCGTTGGTGGGCTCATCCAGGAAGAGGAGCCCTGGGCTGTGGACCAGGGCCTGGGCCAGCTTGACCCGCTGACGCATGCCCGTGGAGTAGCCAGACACCAAGCGGTAGCGGGACTCGTCCAGCCCCACGAAGTGCAGGACCTCGTGGGCCCGATCCCGGGCCTGTCCGGCCCCCAGTCCCGAGAGCTCGCCCCAGAAGGCCACCTGCTCGAAGGCGGAGGCGTCCTCGATGAGGGCATCGTATTCGGGCATGTAGCCCACCCGGGCGCGCAGGCGCACCGCCTCCGGACTGCCCAGGGGGATGCCCAGGACCTCACCATGCCCCGCGCTGGGGGCGAGGAGCCCCAGCATTGCCTTGAGCAGGGTGGACTTGCCCGCCCCGTTGGGGCCCAGGAGTCCAGTGACCCCCTCCTCCAATTCCAGGTCCAGGTCCTGCAGGGCTGGCTTCGCGCCGTACCGGACCTCGAGCCCCTGGAAATGGATCATCTCAGCCCAACCCGATGGCCTGCAGGATGCCCAGGACCACGCCCCAGACCATCTGGGACCAGTAGTGGAGACCGCGGCGCACGGGCCTGGCGGCATAGGAGGCGTGAAGCCGGTCCTTCAGCAGGGGATAGTTGCCATCCGGATCCAGGATGGCGGCCTCGACCGGGCTGTCGAAGTCGAAGGTCGCCCAGCGGTCCTGCCCGTCCCAGGTCACCCGGTATTCCATCCGGTTCTCAAGGCGTACCCAGAGGGTGATGGGGGCCTGAATCCCACCCCGACGCTGGAGGGTGACCGAACCCTGGGACCCGGGCGCCACAGGCACCGGAGGGGCGAAGGCCATGCCCCGGGGCGTCTCCCGCCAGCCGCCGTCCAGGCTGTCTCGGACATTCACCTTCTCGATGATCACATCCAGGACCTCGGTGCCCTGCACGAAGTCCCGCCAGAAGCCCGAGAGATCCCGCCCGGAGACCCGCTCGGCGATGCGCCGGAAGTCCTGCCCCGTGGGGTGCCGGAACGCCATTTCCTTCGCGTAGGCCGCCATGACCTGCTCCATCACCGGCCGCCCCAGGAAGGCCTCCAGCTGGGCCAGCATGAGGGCCGGCTTGGAATAGGCGAAGCGCCCGTAGCTCCGCAGGTCCCGGGCCTGGTTGCCGGGGCGCAGGATGGAGTCGCCGGTAGGGTCCTGCCAGTAGTCGGCCCAGTCCAGGGTCGAGGCGTCGGCATAGAAGCGCCGGCTGTTGAAGAAACCTTGGAAGTCCTGGTCCACCACCTTGGCCGTGAACCAGCTGGCGAAGCCTTCATCCAGCCAGGGCTCGGCCACCTCATTGGAGGCCAGCATGCCGTAGAAGTACTGGTGGGCGAACTCGTGAATCACCGTGTCCTCGAGCCCGTAGCGCTGGCCCGTGGGATCGAAGGCCTTGGAGCTGGCGCTCACCAGGGTGGGGTATTCCATCTCGTCAACCCCCTGCGGGACATCCACCAGGCTGAAGACCGGGTAGGGATAGGGGAAGAGCCCTTCGTTGGCCTGCCGCAGAGCGGCCTTGAGAGCCCGCAACTGCCGGTCCACATGGATGAGATGATTGGCCCGGTAGTAGATGAAGATCTCGGTCTCGCGGTTGTCCCGGCGCCAGATGTACTTGCGCAGGCCCCAGGAGCCCCTGGGCATGACCGCCCAGGCGAAATCATGCACATCCTCGGCATGGACGGTATAGAGGACATGGCCCTTGCGGGAGGGGTCGGGCTTGGCGTCGAAGGCCCCCTGGGGGATGGAGGCCCCGGTGTGCGCGATCAGGAGGGCATTGGGGACCGAGAGCTCCACATCGTAGACTCCGAAGTCCGCGAAGAACTCCGTAAAGGCGTGATAGGCATCGCAGATCCAGCGGTCCTGCAGGTAGACCCCCACCTTGGGGAACCACTGGGCCACCATGAGGAAGTCCCCCTCGGGGGTGTAGCCGCTGCGACAGCGGATCTGGGGAAAGAGGCTCTCCCACTCGATGTCCAGGTGGATGCTCTCCCCAGGCTGGACTGGACGCCCTAGCTTCACCCAATAGACTGTCTCATCCTCACCGTAGTGCCCTTGCAGGGCCTGGCCGCCGAGCTTCACCGACTTCAGCTGGCAGTAGCCCCAGGAGGAGGGCAGCGCCGGGTCGGCCATCCGCCCCTCCGACTCCCGGTAGAAGAGGGAGCGGGGACTCTTGAAAGCATTGAGATAGAGGTGAAGTGGGAACTCCGAGGTCGGCGCCGTCCCCCCGTTCCTCCAAGAGATCGTCTCCCGCCCCTCGATGCGCTTCCCCGGCCAGTCCAGATTCGCCTGGATCCGGTAGCTCGCCAGACGGGGCGACTTCGGCACCTCGAACCACCTCTCCGGCGAGGCCTGGAGCCAAACCCCCACCAGGGCCAGCACACCCAGAGCACAGCCCCTCAGAACCCGAAAACCCTTGAAAAACATGGACAGAGAACCAACCATCACCACTCCGCACCAGCAGAGTAGCGCATTTCATCCTTGATTTCCCCGCCCGGCGTGATACACTAATCTTCTACCGCGGGGTGGAGCAGTCCGGTAGCTCGTTGGGCTCATAACCCAAAGGTCACAGGTTCAAATCCTGTCCCCGCTACCAAACCTAGAAGTGCCAAAGCCTTGAATCTTAACGATTCAAGGCTTTTTTCTTAGCTGTCGAAGACCTGGAATGCACCCGTGGGTGAGCCTCTGTTCTACCCAGTTTCTAGGGGTCAATGCACAACATGGGCATAAGATAAATCGACCTCAAGCCCTTATGGAGTAGGGATTTACTCAATTGACCAGCAGGCTGCTGACCAATTGCCCTGGTTCCACATCGTGACCCTGCTGACCCAGGTGCGGAGCGATGCAGAGTGGGCATGGCTGGCCGTCCGGACAACCCAGCAGGGTTGGTCCCGGACCACCCTCCAGCCCCACATCAAGCACCGCCCCTTCGAGCGTCAGGGACAGGCCGTCACCAACTTCGAGGACCGCCCCCCGGTCTCCCAGGCTACGCTCGCCCAGGAGAGCCTGAAGGATCCCTATCTCTTCGACTTCCTGGGGGTCGGCGAGGAGGCCCTGGAGCGCGACATCGAGTCCGCCCTGGTCCGCCACATCACCCGCTTCCTGCTGGAGCTGGGCGCGGGCTTCGCCTTCGTCGGCCGCCAGTACCGCCTGGAGGTCGGCGGGGAGGAGTTGAGCCTCGAGGCAGATGAAGAAGCACCCTGAAGTCCCCGCCCCCCGCAGACCATTCCCTGATCCCTGATCCCTGAGTAGGGAATCCCGAAGCCACCATGGCGTGAGGCATCCTGTTCAAGGCGAAGGGCCCAGTGCCAGGATTCTCCTATGCTCTGAAGGCTGCCATAGCCATCTGGGGCCATGCCGGGTGCCCGCTTGGACCGGCCATGGAGAATCGTGTTGCCGTCATATGCGCAGAACAACCTTGATCGTAATATACTTTATGCTATAACCACCCGTAGGGCTTCCGGCGCCTCACAGTAGCCAATGCCAAGGCGACTTCCGGCAGTCCTGGTCCCCGGGTCCCGGGGCTCCGATGCCACCCCACCGCTCAGCCGCGGAACCCAGAGGGTTCCCTGGCGGAGCCTCGCAAGGAGCCATGAGCATGACCAGAAAGTCCAGACCCGGGATGACACGTCCCCTCATTCTGCTTACCCTGCCGAGCCTGCTCGGCGCCGCCTCCCCTCAGCCTGACGAGACGGTGACCCTCGAAGCGGCCTCCGTCTCGGCCAAGTCTGCCAGGAGCGGTGCCGTCGCCCAGTCCTCGGAGGCCGCCACCCAGTACAGCGTGGACCCGTCCGGGATCGAACTCTGGGCGGGAGCCGGGGGCACCAACTACTACCAAGCCCTGGAGGGCATGCCCTCGGTCAATGTCCATGCGGTGGATGCCTTCGGCTTGGCGAACATCCCAGGCGGAAGCAAGGGGCTGCGGGTCCGGGGTGAGCTCGCCACCCATGGGGTCAACGGCAACATTGAAGGCGTCCCCGTCAACGGGGTCAACCCGGGTCCCGGTCAGCTGTTCCTCTATGACAGCGAGAACTATGCCTCCGTCTCCCTGACTCAGGGTCCGGTACCGGCCGACACCTTCTCCATCTTCACCAACACCGGCGTCATGAACACCGAGCTGCTCTGGCCCAAGGCCAAGCGCGGCCTTCGCTTCGCCCAGAGCCTGGGTTCCTTCAACCTCTCCCGCAGCTTCCTGCGCTACGACAGTGGCACCCTGGCCAACGGCAGCGCCTTCTTCCTCTCCGGCTCCCACAGCCAAGCCTCCAAGTGGCGCGGTCCCGGGGATTCCCCGGAGGGCCGGAACAATATGGAGGCCGCCTTCGCCACCCGCTTGGGCAGCCAGGCCGACTTCAAGGTCTTCGCCGCCTTCAACAAGATGAAGGAGGACAACTACCGCGCCCTGACCTACGCCCAGGCCATGGACCTGGGCACCTACCGCGGCTTTGACTACAGCGACACCTCCAGCGCTACCGCCGCCCAGGCCATCTCCTACCACGGCTACAACCGCCAGGACTTCAAGGACTGGTCCCTGCTTGGCGAGTTCACCTGGCGGGGGGGCAAGGACTCCAAGCTCGTAGTCAAGCCCTTCTATCAGCAGGAGAAGGGGTATTACCTGGACGGCATGGCCAACGGCAAGGTCCGCGACTGGCTGATGGATCATGACTCCTATGGTCTGACGGCCGAGTTCCAGACCCGCTTCGGGGAGACGGGGCTGAAGGTGGGCTACTGGTGGACCACCATGGTCCCGCCGGGCCCCCCCACCGCCTGGAAGATGTACACCCCCACCTCAACAGGGGACCTCAGCGGCGGCGCCACCTGGGCCATCCTGGCCAAGACCGTCGACCGCCACCAGTACCACAGCGCCTACGCCATGGCGGACCGCAGCTTCGGGGCGATGCAGCTCCAGGCCGGACTGCGCTACATCCTGGAGACCATGCCCGGCCTCGACTTCTACAACACCACCGGCATCGGCGACGTCTCCTACCACCAGGCCCTCTCCCAATCCACGGGGGTGGTGGCCGAGCGCAGCGCCAGCAGCTTCAGCGTCCATGAGGCCCTCCCCTTCCTGGGCATGACCTGGGACCTGAACCCCATCAACACCCTCAAATTCAGTCTGGGAAGGAATTACGGCGCCCCCGCCTTCGATATCTGGCCGGTCTACCAGCAGAACTACGCCACCTTCCACGCCCAGGGCGTGACCGCCGACCAGCTCTGGCACCAGATGAGACCGGAGACCTCCACCGCAGCCGATTTCGGCCTTCGCAGCACCTTCGAGCGCGGCTGGTTGGAGCCGACCCTCTACTATTCCCGGTCCCACCACAAGGGCGTTTCCTACAACCCGGGTCTGGGGGTCGCCTATTCCCAGAATGTGGGGGAGAGCAAGGCCTGGGGCGTACAGCTGGCCGGGAACTGGAGTGTCCTGCGCCAGCTCGAGCTCTTCGGAACCCTCTCCTATGACCGCAACGAGTTCGCCTCCGACCTGCCCCTCAGCAGCGGCGGCACCCTGGCCGTGAGGGGGCTCCAGCTCCCCGATGTGCCCCTCTGGTCCAGCAGGATGGGTGCCGCCTGGCACCTCGGCCCATGCACGCTCTCTCCCATTGTCCACTACACCGGCACCCGCTATGGGGACACCCAGCATCTCCAGCGGGTCCCGGGCTATGCCACCGCCGACCTGGGAATCAGCTACGCCCGCAAGCTCTCCCGGGGGGAGATGCAGGCCTCCCTCGGCGTCGACAACCTGCTGGACAAGCGCTACATCGGCTTCATCAACGCGAGCTACTACCAAGCCCTGAGCAGCACCAGCGCCTACTACTACCCAGGGGCCCCCCGATCAGTGGTGGGCAAGCTCAGCCTGAGTTTCTGACGCAAAGGGAGATCCTCATGAGTCACAACGGAATCCGCAACCTCGCCATGGCGGCGCTCATCCTCGGTTCCACCCTGGGCATGGACGCAACGACCCCTCCCTCCTCCCCCCAGGAGTCCATGGACAGCTTGGTCCTCTCCATGTCCACGGACAGGGCCCCCCTCTTTGAGGGTGCCCTGGACATCGCCTCCGTGGCCCTGAAGCGGGGACACCCCGTCACCCTGCTCCTGAGGCTCGACGCCATCAAAGTCGCCGTCGCCCGGAACAGCTACCCCGTGAGGGACACCAGCCTCGCCGCCCGCCTCTCGGCCTTCATGGGCGCAGGCGGCAAGGTCATCGCAGGCGGGGGCTGCATGAAGGACATGGGCCTGACCCCGAGAGACCTCCTCCCTGGAGTCACAGTCGGCACCCCGGATCTAGTCATGGGCACCCTCTTCCGCAAGGACACCAAGATCCTGAGCTATTGATCCATCTGGATGCCAAAAAAGCGGGACGCCCGGAGGCGTCCCGCTTCAGGGGGCCGGGTCCGATCAGACCTTGGCCAGAACCACCAGCACGGTGCAGGTGTTGGGGCCGGGAACGTGCATCAGGCGCTCCTCGCCAGCGGGGATGTAGATGGCGTCGTTCTTCTCGAGGGTGTAGACATCGCCTGCGGGGGTCTTGATGACCAGGGTGCCCTCAAGGACGTGGTAGTACTTGTCCAGGGTGGGGGTGGCGCCCATGTGCGCACCACCATCGGGCAGGAACTGGGAGACGTTGACAGTCATGCCGGGGGTCTCGCGGCCGGCGAGCACCTTGTGGATGCCCCAGCAGCCAAAGTGGCCAGGACCTTCGTAGACGTCGCCCTCACTCCACTTCATAACCTTCATGATTTCCTCCTGTATTAAGGGAAATAAAACGGGTCGGCTCCGTACACGGATCACGCCGGACACCGACATGGTTTGCGAATGGGAATCAGCGTTGGAATACCAATGGGACTCGAGGTTCTGTTGGTAACTTCACGCTACGCAGGGGTCCTTCCGATGTCAACCCTTTCCCCTGTCCGCCTGCCGGTCCGCATGGACCGCATGAGCCGCTAGACTGAGGCCTGATTCCCAGCCCCCACGGAGAGCCCATGAGCGATGCCGCAGAGGTGAGAAGCGACCCGAACCAGTCCTGGGCCTTCGCCGGTTGGGGCGAGGCCCGCAAACTCGATGACCTGGGCTCGGAGCCCGTGCAGGTGAAGATGCTGGGCTGGGGCCACGGCAAGCACCTCGGGCAATGGCTGGCCACGGCCCTCTGCGGCAACGACATCACCTCCAGCTGCCTCTACGTGGCCGCCCTCAGCTCCCTGGCCGCAGGCATCTATGCCCCTCTGGCTCTCATCCTGGTGGCCCTCATTCTCTACCTCTTCCGCAGCATCTACGGCGAGGTGGGTGCAGCCCTGCCCTTGAATGGCGGAACCTACACCCTGCTCCTCAACAGCACCAACAAGAAGCTCGCAGCCGCCTGTCTGACCCTGCTCTCCTATATCGCCACGGCGGTGATCGGTGTAGGCGAAGGCATGCGCTACGCCCGCATCCTGATCCCGGGTCTGAACGTCTCCTGGGCGACCATCGGCCTCATGTTC